>JAEEQC010000007.1 GCA_016285135.1 Lachnospiraceae bacterium
TATTTACATTTATATGCAGAATCTCCTTTCGCGCCATGCTTTACTCTTGTTGTTTTTTTATGATCATTTTCTTTATTTCGGATTCTTCCGGCCACACCCCGTTCTTTACACTTTGCATATATATCAACGAGTTTTCTTCCACCGGATCAAGTCCCAGAATATACCTATTACCGGCTTCTACAAGGCCCTTTTCAATAACAATCAGAATAGTTCCGTCGTCATATGTATTTATTTTGGCTTCTTTAATAAATTCTTCTATTGTACACCTGTATGTATTTCCGTTATGCAGTCTACCCTCTGTTTCGATCCTGTTGATATTAACAACAGCTATTATTTTTGATTCCGCCACTAACTGTTCTATTAAATCGTTGTATTCTTCCGAGTTTTTCCGGGTTTTTTCTTCTCTTGGAACAGAATAATAAAGGGAACTTATATACTCTTTTATATCCATATTATCCGGAACCGCTATCGGCTTTGAATACAGTGTGTACTGGCCGTATTCTTCACTTAAGAACAAATCTGTTTGCAAAGCGAACCGATCATGATCATACATAATTGATTCGTTTTTTTCCACTACAAGAATATACTCGCATCCCTCTATATACTGCTTTCTGTTGTGCTCATAGGTGTAATCTATCTCGCTCACATAACTAACCGCATGATTTATAAAAAGATATATTTCTTCTTCATCAACATCACCGTATAGGCATTCTTTTACCTTAAACCTAGCTTCCGAGTACTGCTCATAATCAATTGTTTCAATGTATTCTCCTACAATCGCAACATTGCTGTTTTTTACAATGTCCTCAAACGAGACTTTGTTCTCTTGGCTATATGTTAAGGATTCATCTGTATCCTTTCCGTTCTTAAGAATATCAATAATGGAATAATCGATATAAACCCCTTGTATAAAAGCCGGTTTTTTATTTTTCTGCATTACAAACATATATGTTATTTTTCCATCATCAGAATATTCACACTCACCATCAATCTGAAGAGTCGTATTCTCATTGAGCTTTATAACGTAACAATATAAAAATTCTTTTTTTATTACGTTATATGACAGCTTATCTTCATACGGAGAAAGTTGATCTATTAATTCTCTTTTTTTCTCTTCGCTTAATTGTATTTCTGTTCTTATCAATTTTCCGGAGGATGAATCCTCATAGTAAATTTCCATGTTTTCATCATATTTGATTGCGGCATCTGCTACCTCTACTTCATTTGTTTTGTCTGTACTGCAACCAACAAATAGAAAAAGAAGTAAACACATTGTCAAAAACAAACACTGACGACCACCTTTGCTCATGGGATTGGTTACCTCCTATTTCTTTTCGTTGCTTTCTCACTAACCTCAACTGTATGTTTTTAAAACGGAATCTCTCTCATAAAAAAAGCATGACCGAATTTATACCTCACACACCTGAACAACCTTGTCCAGGAAAACTCTAATGGGATAACAAACCTTGTCATGCTAACCAAAAACAATATTATTTTTCTCCCATGTCCCTTAAAAAACTGCTTATCAGCTTACTTCTCGGTATTCTTAAGCTGACTGATAATATCTTCCAACTCTTTGATGGCTTTTTCGCTCGTTTTTTTACTGATCTTTCCGGACTTTCCGGATCCAAGCATTGCCACTACGATATTTCCCATATCTTTAGCCGAATAACCTTTTTCTTCCAATACCATTGCTGCATACTGCTCTCTTGTTATGGCAGGGACAAATCTTCTGGCATATGTCTTAGTCGATTTGGCGAACCCGTTAACAGCCAAAAGACCGGCATCGAGCAATGTCTGAACGGCCTTAAAAATCGTCACGCGGCTAAGTTTTTCTTTTACACATAAACCCTCAATCTCTACTATAGACAAAGGTTCTCCTTTTTCCCATAACAGATTGAGTACCTGTTCTTCACTGTGACTGAATAAAGAATTTCTTCTCATTTTCTTTCCTCTTTTCTTTTTGTTTGGGTTTGACCGGTTTTCTGCCAGTCACGCTTGCGACTTTCTTCGCAATATCTATCTTTTATATTATCTCACGTATTGATTGCTCGTCAAGTACAACCATCGGATATATTTTCTTGATATTTTCTTTTGATGCATCTCACTTTTATAAGACTTATCAATACTATGATCATTCCCCCGCAGACAAATCCGCCCATATCAAGCCAGACGTCTGCTATCTCGGGTCCCCGACCGGGAGAAAAGATCTGAATCGTTTCATCGATAAACGCTACCGCAAGACCACAAAAAACGGTGTTTATCGCCAAGCGAAGTGTTTGCTTTCTATGAGTCTTTTTATCTGTTTTGTCTGCTTCTTCGCGGAAGGTTACATTGTTTGTACGAATAATAAACGCTGCATACGCGCTCATCTCAAGACCCATAAGCGTGTATTCGCAGAAGTGAGCAAGCTTCCTGACAAAAAGCCCAGTGATCATATCTTCGGGAAGGAACACGCTGAGAACCGGCCTTAACAGCTCAAGCACAAAACCGCTCTCTTCGGACGATTCCGTCGCCGGGATCATAGAGTGTCCCCATGCAAACACTATTGAAACCACAATAAGGACCCTTAGAAGGATCCTCATTTTCCTATGTCTTTCTTTTAATGATTTTTCATTCATCCCAGCAAACCTTTTAAATTATTGTTTTTCCGCCGTTCGTTCTTGATTTCGAAGACTTTTTAATATTCGCTTCCAAACCAATACTTTTCCGCCCTTTTTTATTACCTGCTGGATTCACAGCGTCACGCTTTTATGTCGGTTCACGTGACAGCATATGTTCACCGCTACAGGCAGCCCCGCGATATGCGTCGGGTATGTTTCGATATTGACGCCGAGCACTGTCGTTACACCACCCATTCCGCCGGGTCCGATCCCGAGTTCGTTGAGTTCTTTTGTGAGCTCAATCTCAAGCTCTTTGATATGCTCTTTCTCTGAAAATGTCGTGATATCTCGAGTGAGTGCTGTCTTCGCAAGGATCGCGCACTTCTCAAAATCGCCGCCGATACCGACACCGACCACCATGGGAGGACAAGCGTTGGGTCCCGCAGTTGTGACCGCATCAATGACCGCTTTCTTAACACCTTCTCTTCCGTCCGCTGGGGTGAGCATGTAGAGCTTGCTCTTGTTCTCGCTTCCGAAGCCTTTGGGCGCGAGCATGATATCAAGCTTGTCTCCGGGAACGATGTCGTAATGTATGATCGCGGGGGTGTTGTCTCCCGTATTGACTCTTTCAAGGGGATCAGCAACAACTGACTTCCTTAAGTAGCCCTCGGTGTATCCTTCGCGGATGCCCTGATTGATCGCATCCGTAAGATTTCCACCTGTTATGTGCACTTCCTGTCCTACTTTTACAAACAGGATGGCCATACCTGTATCCTGACAGATCGGGATAAGCTCGTTTTTCGCAATATCAAGATTGGCGGTCAGCTGTCCGAGCACTTTCTTTCCGAGAGGTGATGTCTCCTCCTTCTCTGCTGTCCTGATCGCGTTCTCAACATCCGCGCCGAGCACTGTATTCGCCGCGAGGCAGAGCCCTTTCACCGCTTCTGTGATTTTTTTACATTCTATTTCTTTCATATGAACGACATATCCTTCCATCTTCTTAGACTATTTTTGTTCTGTTTCGTATACAGGATTCATCTGCTCGTATGTTTTGTATTTCCATACTCAGCGACACCGCGACCGAAAAACTTTCCGACCGAGCGTTCACAAGAACGCGGGGTGCGAAGCGAAAAATCACCGCGAGCGCTCTTGGCGAGCGTTTTCGGAAAGTTTCTTCGTGGCAGGTGGCGCCATTTTGTTATTTTATACATACGAAGCAGATGAATCCGTCACTTTTTACATCAATAGAATAAACCACAACGGGTGACGGTGAATACCGTCACCCGTATGTTTTACAAATGTGAATCATTCATCATCTGTCGCGTCCCCGCCTTCTTCGTCTTCCGACTCATGAAGGACTGCCTTGTCGGGATCGTCAAAATCGTCGTCATCGAAGTCCACGCCCTCGGGGATCACATTGTCAGCTGCCTTCTCGCCTGCGTTTGCTACATTTGTCTCGGCATCTTCTTCTGTCTCGCGGACTCTTGCGAACCTTGCGACTCTGACATCACTGTCCGCATCGATGTTCATGAGCTTAACACCCGTGGTGTTACGTCCGATGATCCTGATATCGCTCATCTCAAGCCTGATCATGATTCCGGAGGTGGTCATGATGATGATCTGACCTGCCTGGTCGATGATCTTCGCACCGACGAGGTTACCGCTCTTCTCCATGATCCTGTAGCATTTGACGCCCTTGCCGCCACGGTGCTGCTGGTTGAATTCGCTGATCGGAGTGAGCTTTCCGAGACCCTTCTCGGAAACGGTGAGCAGGTACTCGCCTTGTGCAGTGAGCTGCATTGCAACAACTTCGTCCCCGTCGTCGAGGTTCATACCGATTACACCGATCGACTGACGTCCCGTTACTCTGACATCCGTCTCGTTGAAGCGGATCGCCATACCGAACTTGGTCACGAGCATCACATCCTGAAGCGCATCCGTGCACTTAACACCGATCAGCTCGTCTTCATCCCTAAGGGTGATCGCGATAAGTCCGCCCTTTCGGATATTGATGTATTCCGTAAGACGTGTCGTCTTAACAATACCGTTCTTTGTCGCCATGATGAGGTAGCTGTCGTCATCGTAACCCCTGACGGTTATGGTGGCTGTGATACGCTCATCCGGCTGAAGCTCTATAAGATTAACGATCGCGGTACCGCGCGATGTCCTCGATGCTTCGGGAATCTCGTAGGCCTTAAGCCTGTACACACGTCCTTTGTTTGTAAAGAACATAATGTAGTGGTGGTTCGTGGTCATGAAGAGCTCTTCGATGAAGTCCTCATCAAGTGTCTGCATTCCCTTGATTCCCTTGCCTCCGCGGTGCTGGCTCTTGAAGTTGTCAAGCGTCATCCTCTTGATGTATCCGAGTCTGGTCATGGCGATGACTGTATCCTCATCGGGGATAAGGTCTTCCATGGAGATATCGTATTCATCATGTCCGATGCTTGTACGTCTCTCGTCGCGGTAGCGACCGCCGATTTCTTCGACCTCATCCCTGACTGTTGCAAGCAGGATCTTCTCGTCTCCGAGGATCGCTTTGTATTCTTTGATCTTTTCCATAAGATCCGCATATTCGGCTTCGAGCTTCTCTCTTTCGAGACCTGTCAGCTGCCTGAGCCTCATGTCCACGATGGCCTGAGCCTGTACGTCATCGAATCCGTATCTTTCTATAAGTCCCTGCTTTGCTTCCTGCGTGCTCTTCGAAGCTTTAATGAGGGCGATGATCTCATCGATTATATCGAGTGCCTTGATGAGGCCTTCCTTGATGTGAGCAAGTTCTTCCGCCTTGTTGAGATCGTACTTCGTACGTCTCGTAACAACATCTTCCTGATGGCGGATGTAGAGCTTGAGGATCTCAAGGAGTGAAAGCACCTTGGGCTCGTTGTCAACGAGCGCGAGCATGTTCACACCGAAACTGTCCTGAAGCTGTGTATGCTTGTAGAGGTGATTGAGTACAACGTTCGGATTGACATCACGTCGCAGCTCAATGCAGACTCTCATTCCTTCGCGGTCTGACTCGTCACGAAGTTCCGTGATGCCGTCGATCTTCTTCTCCTTAACGAGCTCTGCAATCTTCTCGATGAGACGTGCCTTGTTAACGAGATATGGAAGCTCCGTTACAACGATCATGTTCTTGCCGTTCTGCATCGGCTCGATGTTTGTCACGGCACGAACGCGGATCTTGCCGTGGCCGGTCCTGTAGGCCTGCTCGATACCGCGCATTCCGAGGATCGTTGCGCCCGTCGGGAAGTCGGGTCCCTTTATGATCTTAAGGATCTCTTCGATCTCTGTTTCTCTGTCCTCATTGATGCGGTTGTTGATCATATACGCAACTGCATCGATAACCTCTCCGAGGTTGTGGGGAGGAATGTTGGTCGCCATACCAACGGCGATACCGGTCGTTCCGTTGACAAGAAGGTTCGGGATACGCGAAGGAAGAACGGTGGGTTCTTTCTCCGTCTCGTCAAAGTTGGGAACAAAATTAACGGTGTCTTTGTCGATGTCGGCAAGCATCTCCATCGAGATCTTGCTGAGGCGGGCCTCCGTGTACCTCATTGCGGCTGCGCCGTCGCCGTCCATGGAACCGAAGTTTCCGTGGCCGTCAACCAAGGGGTAACGCGTCGACCAGTCCTGCGCGAGGTTAACGAGCGCTCCGTATATCGAGCTGTCACCGTGAGGGTGATATTTACCCATTGTATCGCCGACGATACGCGCACATTTACGATGCGGCTTGTCGGGTCCGTTATTGAGTTCCTTCATTGCGTACAGGATACGTCTCTGTACGGGTTTCAAACCGTCCCGCACATCAGGCAGCGCACGCGACACAATGACAGACATCGCATAATCTATGTAAGATGTCTCCATCGTTTCTTTCAGGTCCACCGGTCTGACCTGGTCGAAAATATTGTCTTCCATTTTTCCCTCCGGATAATCAGGTTATATCAAGATTGGTTACAAACTTCGCATTTGCTTCGATGAACTCACGTCTGGGCTCTACGTTGTCACCCATGAGGGTGTTGAACGTAACATCGACCTCGGCGGGATTGTCCTCGTCCATGACTACCTGACGAAGTATCCTCTTTGTGGGATCCATGGTCGTATCCCAGAGCTGCTCCGCATCCATCTCACCGAGTCCCTTGTAACGCTGGACTTTGTTCGAGTTGTCACGGCCGACTTCCTTGATTATGTTGCTGAGCTCTTCGTCGCTGTAGGCGTACCAAACCTGCTTATTACGCTCGAGCTTGTAAAGCGGGGGCTGAGCGAGGTACACATGACCCTGTTTGATGAGCTCCGGCATGAACCTGTAGAGGAACGTGAGCATCAGTGTGCTGATGTGCGCGCCGTCGACATCGGCATCGGTCATGATGATGATCTTGTTGTAACGAAGCTTTTCTATATCGAAATCATCCGAAATACCTGTTCCGAACGCCGTGATCATGGCACGGATCTCCGCATTGGCAAGGATCTTGTCAAGACGGGATTTTTCAACATTGAGAATCTTGCCTCTAAGCGGAAGGATCGCCTGTGTTGCACGGTTACGCGCACTCTTTGCGGAGCCGCCGGCGGAGTCTCCCTCGACGATGAAGATCTCGCAGTTCTTCGGATCCTTGTCAGAGCAGTCCGCGAGCTTTCCGGGAAGGCTCATGCCTTCAAGCGCCGTCTTACGGCGTGTCAGATCGCGCGCTTTGCGCGCCGCGTCGCGTGCCCTTTGTGCAAGAAGTGCTTTTTCGATGATCGTCTTGGCAACCGTGGGGTTCTGCTCAAGGAAATATGTGAGCTGCTCGCTCACAACATTGTCAACTGCGCTTCGTGCCTCGGAGTTTCCGAGCTTCTGCTTTGTCTGACCCTCAAACTGCGGTTCGGGGATCTTGATGCTGATGATCGCGCTCATACCCTCACGGATATCTTCGCCGACGAGGTTTTCCTCGTTGTCTTTGAGCATCTTCATGTTGCGCGCATAATCGTTAAAGGTTTTTGTAAGCGCATTCTTGAATCCCGTGTAATGAGTTCCGCCTTCGGGAGTCGTGATGTTGTTTACGAAGCTGTAGCAGCCTTCGTTGTAGCCGTCGTTGTGCTGCATAGCGACTTCGACATAAACATCGCCCTTCTGTCCCTCGCAGTAGATAACGTTGGGGTAAAGTACCGTCTGGTTCTTGTTGAGATATTCAACGTACTCCTTGATACCGCCCTCGTAGTGGAATTCCTTAATCTGCTCCTTGCCCTCACGGCAGTCGCGAAGGATGATCTTGATGCCCTTTGTAAGGAAAGCCATCTCACGAAGACGCTGCTTAAGTACGTTATAATCAAATACTGTCTCCTCGAAGATACTCTTGTCGGGGAGGAAAGTGATAGTCGAACCCGTACGGTCCGAATCACCCACTTCTTTTAAGGGGTAGACGGTCTTGCCGTACTCGTAACGCTGCTGATATTTCTTGCCGTCACGCTCTACCGTAACCTCGAGCCACTCGGAAAGCGCGTTAACTACAGACGCACCTACACCGTGAAGTCCGCCGGAAACCTTGTATCCTCCACCGCCGAACTTGCCGCCGGCATGAAGGATCGTAAATACGACCTCGACTGTTGAGATGCCCTTTTTCTTGTTGATCTCAACGGGGATACCGCGACCGTCATCGATAACGGTCACCGATCCGTCGTTATTAAGCGAAACATCGATAGTATGACAGAAGCCCATCAGCGCCTCGTCAATCGCATTGTCAACGATCTCGTAAACCAGGTGGTGAAGTCCTCTCGCCGAAGTACTTCCGATGTACATACCCGGTCTCTTTCTTACAGCTTCCAGTCCTTCCAGGATCTGGATCTGATCTGCACCGTAATTGTTGTCACTCATACTGTCTCCTCTTTAGATACAGGGTTTTCCGCATCCCGGCCATTTTTAATGCGGGGGCGGTTTACCGCTGAACTCTTGACTTGGTTTTCTAAGATGTAATCTTTTATAACTGTCAGGATAATGTACCTTCCCCGACCTTGTACACTTTGTTGATACCGGTCCTCTGCATCACAAATTCTTCAAGACCCGTGCAGGTGATGAAGGTCTGTACTCCCTGCGTGAACCCGAGCAGCTGTGTCTGACGGTTTCTGTCAAGCTCCGAAAGAACATCGTCGAGCAGAAGGATCGGCGCTTTGCCGCTGACCTGTCTGACCAATTCTATCTCTGCCAGCTTCATGGAGAGGGCTGTTGTTCTCTGCTGTCCCTGCGAACCGAAGGTTCGCGCGTTTTTGCCATTTATCTCAAACTCGAGATCGTCCCTGTGCGGTCCGACTGTTGTGAATGTGGACGCTATATCCCTGTCTCTTCCGAAAAACAGCTTGTCCTTAAAATCTCTCACTGATGTGTCCGGCGTGTAGATGAGTTTTATGTCCTCTTTTTCTCCGGACACCGCCCTGTGAACCGGTTTGGCGATCTCTTCAAGCTTCTGCGTAAACTCGGCTCTTTTCTCGATCAGATAAGAACCGTACTCAACAAGCTGTTCATCCCATACATCAAGCGTCCCGAGGAGTTCTTTGTTAAGGGATACCTGTTTGAGCAGATTGTTGCGCTGCGCGAGAACCTTGTTGTAAGACGAGAGATTGTGCATGTAAAGCCTGTCAATCTGACTTGCTTCCATGTCGAGGAACCGCCTGCGTTCGGCAGGTCCTGCTTTTATCATCGAAAGATCATCCGGGCAAAACGAGATGATCCCCAAAAGCCCAAATAACTGTCCGGCTCTCACAAGAGGTTGCCCGTCAAGTGCAACTCCCTTCGCCTTTGACCTGGAGAGCTGCATATCAATGCGCCTCTGTGTGATCTCATCTGCTGCTATCATCCTGAGGTGTGCTTCTTCACACCCGAACCTTATCATGTCTTTTTCTTTGCTCTGGCGCTGAGAGCGCGTCGTCGCACACATGTATATGGCCTCGAGTATGTTTGTCTTCCCGGCTGCGTTGTCTCCGTAGAGGATATTTACATTGTCGGAAAAATCGACGCACAGCGACTCGTAGTTTCTGAAATTTGAAAGTTCCAGTCTTTTTATCTTCATGATTTTCCTGTCACCGGGAACCAAAGCGTTTCCGCGGTGATCTGACTACCTGTTACTCTGCTTACTCAACGGTGACTTTGTTTCCTTTGTATGAGAAAGAGTCACCTTTGTACAGCTTGCGCCCGCGTCTGGTCTCTTTTTCACCGTTGACACTGACCTGTCCCTCTTCGATAAGGATCTTTGCTTCCACTCCGCTGCCGACTAATCCCGCAAGCTTCATGGCCTGCCCGAGTTTTATAAACTCATCCCTTATAGAAATGCTGCTATCCATGTTA
This sequence comes from Lachnospiraceae bacterium, assembly GCA_016285135.1. Classification (GTDB taxonomy): domain Bacteria; phylum Bacillota; class Clostridia; order Lachnospirales; family Lachnospiraceae; genus RUG11977. Next base: position 9,916 of record JAEEQC010000007.1, read on the forward strand.
AAACCTCTTTTTAAGCGGTTCACCGCTCAGACTTTTCCGCCCTAAACTCACAAGGGTAAAACCTTTCTGAATTAAACTCCTATATTAACAGGAAGGATCAGGTACAGATAAGAACCGTCGCCCGCCTCAATCTTCATGGGCGCCTTGCTGCTCACAAGCTTAACCTCGATAACTTCGTCATCGATAACCCTGAGCGCTTCAATGATGAACTTGGGATTGAAGCCAATGAGGAATTCATTTCCTTCCATCTCAACGGGTACGATCTCATTCATGGATCCGAGTGTGGTCGTGATCTTGAGCTCGATGCTCTCCTCGCCGATGCCGATAACAACAGGCCTGCGATCTGTTTCCCTGATAAGAAGGGAAGCTCTCTCGATCGAATCAAGGAAATCTTTCTTGTTGATCCTGAGGATAGTGTCGAAATCACCGGCTATCATCTGCTTGATGTTATAGTACTTGCCTTCGACCGTTCTGGAGATGATGGTCGTCTGGCTGTTAACAAACTTGATCTGCTTGTCCGAAAGTGAGATCCTTGTCTTCTCTGAAGAATCTTCTTTCTCAGCTGCGTAGATCTTTGCGATCTCATTGAGTGTCTTTCCTATAACAACCGCATCAAATGTGCCGTAGTCGTTGTCGAGCGTATAGTTGACGATCGCAATTCTGTGTCCGTCAAGAGCGGTGACAGTAAGAGTGTTTCCTTCTATCTCAAAATGCTCGCCGGCCATCAGTTTATTGGCATCATTGTCCGTAACCGAGAAGATGGTCTTACGGATGATCTCTTTAAGATCAAAGTTGGTGATCTCAAAGCCTTTTTCCTCTGTAACCTCGGGAGCTGCAGGATATTCTCTGGTTTCACGACCCGCGATATTGAACTTTGCTTTGTCTCCTTCTATACGAACATTTTGTGATTCGTCGCTTTCAATGCATATATCACCCTCGGGAAGCTTCCTGATGATATCTGTAAAGATCTTGGAGTTAACACAGATGCTTCCTTCCTGAACGATGTCTCCGGGTGTTTTGGTAACTATACATAACTGAAGATCATTACCGGTGATACTGATAGTGTCTGCGTGTGCGTCTATAAGCAGGCATTCAAGGATATCCAATGTGGTTCTTGTAGGAATGGCTCTTGATGCGGTTGTGATGCTTTTCAACAATTCTGTCTGTGAACAAACGATCTTCATCTCTTTCCTCCTCGAAATTTCTGTCAATGTAATTAGATAATATGATAATAGTAGTAGGGGCGGTTTATAAGTTTATAACCCCTTAAAATCCTTCTGGCAGTAAAGGTTTTTGAAAATGATGATTTTCGGATAAATCTGATAAGTCAGCATAGGCATTAAAGCCTAAGATCCGAAAAAAATCTTTATCAACAGGAAACTCCGGATTATCAACCTGTTATCACCGGGTTGTTACCGTGTTATCCATAATACTGGTAAGTTAAATGTTGAGTTTCTTTGTGATGGTATCAACGGTTTTGTTGATCTCATCGTCTGTCTTGATCTTCTTCTCGACGGAATCACAGCCGTGAAGGATGGTGGCGTGATCTCGTTTGAAAACCTTCTCGAGCTCGATAGTCGACATGCTGGTGTAACGTCTCGTCAGGTACATGGCGATCTGACGGGGGATGACGATGTACTTTGTCCTCTTGTCGGAGAGGATGTCTTCGACAGAAACAGCGAAATGTTCGCTGACAATGTCTATGATGTACTCAGGCGAGATCGTCTTCTTCTGGTTGGGGAAGACGATGTCACGAAGCGCTTCCTCCGCAAGCTCCATGTTTATGGGAGTTCTCTTTATCCTGGAAAGTGCTATCAGCTTTGTGAGTGCACCCTCAAGTGATCTGATGTTTGTAGTAATGCTCTGGGCGATGTAAGAAAGAACTTCATCGTCAACGTTGAGCTTGATGTTTGACTCGTACTCTTTGATCTCGAGCTTCTTTTGAAGAATGGCCATCTTTGTCTCAAAGTCGGGAGCGGTCAGGTCAACCGTGAGTCCGCATTCGAAACGTGATCTGAGCCTTTCTTCAAGGTTGTTGAAATCTCTCGGAGGCTTATCGGATGAAATAACGATCTGCTTCTTGGCCTCGTAGAGGTAGTTGAATGTATGGAAAAACTCTTCCTGAGTACGATCTTTTCCTATTATAAACTGGATATCGTCGATCAGAAGAACGTCGATATTGCGGTACTTCTCACGGAAATCGGCAGGTGCGACACTACCGTGACGGATTGCTTCAACCAGTTCATTCATGAAAACTTCGCTCGTAACGTACATGATCTTGAGTGAAGGAGTGTTTTCAAGAATGAAGTGCGCGATCGAATGCATAAGATGAGTCTTACCGAGTCCGGGATCGCCGTAGATGTAAAGCGGGTTGTAGTACTCTCCGGGAGCCTCGGCAACCTTGAGTGCTGCTGCATGAACAAGCGAGTTGCTTCCGGAAACGACGAAATTGTCGAATGTATAGTCAGGGTTGAGCTTTAGTCCGAGAAGAGAAGACGACATCGCTGCCTGCTCGGGAAGTCTTTCACGGCGAACGGGCGCAGGTTCGTCACCGACGATATCGATATTGATCTCTTCGTCGATCATCTCTTCGATTGCATTTTTGATAAAAGCTCCGTACTTGTTCTTGATGAATGAGAGGTTGGAACCGATGGACGGATCCGAAGAATAGAGAATAACAAGGTCGTCCTTTACATCCCTGACCTTGAGATTTTTGAGCCATGTATTGAAGGATACCTTGGTGATATTATACTGAGTGCGTAAAAACTCAAGGATTTCATCCCATCTGTCAATGAGTATTTCCTTCTCATTATTCATGGCGTTCTCTCTTTCGGTTAGTAGTGTCAAAAACTGATATTAATAAGGAAGAGATTGTGTCCGGAATCAATAAATGCCGAAGAATCCCAACATTATTATTCTATATCATTTACGGCATTTTTTCAAGGAAGAAATCCACAAATCAAAAAGTTTGCCTCATAAGCGTTAAAGGGGTTTAAAAGGCATTTGAGAGCCTTTAAACAGCATAATAATGCTTATAAACATCAAAAGGTACTTATCAATTTTATCAACATAAGTTATCAACATATCCACAAAATTTGTGGAAAACTTTGAGACACTAGTGCTTGACTATTTACTCACCGCTCAATATAATGTTACTGCTGTGTAAATTCGCATATTTTCTACAGAGGAGGTGTATATATATGAAGATGACATTCCAGCCTAAGAAAAGGCAGAGAGCTGTTGAACATGGTTTCAGAAAGAGAATGAGCACCAAGAACGGCAGAAAGGTATTAGCTGCCAGAAGAGCCAAGGGCAGACATAAATTAACAGCCTAGGTCGCATTTATGTGACCTTTTCTTCTGTTACTCATCAGGTATTTTTATACACATAGGAGAACAGATGTCTGCAGTTATTACATTGAAGAGCCGTTTTGATTATGACAGAGTTTATCAGAACGGCAGATCATACGCGAACCGCCTGCTCATCATGTATGTGATGCCTAACGGCACGGCTTCCGACAGGTACGGACTGGTCGTGAGCAAGAAGGTCGGGAACAGCGTGATCAGACACAGAGCAAGACGACTCATGAAGGAGTCGGTCAGATTGACGGGTCGTATCGGAGAAAAGGGCTACGACGTGGTCCTTATCGCACGACCGGGGATTAGGGATAAGAAATTGGCAGATGTTGATGAAGCATTTCATCATCTCCTGACGATCATGAGGCATAAAAAGCCGGGACGGTAGCGGTCCGTCCGATTACAGACACAGCGCATGAAGAAGATTCTTATAGGATTTGTCAGGTTTTATCAGAAACGCATTTCTCCCTTAAAAAAGAGAGGATCTTGTATTTATATCCCTACCTGTTCCCAATATGCTCTGGAAGCCCTTGAAAAGTATGGGGCTATTAAAGGAACATGGCTCGCGATCAAGCGGATTTCGCGATGTCATCCTTTTGCAAAAGGGGGATTTGATCCCTTACGATAAGAATTCGAGGATAAAAAATTGGGCTCAATATTAATGGCAACATCAACCTGTTTTGGTTGTAATTCAGGTCCCTTTAAGTGGATCATGGACTTTATGGGATTGATCCTTAATTGGATCTTCCAGTTTGTAAACCTTTTCGGTATTCAGAACATCGCACTTTGTATCTTCCTTTTCACATTTGTTACAAAGATGCTGATGCTTCCGCTTACGATCAAGCAGCAGAAGTATACGAGACTTCAGTCCAGGATGTCGCCCGAGCTTACCAAGATTCAAGCCAAGTATAAGGGCAAGAAGGACGAGGAGTCTTTAAGACGTCAGCAGGCTGAAACACAGGCAGTTTACGCAAAGTACGGCACCAGCCCCATGGGAGGATGTCTTCCTTTGCTTATTACTTTGCCTATCATGTTTGCTCTTTATCAGGTCATCTACAACATCCCTTCGTATGTTGATCAGATCGGAGACTGGTACACACAGATCGCAAATGCTATCCAGGGTCTTTCCTCAGATGCATCCGTGATCGCCACCAACGTGGACACATTTGTTGCCAACACGCTCGGTAACGGTGCACAGGCAGTACCTTCACTCGTTGAAGTCGGCAAGACTGTAGTTGCCGGTTCACCCGAGTACACATCTTCGATCGTTGATATTCTCGTCAAGTTTACGGGCAGCAACTGGGATTCGTTCTTTGCGGCTGATTTCTTTAAGTCGCTTGCAACTCCTTCCATACTTGCAGCCAAGGATTCGATCCTTTCGGCAAACAGCCTCTTTGGCCTGAGCATTTTGGATACTCCTTCCGCAAGTGCATGGTATGCATACTTCGTACCCGTGCTTGCAGCCGCAACTCAGTTTATTCAGGGCAAGCTCCAAAACGGCAAGAACCCTGCGGCTAACGATCCCAACAACCCCGCAGCCGGCACTTCAAAGGCCATGACAACGATACTTCCCATCATGTCGGGTGTATTCTGTATCATGTTCCCTATCGGTATCGGCCTTTACTGGATCGCATCGGCATTGTTCACGATCATCCAGTCACTGTTCATCAACAAGTACCTCGACAGAGTGGGTATTGATGATCTTATCGAGAGAAATCTTGCAAAATCCGCTAAGAAGAACGAAAAGCTTGGCATCAAGCATGATGACAAGATGGCAGCTGTTGCACGTACCAATACAAAAGCAGTCACAGCAGAAAACGTACGCTCCATAGAGACTTCCGACAATTCATACAAGAAGAATAAAAACCGCAAGAACGCAAGCGGTTCCGACTACAAGAGGAGCGGTGTTTCGTACAGCGCAAGCAGTATCGCAGCAAATGCCAATCTCCTGCTGCGCAACCAGGAAGACAGGAAGGAAGAAAATGATCCCGCCGATACAGGCGCGACCGATACAAAGAAAGCCGTTGATGATTTAGAGAAGACCGAATTTGTGACTCCCGAGAACTCTTCCTCCGATACAGAAAGCAAAGACTGAAAACGGTACAGGTCTTAGTTAAAGAGGACAAAAAATGAACGAGTATAAGGAATTTAGCGGTAAGACCGTTGAAGAAGCTTTGGAACTCGCACAGCAGGAATTTGCATGCGGTTCCGACAGACTTGAAGTTGAAGTTATCGAGAAAGAAAGCAGCGGATTTTTGGGACTTCGTTCCAAGCCCGCACGTATCAATGTCAGATTAAAGGAAGTTTCACCTGAGGAGACTGCCTGTGAGTTTGTAAGCAAGATCCTCGGTTGCATGAGCATCGATGCAGGTGTTACGGCAACCATGAGCGAAGACGGAAGCGAGCTTTCCGTTCAGATCGACGGTGAAGACATGGCAGTGCTCATCGGAAAGCGCGGTCAGACACTTGATTGTTTCCAGTACCTTGTAAGCCTTGTTGTTAACAAGACTTCGGGTTCTTACATCAAGGTTAAGCTTGATACAGAGAATTATCGTGCAAGACGTAAGGATACACTTGAGAATCTTGCAAAGAATATCGCTGTCAGGGTTAAGAAGACACACAAGCCTGTTTCTCTTGAGCCCATGAATCCTTATGAGAGACGTGTTATCCATTCCGCACTTCAGAATGATAAGTACGTTGAGACACACAGCGAAGGTGACGAGCCTTTCCGTAAGGTAGTTGTTACACCCAAGAAGGGCGTTGTATACGAGAACAGAAAGAACAACCGTTTCGGCGGTGGCAACAGACGTGGCGGTTACGATCGCAAGCGTCCCATCAGCAGCAAGGAATTCCACAAGAAGTACGGTGCAGACACAAAGGATTACAGCACCGACTACAAAAAGGATTATGCCGCATATCTTGAGTCCAAGGCAGCAGCAAAGGCTGCAGCTGCCGAGAACGCTGAGGGCGGTTCTCAGGACTGATTACATAATTGCGCTCCCTGTGATCAAACACGGCCCGTCACTCATGCAGTTTCGGGTGGGACAACGACAGAGAGTAGTTTGGTAAGTTTAGGTAGCAGATCTTAACAGCGGGTTTATTTGATATAGACCCGCTTTTCTTCTTAAAGCCACGTTTCCGGATGTATGGTTATGAGTTTTCTTGTCTGGATGATCCGGTGCGGGAAACAGCTCAGAAGATTCAAGAGGAGGTAACAGCGTGTATACAGGCGATACTATTGCTGCCATTGCTACGGCACTTTCACCTGCAGGCATAAACATTATCCGCATCAGCGGTGAGAATGCCTTTTCTGTTACTGCGTCTCTTTTCAGATCCGCGAGGGGAAAGGAGTTTTCTTCGATTCCTTCAGGGACCGTAAGCTACGGCTTTATCGAATTTGAGGGAGAGGTTCTTGACGAGGTTTTAGTTCTGAAGATGGCTGCCCCTCATACATACACATGCGAGGATGTTACCGAGATCCACACACACGGCGGGGTCCTTGTTACCAAGAGAGTTCTTGAAGCGATCCTTGCGAGCGGAGCAAGACTTGCGGAAAGCGGTGAATTCACCAAAAGAGCTTTTTTAAACGGCCGTATCGATCTTTCTCAGGCGGAAGCCGTGATGGATGTCATAGGATCGGGCAGTGATCTGGCAAGACGCAACTCCATGAAGCAGCTCCGGGGGAGCCTGCGCGACGAGATCAATCGCATCAGAGAAAGCATTATTCTTGAAACAGCGCACATTGAGGCAGCCCTCGATGACCCCGAGCATATAAGCCTTGACGGCTTTACAGAGACGCTTCTTCCCAAAACAGAGGGACTTTTAAAGGAACTTAAAAGACTTCTGGCTTCCTTCGACACGGGTAAGATCATCAAAGACGGTCTTAATGTGGTCATTGCGGGCAGACCGAATGCCGGTAAGTCTTCTCTTTTGAATGCACTCCTCAAAGAGGAAAGGGCGATTGTCACAGAAATAGCCGGTACCACTCGCGATACGATCAGTGAAAGCCTTGACATCGGTGGTCTTGTTCTTAATCTGACAGACACAGCGGGCATCAGGCAGTCCGGTGATCTTGTCGAAAGCATCGGTATCGACCGCGCTCTGAAAGCTGCAGCCGAAGCACAGCTCATCCTTTATCTGATCGACAGTCCGCTCGGTATCACGGACGAGGACAAAGAGAATCTTAAGAGCTTTGCAGATAAAAAGGTAATACTCATTTACAACAAAGATGATTTATTAAACGACACACGGACCGGTTTAAATTGCGATAAGTGTCATGGAAAAGATACTGACTGTGAAGTAGATGCAGGTACTGCCTGCGGGGATATGAGTTCGGACAGTGATATAGATGACGATTTTGACCTGCTTTCTTCTTTGAATGCCGGGAGTGTGAAGATCTCAGCCCTGACCGGTGACGGCATCGAAGAACTGAAGGATCTCATAAAAAATATGTTCCTTTCGGGCACTGTTACTGCCGGACAGGATCTGATCCTTACCAACGTTCGTCACGCCGAACACATCCGTGATGCCGTCGCATCGCTTGAGCTTGTGAAAAGCGGCATCGAGAACGGGGTCGACGAGGATCTCCTTTCGATAGATCTGATGGATGCCTACAAATCACTCGGTATGGTTACCGGTGAGGAATACCGCGACGATCTTGCCGATAAGATCTTTTCTACTTTCTGTATGGGAAAGTAGAGTTTTATCAGATATACATTAGTATTGAGGAATAATATGGTTTACGAGAAACATGACGTCATCGTGATAGGAGCCGGTCATGCCGGTTGCGAGGCTGCCCTTGCATGTGCACGCCTTGGTCTTTCCACGCTCATTTTTACCATGAGTGTTGACAATATCGCAATGATGCCCTGTAATCCCAATATCGGCGGCACTTCCAAAGGTCATCTTGTTCGTGAGGTCGATGCGCTTGGTGGAGAGATGGGGCGCAATATCGACAGGACTTTTATTCAGTCGCGTATGCTCAATACCTCCAAAGGTCCCGCTGTTCAGTCTCTTCGTGCACAGGCGGACAAGAAAGATTACAGTGCTTCAATGAGGAAGGTTCTTGAATCAACCGAGGGACTTACTATTCGTCAGGATGAAGTAACCGAGATTCTTGTTGAATACTGTTCTGATAATCATGGAATAAAAGATTCTGAAAACTCTTCCGAATTAGTTGAAAATTCGGTTGATAACACTGTTGATAACCATGTTTACAACGATGTGGATAATATGCAGATAATCACGGGAGTCCGCACTGTTTCAGGGAATACGTATCCTGCGAGAGCTGTCATTTTATGCACAGGCGTGTATCTCGATTCTCGCTGTATTTATGGCGAAGTTTCTGTTCCTTCGGGTCCTTCGGGTCTTCCCCGCAGCACTCACCTTTCGGATTCGCTCCGTGCACTCGGGCTTCCCGTTCGCCGTTTCAAGACAGGGACTCCTGCCCGTATTGCAAAGAGCAGTATTGATTTTTCAAAGATGGAAGAACAGCAGGGTGACGAACATGTTGTGCCGTTCTCTTTTGAGAATGTCGGCAAGGACATGGACAAGGATCAGGAATCCTGCTGGCTTACATACACAAATCTCGAGACTCATAAGATCATTCGTGACAACATTGACAGGTCTCCACTCTACAACGGTAGAATAGAAGGAGTCGGGCCGCGCTATTGCCCCTCCATCGAGGATAAGGTCATGCGTTTTGCCGAGAAGGAGCGCCATCAGGTCTTCATTGAACCCGAGGGCAGATATACCGAAGAGATGTATATCTCCGGCATGTCCAGCAGTCTCCCCGAGGATGTTCAGTACGCTATGTACCGCTCTGTCCCCGGCCTCGAAAATGCAGTGATCGTCCGTAACGCATATGCAATCGAGTACGACTGTATCGACGCTCTTTGCCTTAAGCACACGCTTGAGTGCAAGGATATAAAGGGCTTTTACAGTGCAGGTCAGGCCAATGGCAGTTCCGGTTACGAAGAGGCTGCCGCACAGGGGCTGATCGCAGGTATTAATGCAGCGCTTTCACTTCTTGGAAAGGAGCCTTTGGTCCTTGACAGATCGGATGCCTACATCGGTGTCCTGATCGACGATCTTGTCACAAAGAGTACACCTGAGCCTTACAGGATGATGACTTCGCGTGCTGAGTACAGACTTCTTTTGCGTCAGGACAATGCGGATCTGAGGCTTGCAGATTACGGTCATCGCGTTGGTCTTCTTTCTGATGAGAGATATGAGGATGTGTGCTATAAGCGTTCACTGATCGCTTCCGAGATCGAAAGAGTAAAGACTGTTGGAGTTTCTTCTTCCAAAGAGGTTTCTGATTTCCTCTCGGGATTTAATTCCACACCCGTCAGTGACGGAGCTATACTTTTTGATCTGATCAAGCGCCCCGAGCTTTCTTACGAATCGCTTGCTCCTCTAGATCCTGAACGCCCCGATATCCGCCCCGACATCGCGGCACAGATTAACATCGAGATCAAGTACGAGGGTTACATCAACCGTCAGAAGATCCAGGTGGCCGCATTTAAGAAGCTGGAGGAAAAGATGATACCTCCTACTCTTGATTACGATCTTGTTCCTTCGCTCAGGATCGAGGCACGTCAGAAGCTTAAAGCCATTCGCCCCGCGTCTATCGGACAGGCTTCGCGTATTTCCGGTGTTTCACCCGCGGATGTAAGCATCCTTCTGATATACCTGGGAAGGGGATCTAATTAGAGTTTTTAATCTTCTGAAAGTATTGCGGAAGAATAATCACTTTAGCGTTTTGTATCACTGAACCGTCATCGTTTTATATGACAAAAGTCCGTTCTGTGTGGTTTTATAAATACGATACTTGATCGGTTCTGTGGTTAATTTGTTGGTAAAATGACGGCTGTGAACAGAAAGGAGTTATATGGAAGAGACAGGACTTTTGAAACAGATCCTCCTTGCTAACGGGATCCCTTCTTTTGGTGACGACATCCTTTCCCGGCTTGTGTCTTTTTACCATCTTGTGGTCGAGAAGAACAAGGTCATGAATCTTACGGCCATAACTGATTTTCAGGATTTTGCTGTAAAGCATTTTGCTGACAGCCTTTCTGTATTGAAGATCCTTAATCTCTCCGGGTCTTGCGTTGATGTCGGAACGGGGGCAGGTTTTCCCGGAATCCCGCTCGCGATATGCTGCCCCGATGTTTCATTTACGCTTCTTGATTCGCTACGAAAGAGAGTAGATTTTCTTTCCGAGGCAGTTTCTGAACTGGGACTTAAGAACGTAACGCTTATGCATACGAGGGCCGAGGATGCAGGCAACAATGCTAGACTGCGCGACAGCTTTGACTTCGCTGTTTCGAGGGCTGTTTCCGGACTTTCTACGCTTGTAGAATATGTTCTTCCTTTTGTAAAGACATCAGGTACCTTTATTGCTTATAAAGGTCCGAGTGCAGCAACAGAGATCGCAACCTCTTCGAATGCTCTTAAAGTGTTTTCGGCCAGGGTTGATCACTTTCACTCCTTTGAACTCTCACCGGATCCTTCTGATGAAAGCTTGGAGAAAAGTGTTCGCACTCTTCTCTTTATTACAAAGGACAAGCCGACACCTAAAGGATATCCCCGATCAGCTGCCAAGATGTCAAAGAATCCTTTGTAGAGTTTTGTGTTTTTGTTGACGAGCAACTGTTTTGTTGGTACTATTGTTTTGTTGCTCTTATAAAAATGTTTCACGTGAAACAATTATATGAAGGAATTATTATGAGTAAAGTTATTGCTATTGCCAATCAAAAAGGTGGAGTCGGAAAGACCACCACTTCGATAAATCTTTCTGCTGCGCTTGCACAGAAAGGGATGAAGGTTCTGGTTGTTGACAGTGACCCTCAGGGTAACACGACAAGCGGACTCGGTATCGATAAGACTGAGGAAAGGAATTCTCTTTACCAGGTTCTTATCGATGAATGTGAGATGAAGGATGCAGTTATCGGAACAGCTTATTCCGGTCTCTTTCTTGTTGCATCTGATGTTAATCTTGCCGGAGCTGAGATCGAACTTATCGGTACGCCTGAGCAGGAATATATTATGAAGAAGAAGCTGGATACGATCCGGGACGACTATGACTATGTCCTTATCGATTGTCCTCCTTCGCTTAATATCCTCACAGTAAATGCCATGACCTGTGCAGACAGTATCATCGTTCCTATTCAGTGTGAATTCTATGCACTCGAAGGACTTTCACAGCTTCTTCGAACAGTAGAGCTTGTAAAGGCGAGACTCAATAAGTCACTTAAGGTTGACGGTGTAGTTTTCACCATGTTCGATGCCAGAACAAATCTTTCGACTCAGGTTGTAGAGGATGTAAAAGAGAATCTTCCTCATCCCGTGTTCAACGCAGTTATCCCGAGAAATGTTCGTCTCGCAGAGGCACCTTCTCACGGAATGCCGATATCGGTATATGATCCCAGGTCTGCGGGTGCTGTGGCGTACTCGGATCTTGCGGAAGAGATCCTCATAAAAGATAAGATGATTGCGGGGGAATATAAGACAAGATCATAATTTTCCTCTTACATTCTGAATACTGATTTTGTAATGCGATAAACGAAATAATATTACGGTATATGACTAGACAGTAATACGAAGTACGCCAGCGTTAGTGTACAGTATATGTTTTTCGGCACCGTTCGCACTCCATTTGCGGGTGCCCCTAGCCTCGCTAAACTCTTACTTCGTACGCCACCTGCGTACTCGTAATCGTTAAGCGAGGAGACCCGCAATGTCCGAAAAACATATGCTGTACACTTGCTGGCTGATAAACCAAAAAACAGCGACACATATTTATAATGGGATTATATATGTAATTATTTAAACATCAGCTGTTGGAATTATAGACCGGATTATAATTTGTTGTTTATTATGTACTACTTACTACATACAGCGTACGCTGTGACTGCCACGTCGTATTTATTTCAAACGCGTTCTCACTCCTCATTGGATGCGGGAACCGCATCCGTTTCCTCGCCTAAAACTAAAACCAAGAGGATGACGGATGATTCGACGCAGCGGATACATAAGCGGCCACAGAACGGCCGCTAAGTACCGGCGTCTCATACGGGTTTGAAAACAATAGACGGGCGCGTCACAGCTATGAACCGAATTAAATTGTTATTGATTTACTACTATTTATCAGAATATACAATGGTAGTCGAGAATATTATATAACAAGAAAAATGATAGAATAACTTACTAGAAACGATGAATTTATGATTCTGTAATATTCCCCGCGCAATGTGTGGTGCAGTAGTTGGTTTGCCCATAGTCCGCTACGCCTTCATCTTCAGGAACATACTATCGAGCAAGAATTCGTCGTATTTAGTACAGATATATTCGGCCGTCGCAATTGAAGCGGTAATTTGAAAACTAGGGAAAATTCATTTTGTATCATATGAGATAGGCTGTGACGCGCCAGCCTAATGCTTCAGAACCCATTGAGGACGTCAGCACTTGGCGCCGGTGTTTGCGGCGCCTAGTACTGCTACGTCCGAATATGGAGCGGGAGCGAGTTCTGAAGCATTACGGCTAGGCAGTCACAGCCGTAAGATGAAAACTATAATAAAAAAATATGATTTCGGAGGATCAGCATTATGGTTGCAAAGAAAGGTCTCGGCAAAGGACTTGGCGCTTTAATCCCCAAGGCATCTAACGAGGAGAAAAAGGAAGAAGCAAATGTTTCACGTGAAACATCCATGCTCAACATCAATCTTATCGAGCCTAACAGCACTCAGCCCAGAAGAAGGTTCGATGAAGATGCTCTTGTCGAGCTCGCAGATTCGATCAAGCTTCACGGTCTGATCCAGCCGATCGTTGTACAGAAGAAAGGCGATCACTACGAGATCATCGCCGGCGAAAGAAGATGGAGAGCTTCGAGGATCGCAAAGCTCAAGGAAGTTCCTGTTGTGATCAAGGATTACAGCGAGGACGAGATCTTTGAGATCGCCCTGATCGAGAACATTCAGAGACAGGACCTGAATCCGATAGAAGAAGCTCAGGCATATCAAAGACTTATCGAGGAGCATAACCTCAAGCAGGACGAAGTCGCAGAGAAAGTATCAAAAAGCAGAGTTGCTATCGCAAATTCTTTAAGACTCCTTCGTCTTGATGAGAGGATACGCGAGATGATAATTGACGAGCTGATCACGTCCGGACATGCAAGAGCGCTACTTTCGATAACAGATTCCGAACTCCAGTATGAGATTGCCAACAGGATCCTGGATGAGAAGCTCAGTGTCAGGGAAACAGAAAAGCTTGTAAAGAAATATCTTAACCCCAAGGCAAAGAAAGAAAAGAAAAAGCTCGATGACGAAGCGATTTATCGTGAATACGAGGACAGACTTCGCAGTATTCTTGGAGTAAAGACAGAGATCACACGCAAAGACACCAACAAAGGTAAGATTGAGATCTCATTTAATAACACGGAAGAATTTGAAAAGATTTATGATATAATTAAAGCCGGAAATTAAATGAGCTGATTAGCGAGACAAAAACAATCATAGATGTAAGGAGTCCTTTATGAATCTTTTCGAATCACTCGGTATAGACGGAAGTTATCTTGTCCTTGCCTTATTGGTAATAAATGTCGCACTCATAGCGATAGTGATCCTTCTTTTCACCAGACAGAAGAAGATGAAGTACAATCTCTCTGTCTTTATGAACGGAAAAGACGCGGAATCTCTAGAGGACGCAATGGTCGAGAAGTTCACAGAGATCAACGAGATCAACCGTCTCGGAAAGGCAAGTGCCCGAGAGATCAGCGAAATTAAAGATAAACACAAGTTTGCTTTTCAGAAGTTCAGCATTGTGAAGTATGATGCATTTAAAGAGATGGGCGGAAAGCTCAGCTTCTCGGTTTGTATGCTTACCGACAACAATGACGGTTTTGTACTCACTTCCATGCACAGCACAAGCGAAGGCTGCTACGTGTATATTAAGGAGATCATTGCCGGTGAAGCCTACGTTCTTCTCAGCGAGGAAGAAAAGAAGGTCCTGAGCGAAGCAAAGACCAGACACAGCGTTACGGAAATTGAACTCTGATCATATAAGCATTAAAGAGAAAGACGATTTAGAAGGCATGCCCCTCCGGGCATGTTAAACACAGAGGAAAAATGCACAGATTTTTACGCTCTGTCGGGTACAGTGCGATCGAATGTCAGGAGCAGGTCGAGGATCTGCTCAGGATCATTGTACGCGACACAAAAGACAGGCAGTTTATCAGGAAAGAAAGCGGACCGATAATCGCAGAGTATCGAGGGATGGTTTCAGAATCGATCGGGGTCTGCGTGTGCGGCGAAGAAGACAGCAACGGGAAGTTCCATGTGACGCACTACTTCCCCTTCTGCAAAAACGAGCTCGGACGAGACGAAGAGTTCGTGGCATTTGAAAAGAAGATCGCCGGTGACGGTTACACCGCGATGTGTGATGACGACTCGATCGGATCAACGCTTATATTCTATGTTTTGAACGTGGTCGACTACCTCTTCAAACATAAAGACGAGAACGGCGTGGATGATATGCAGGTAGCATTCAGCGCGCTTTCCACAAAGGGTAACATCATCCTTCCGACACTGGTTCGTGAGGACAGCCTCGAGACACTGAAAAAGAACACCAAAAAAGAAAAGCTTATAGAGGAAGCCAAGAACGGGGACGAGAAAGCGATAGTTTCGCTGTCCATGGAAGACATCGACAAGTACGCCGTTATCAACGAAAGAGTAAAGAAAGAGGACATCCTCAGTATTGTTGAAACAAGTCTTGTACCGCTCGGCTCCGAGTCGGACCTTTATATAATGATCGGTCAGATCAAGGACGTGAGGCTCGAAAAGAATTCTTACACTGATGAAGAGATCTACATACTTTTGATCGATATGAACACGATACTTGTGAATGTTGCGATCAACAAAAAAGACCTATACGGTGAGCCGGAAGTCGGAAGGCGTTTTCGCGGGAATGTCTGGCTGCTCGGGAAGGTCACGGATCCCAAGCCTTACATATGATGAGGGTGTAGGCCGACCGGGTCCGCAAAGACACAAAAAACCACAACAGGTTAAATGCGTTAATACTATTGAACGCGGCCTTCGTAGGAAGTGTACTTTGAGATGTCAACGGTACCGGTCTCAAGGTATTCGGTCTTGAATTCGAGATATGAGGCACGTCTTGCTTTAAGCCAGTCGAAGCGGTTGTCGGGATTTACAAGGATTCCGAAGCCGTCCACGATCTGCTCGCCCTTGGCCATGGTACGGAGCATGAGGTCGCCGACCTCGTAGTTGTAATGGCTCTCATTGTAGAAGTTGTAAGGGTTGAGGCAGACATCATTGAATCCGCTGAAGTCCCAGACCTCGCCGAATATGTCGATGACCTGAAGGAGATAGCTCCAGTAGGTCTTTGCTTCATACTCGTAGAGCTCGTTAATGAAAGAAGCACCGATCACAACCTGAAGTTCAATGCCGTTATCATCACAGAGCTTTTTGATCTGCTTGAGATCGTCGAGTGACTCGTTGATGGCCTTGTTTTTGGGTGTAACGGTAAAGAGCTTCTTGAGGTTGGTGTCATAATCATGGAGGACCGCAGTGCTTATGTAACCTTCGGGGTCCTTCTTGAGCTTGGCGTAACGGTAGTTGACGTTACGCATGCCGTTCTCAAATCCGGGGTTGGAGATCGAGTAATCACCGCTTATCATCTCGGTCATGTCTTCCCAGGCGAAAGAAACGTTCTTGCCAAGGTATTCTACGAATTCTGCAACTTCGTCACCGTCTGTGATAACAGCGGGAGTCTTGTAGAGGTCGCCGAGGGTTGATCTGTCGGCCTTTCTGATCTCGGGACCGGAAAGGTGAAGCAGGATCTTTGTAGCGTCTGTGTGCTCAAGGATGTACTGGGTATAAAGGAGATACTCATGAGTGTTACCCGAAAGGATCCATGAATTGTAATAGGTGTGGCCGTCAAGCTCGCCGGCAACCTCGGGGTTGATGGCACCGGCTTTCGAGCCGCCGATTATGAAGGCGTCGTATTTGTCGCCGTCGTACTGGATCTGCTTTGCCTTTATATAACGAAGGTAAGAATCCTCTCCGTCCTGGAACTCACTGAACTTACCGTCCGAGAAGCGGAAGTAAGCAAAGGGGTCGATAAAGAAGTTCATGCATCCGAGGAACAGAAGCACGAGCCCCACTCCGATGAGAGTGGAGACAACCCAGGATCTGCCGGATATTTCTTTTCCGGAAAACAGCTTTTCGAAAAGTTTCATGTGATAGTCTCCTTGTGTTAATACCCAAGTAATTCAATCAAATATAAGTTGAAAAGGGGCCCACGTCCGAACATTCGTTGAACTGTCGAAATGTTTTCATTCGTTGAAGCATCGAAATGTTTTGACTACGGGTTGAATTCTCCTGCGGAGAATTCAGAACTGGAAGTACAGGAACTGTACTACTTTATCCATGTTAAGCAGGCAGGCTCCGAGAAGTACTACGGTGAGTACAACGGAGAAGCGGGTCCTGCGGAACTTCTGCGCGATCTGTGTGGAGTTTGGAAGGAACCAGCACCACAGGAGCGAGAAGAACAGGATCGGTCCGTTCGCCTCGTGATCGCGGAAGAACGAAACTAACTGCGAGAAGAAGGATGCGGTCTTGTCACCGTACAGCCACGAGAAGTTGAACATGTTCTTGATAACAAGCCAAGCTTCCGAAAGTGAATCTGCAACGAAGAGGGCACGGGTCATCGCTACAAAGCAGAGTGTAAAGAACACTCCGATGACCACAGGGATCTTGATCCCCTTTCTGTTCATCCATGAAGCCAGGCAAACCAAGGCTCCGTTGATGATTCCCCAAATAACAAAGTTCCAACCCGAACCGTGCCAGAAGCCGGATACGAAGAAGGTGACCATTGTTGCCACATAATAATTACGGTACTTAACACCCTTTCTGAAAACGCTTCGGAAGATGTAGTCACCGAGGAATCGTGAAAGAGTCATGTGCCAGCGCTTCCAGTAATCCTGGAAGTCGCGTGCCTTAAGAGGCGAATTGAAGTTCTCCGGAATCTTGACGTTGAACATCCAGCCCATACCGATAGCCATGTCGGCATAACCGGAAAGGTCGAAGTAATATGCAACAGCGTACTCGAGCGAGTAATACCACGAAGAAAGAAGCGGCATGTTGTTGCGGATATCGTCAAAGTAGAGCTGGGCGTCGGTACTCATGGTGTCTGCAAGGAACATCTTCTTGGCAGCACCGATCGCGAAAAGGAAGAGACCGAACGCAACATTTTCGGGCTTAAGACGGAGGTTGTCTTCGTTCTCGAACTGGCAGACCATCTCGGAGTGATGAACGATGGGTCCTACGATCAGCTGAGGGAAGAATGTGATAAAGAGCAGATAGTCAAGGATGTTGTAGTCCTTGGTGAGCTGCTTGTATGAATCGACAACATAAGCGATAAGCTGGAATGTAAAGAACGAGATACCGATCGGCAGGATTATGTGCTTGAGCGTGAAATCGGTGCCGAATATCGCGTTTGTGTTTTCAATAAAGAAGTCTGTGTACTTGTAATATCCGAGCAGAGCCACGTTGCCGAGGATTCCGAGAGCGCACAGGAGCTTTCGCTGAACCTTTTGGGACGGATCCATCCTGCTGAGTGTGATACCGACCATGTAGTTGGCAAAAACACTTCCCATAAAGAACGGGAAGAAGTCGGGGGTTCCCTGCGAGTAGAAGTAGAACGAAGCGATGATCAACCAGAACTTCGAAAGTGAGAACAATTTGAAGTGATTGAGCACGTAATAAACGACAACTACTGTCGGAAGGAACAAAAGTACAAATTTATAGGTTGTGAAAATCATGACAAACCCTTTCTGATCTACATTTCCTATCTATTATGGCGTTATGTCGGTAACTTTTCAACAAAAATCTTGTCAAAGCGGAATATTCCCGTGTTTTTTATACGATGCGCAGGTATTTGTCTTGCCTGAAAGCATCACAAGATCTTCGAAAAGACGCTTACGTGTTTCGGAGGGTTTGAGAATATCGTCCACATAACCGTTGGCGAGACCGATGTCCGCATTCATGTAAAGCGTGTTGTACTCCTCGCGCTTTTCTGCAATGAAGGCAGCCTTCTCTTCGTCGCTCATGGTCTTCATCTGTTTGCCGTAAAGGATGTCGATCGCACCGTCGCCGCCCATGACTGCCATCTGGGCAGTGGGCCATGCATATACGTAATCGGCTCTGAGGTGTCTGCTGCACATGGCGATATATGCGCCGCCGTAGGCCTTACGCATGATAACGGTGAGCTTGCGGGTGGTCGCTTCGGAGTACGCATAAAGGAGCTTTGCACCGTGACGGATGATGCCCTTTCTTTCCTGGTCGCTGCCGGGGAAGAAGCCGGGAACATCGGCGAGAGTGACGATGGGGATGTCGTAGCAGTCGCAGAAGCGAATGAAACGGGCAGCCTTGTCACTCGAATCGCAGTCAAGAACACCGGCCTTGCATGTAGGCTGGTTGGCAATGATGCCGACTGTCATACCGGAGAGCTTTGCAAATCCGATGACTATGTTCTTGGCGAAGTCTTCCTGGATCTCGAGGAAGGAGCCCTCGTCGAAGACAGCATCGATAACGACTTTGACGTCGTAGGCTTTGTTGGGATCCTTGGGAACAAGGAAATTGACATTAAGGGCTTCCTGATCGATATAAGCGGGAGGTGTGTCGGGCTTTTCTCCTGCCGAATGAGGGATATATGAAAGCAGGCGACGAACACGTGCGTAGCAATCCTGTTCGGTGGGGCATGTGAAATGAGACACGCCGCTCACGGTACCGTGAACCTTGGCTCCGCCGAGATCCTCGGTCGAAACCGTTTCGTTGGTAACCTGCTTGATAACCTTGGGTCCTGTAACGAACATGTTGCCGATGTCGTTAACCATGAATATGAAGTCGGTAATGCCGGGAGAGTAAACAGCGCCGCCGGCACAGGGACCTGCGATGATCGAAATCTGGGGAACGCAGCCCGAAGCTGCGGTGTTTGCAAAAAAGATGTCGCCGTAAGAAGCAAGAGAAGCAACGCCCTCCTGAATACGGGCTCCGCCGGAATCGTTGATGCCGATCAGAGGACAACGGTATTCGACAGCCATATTAATTATGGAAGCGATCTTTTGTCCGTGGTTATGACCGAGGGTTCCGCCGGCCACAGTAAAATCCTGAGAATATATGCATACGCGTCTGCCATCGATAGTGCCGTAGCCTGTGATGACACCGTCGTAAGGAAGGGTGCCGCCTTTAAGGCCGAGCTGCGTGTCGATATTGGTGATACCGGTACCGACTTCGCGGAACGAGCCCTCGTCAAGAAGAGCTTCGATCCTCTCCATGGCGTGAAGCTTACCCTTGTCATGTTGTCTTTTAGTATCGTAATTCCTCATGGTGATCTCCTATGACGATTATTCCCTATTGATACGATATTACTCCCAACCTCGAAAAATTATTATACATAAGAAGGAATGCAAAATCAAATAAATAAAATATTAAAACAATCTCAGCAAGGATCGACGGTAAAGAACGAAACGCTTCCTTAATATATAAAACAAATTGCGAAGCAATTCGCGAGTATGATAACGTCAATAAAGGGGGTATGAACTCGTCCGATAAAGCCGAAAAAACTTTTCGAAAAAAACCAAATATTGTTGTTGACACGGTAAAAAGTGGGTGATATAATAGCTTTTGCTGACGCGCCAAAGGGCAATAAAAAAGAGCGCATCAGAACTGAGCACCTTGATAATCGAATAATGAAACAACCTTGAAATTTCTTGAATAATTTCTAGGACGTAGACATATGTCTACTACCCAAAAACAGTAAAAACGGGGAAACAAAGTGCTAAATTAATAGCCGCGTTGATCCGCTAAGAATCAAAACTTTAACATGAGAGTTTGATCCTGGCTCAGGATGAACGCTGGCGGCGTGCTTAACACATGCAAGTCGAACGGAGACTGCGATTGAAGCTGAAGTAGCTTGCTATGGATGTGGATATCGTATTCTTAGTGGCGGACGGGTGAGTAACGCGTGGGTAACCTACCTCATACAGGGGAATAGCAGTTGGAAACGACTGATAAAACCGCATAAAACGGCAGCAGGGCATCCTGCAACCGTCAAATATTTATAGGTATGAGATGGGCCCGCGTCTGATTAGGCAGTTGGTGAGGTAACGGCCCACCAAACCTACGATCAGTAGCCGGCCTGAGAGGGTGAACGGCCACATTGGGACTGAGACACGGCCCAAACTCCTACGGGAGGCAGCAGTGGGGAATATTGGACAATGGGGGAAACCCTGATCCAGCGACGCCGCGT
>JAEEQC010000125.1 GCA_016285135.1 Lachnospiraceae bacterium
ACTTACAAACCCCGGAAACTCATTGTTTCCGGGGTTTTGTGGACCGGGGGGACGGGGGTTGTGGGTCATGCACCCCAATGACCCACAACCCCCGTCCCCCCCGGTCCACCCTCTACCCACAGTAATTTTGGTGCAACACCACAAATACCCCACAACCCGAAATAATCTTTTCACAAATTTCTCACTATAATCTTGACTTAACCCCTCTTAAATGATAGACTATAAACCATCAAAAACCACATACAGACACCCGCCGTGACCCCACACTCCTTCGCATACATTCGGGGCGGTCGCGGACCCTTAAGAATTGATGGCAAAACTGGTTTATAAGAGAAAGAACGGGCAATGGGAAGCACGTTACAAAAAAGGTAAGAAAGCCGATGGCACTACGCGGTATGCGTGTGTCATCGGTCATTCGTATGAGGAGGCAGTTGCGAAACGCACGGCGCTCCTCGGCTACGACCCTGACAATCCGATCATCACTTCCGACATGAACATCCTGATCCTGGGCGCCGGCAGCTTCGGCCGCGAGGTGAAGGAGGTCCTCGAGCAGATCCGCATCTTCAGCAAGATCGCCTTCCTGGATGACAACCTCACAGGCGACGGGATCCTCGGGAAGTGCACGGACGCAGGCACGTTCCGCCTGAGTTACCCCTGCGCGTTCGTTGCGATCGGTGACAACGCGATCCGCCGCAAGTACGCCGAGATGCTCGAGGAGAAGCACTTCCTGATCCCGACGGTCATCTCCCCGGACGCGATCGTCTCACCGAAGGCGGTCATCGGCAAGGGATCCATGGTCTTCGCCCAGGGCAATGTGGGTGCCGCCACAGTCGGCGAGTTCTGCATCGTGGAGCCGAACGGCCTTGTTAATGCGAATGCAGGCGTCGGTCGTTTCACGCACCTCGGCAGCGGAGCGATAGTCCTCAAGGACACGCAGGTCCCCGAGGAGACATGGGTCAAGCCGGGCAGAGTCTTCGGGGAGGAGTAAGAGCCGACACAACCCCGGGATGCGCCCAAAAACGGGCTGAGAAACACGCGAGAGGGACAACACCGGTACGAACCAAAGAAAAGCGCCCTACAGAGGGCACAACATAAGGATAATAGCTTGAATTGAACAAGAAATTTCACTATCATGTTATATACATCAGCAGCTCGAAAGAGCAGCTGCTTGCCGACTTTATGAAGCGGCACCTCGAGGAAGGACATGGCACGGCCTTCGTCCCGCGCATGGAGTACTACCGGCGTGGCGATAAGGCGGTCAAGATCCGCGAGATGTTCAAGGGTTACGTGTTCGTCTACTCGACCCTCAACATCCGCGAGCTTCACTTCCTCATCAGGAGATACCGCCGTGAGCTCGACGCGGGCCTGCGGGAGCTCGCACTCCGGGAGAGGGCGACAGGGGATCCGACATACCCGTACAGGGAGTATAAGACGGCAGATACAGACTTAGGTACAGGATCGTCTTGTAAGGGCATAGATGTGCCTGCAAAAGATGGGGATGAAATAGGATCGCTGTATAAAAGCCCTGAAAGCCTTGTAAAGGGCTCGAATGCCTCGGAGGATAAAGATATCCCTGTGAGCTCGGAAGAGTCAAAAGAAGGCCTCTACGAGCTCTCAGATATAACAGCAGAGGAAGAGCGCTTCCTCGACACACTCAGAGAGGGGGACGGCCTGCTCGGCATGTCGAGCGGGTACCGCGACGGAACACAGATCGTCGTCATGGAGGGACCCTTAAAAGACTACGAGGACTGTATAGACTGCGTGGATGCACATAACCGTAAGGCTTTTCTTGCATTCATGCTGAACGGGCGCCAGGCGCAGGCGGGCTTTAATTGCCGCCCCAAGACGGACTGGTTTCCTGAACAATAAGATGACCCGCCGGGGACGGTCTCATTCGCCCCGTGACAGGTGATTCGGATCATAGACTTCCTGCAACCGCGAAGACGTGAGAGACGCGCGGGTGGCGAAGCCTATGTTTTTTTGAGATAAGAGAGGAGGGCGAGACATGTTAAAGATCCATTACGGAGAACTAAACTCTGACAATTACATAAACAATCCGGATATCTTTTTTAATAACACATATGAGGATGAATGGATGCTCGACCCGATGACGATTGAAATGGTCAGGGATATCGACGGATCCGAAATAAAGGGCCCCAGACTTGTGGACAGTCCGTTTCTCGGACCGATATCGACCGAAAGACTTTCGGGCGGTGTAAAAACGCTCATCCTCATGGAGCACGATCAGGATCATATATTTAACGCATCCGCTTGCGGCGATAATTGCGCCAAATGGATTTTAAAGATCGGAGAGAAGAAAGACCTTTTGATCAGACTTGGATATCTCATGGACTTTGGTAATGATTCATTTGAGATTCAAATTGAGAATATCGGTAAAATCGTACACGACAAGAAGGAACTGTTTGAAGCTGTACTTGACAATGAGCTCATTTGAGAGAGGACTATGATCGGAAAATACGAAATTGAGGTTTACAACAATCGGGTACACTATTTTCTCACAGTAAAAAGAAATATTACGGTGATTCAGGGAAACAGTGCTACCGGAAAAACTGAACTGATAAGACTGATTGATGAACACAACACCAATGGTGCTTCCTCGGGT
Source organism: Lachnospiraceae bacterium (assembly GCA_016285135.1). Lineage (GTDB taxonomy): Bacteria > Bacillota > Clostridia > Lachnospirales > Lachnospiraceae > RUG11977. The sequence goes on from JAEEQC010000125.1 coordinate 2,624, forward strand.
ATTACAGTTAAATGTGATGCAGAATGCGTTGTTCTTAATTCCTCGGACTGGAAAGTAAGACTATCCGCGATGAATGGGAATATCATTTTTATAGATGAGAACGCTGTATTCCTTAAAACTGCCGAGTTCGCACAGGCGGTTCGAGGATCTGACAATTACTTTGTTATTGTGACAAGAGACGATCTTCATCAGTTGCCCTACAGCGTGGATGAAATCTACGGCTTAAAGAATGTCAGTGATTCGGCAAAGTATAAGTCGTTCCAAAAAACATATAACGAGATGTATAAGCTGTACAATCTTGGCACGCAAACCAAAATATCCCCGGATATAATCATAACAGAGGATTCCAATTCCGGATTTGAATGCTTTGATATCATATACCAAGGCAGATGTGTTTCAGCCGGAGGCAAAAGTAATGTATATAAAATGCTGAGGGATCAGAAAAGCGAAACAAAATTGATCATTGTAGACGGGGCAGCATTTGGATCTGAGATGGGCAAGGTCTATCGGTACATGTCTGAATTTGACAAGAGCAGTATCCTCTTTGCTCCGGAATCTTTTGAGTGGATAATCTTGAAATCGGGACTGATAAATGTTCCGAATGCAATTACAGATGAAACGTTTATGCACGCAGACAGTAAGGATTACATGAGCTGGGAAGAGTACTATACGGCGTGTCTCACAGAGATGACCAGAAATACAATACTTCAGTATAGCAAATCGAGACTTGGTGATGCATATAAAACAGCAGGCTCAATAAAGAAAATCGCAGGAGCACTTCCGGAGCAAATCAGACCGTAGGAGAAGAGATTTGAAAAAGGAGGAATCGGTCATGTGTCGTGTTGTGAATATGAATATCGGATCCAGAAGAGTGCGCGTTGCTGATATCAAACGGGATTACATACGCAACATTGTTGATGCTGCCAGAAAATGCGATATCATTGACAGAGTCCTCTTGTTTGGATCGAGTATTGAAGAGCGTTGTAAAGAAACGTCGGATATCGATATTGCTGTCTTTGGAAATCAAAACCGTTCCAGGGCGCTGACATCAAAGAAATATGAGCGTTTCGCAAGGCAATTGTACAGTTTCCGTGATTTTGATCAGGATTACGATATTCTCTATTTCAAAACCGGAGGAAATAACAAAGGTCAGATTTTGGAAGAGATAGAGAAAGGGGAATTGCTGTATGCGAGAGGAGAGTAAATACGATTTAACGTACGCACAGATAGAAGCGGACCTGTTCGTTGCAAAAAAAGGCTTATACAGAAATTACTAATTGGTATGAGTCTCTAAGAAAATGAAAAGTTTTTGCTGAGGAACGATGACTTTCGGAATTCTTAGGGCTCTGCCCTAAGAACCCGCAAGGGGCGCAGCCCCTTGACCCGTGTGGCGGGCTCTGCCCGCACCCGTCCTCGCCGGAGGCAGTTCCTACTTCGTTTGACTATGTTTGTTGCCCGAATTATAATACAAGTATACAAGATGTGAAAATAATATCTGTAAAATGATGCAGGAGTGTTATGTTTTGTGCGAAAGGAGAATGCATATGTGTCAAGTAATGGTAGATGTTCCGAATGAAGTACTTTACGATACAAATATGACCACGGCTGATGCAACGGCATTTGCACGAAAGATGGTCGCTTTGGGGTATTATACAAAGAACAATGTTTCAATAGGGTACTGTGCTCAGATAGCCGGCCTTTCTGAAGAGGAATTCATGTTGGTCCTTGGACAGAACAGAATAGACGTATTTCGTTTTGAGGATGATGAAGAGCTCATGAGGGATGTGAAAAATGCATGCTGAGGAACGATGACTTCCGGAATTCTTAGGGCGCTGCCCTAAGAACCCGCAAGGGGCGCAGCCCCTTGACCCGTGTGGCGGACCAAGGGTATTCCACGGTCCCCTTGACAGAGGTTCCGCTCCGGTGACGATAGAACTTCGGAGATTGGAACCACACCATGCACCGCTGAGGTGCTTTTTCTTTTCCACCGAGTATTAATAACAGAGTAACAGTTTCAGGTACGACACGCCTCGCCGGGTCGTTACCTGATCAGATACGGAGAACAGAGTATGACCCCTTTTAAGAAGAAAGTACTACTCGCCAGTCCCTACATGCACGGCGAGGAACTGGAATATGTCAAAGACGCGTTTGCGAAGAACTGGATCACAACCGCGGGCGAGAACATCAACGAACTCGAGAAGACCGTCGCAGAGAAGCTCTCTGTCAACTACGCAGTCGGCCTCTCCTCCGGTACCGCAGCACTCCACATGGCGATCAAGCTCGCAGCCCTCAGGCTCTACGGTACACCGAGGCAGGGCCGGGGCATGCTGTTCGGCAAGAGAGTGTTCTGCTCGGACATGACATTTGACGCCACAGTTAACCCCGTAGTCTACGAAGACGGTGAGCCCGTGTTCATCGACACAGAGTACGACACCTGGAACATGGACCCCGAGGCACTCCGCAGGGCCTTTGAGATCTACCCGGATGTCAGGATAGTCGTCGTAGCACACCTCTACGGCTTCCCTGCAAAGATCGACGAGATCAAGCGTATCGCAGACGAGCACGGTGCAGTGGTCATCGAGGATGCAGCAGAATCCATGATGGCCTCCTATAAGGGCCGGATGACCGGTGGCTGGACACAGTACGGCGTCATCAGCTACAACGGCAACAAACTGTGCACGGCATCTTCCGGAGGCATGCTCTTAACAAACGACCGTGAGGACGCCGAGAAGGTCCGCAAGTGGTCCACACAGGCCCGCGAAGCAGCCCCCTGGTATGAACACGAGGAACTCGGTTACAACTACCGTATGAGCAATATAAACGCCGGCATCGCCAGAGGCCAGATGCTTCATGCCGAAGAACACGTGGCCATGAAGAAAGCAATCTACGACCGCTACAAGGAAGGCTTCAAAGATCTCCCTGTGACCATGAACCCGTACGACCCCGAAACAACCAGCCCGAACTTTTGGCTGAGCTGTCTCCTCATCAACATAGAGGCCATGGGAGAGCATGGAAGTATTTTAGGATAATTGGGAGATTAAAGAATGCGGAATTAAGGGGGTGTAGTGATACATATGCAGCAGGACTTCAGAAATAAGATACATTTCTTGGTTGGAAGCGAAGCAAGCTTTGAACAATTAGGAAATAATAGCTGTCGCAGACCCTTTGCAGATGAAGTGATAGATTTTTTGCAAAACCTTTCCACATGTTTAATAAATGATAAAGAGGCTAAGAAGTACTCTGACATAGTAACATTTGCTTTCTGGTGCAGAAAAGCAAATGTTGTCGCGATGAAGAAAAAATACACTGACTTAAATGACAGAAAAGGAAGAGGAATATCCTTTCATATCGCACCGTCAAATATACCGGTGATGTTTGCGTTCTCTTTGATTGCATCTTTGCTTGGCGGAAACAGCAATATCGTAAGAGTATCAAGCAAGATATTTCCGCAAACGGAAATAATCTGTAGGCATATAAATAGTTTGTTTGCCAACGAGTATAAAGAGTTGGCAAATTCAAATTTTATAGTATCTTATCCCCATGATGAGCAGATAAACAGCTACTTTTCTCAATTATGTGATAGTAGAATCATTTGGGGAGGAAACAGATCTATAGCATCTATTAGGGAATCTGCACTCAAACCGTCGGCAATCGAGTTACCATTTTATGATCGTTTTTCTTTTGCAATAATTGGCACGGAGGAGTATCTTAAGGCGGATGATAAGGCAGAAATTGCCGAGAAGTTTTATATAGATACATACTTCACTGATCAGAATGCTTGCACCTCTCCGCAACTATTAGTATGGATAGGGGAAAACGAAGAAGAGTATATAAAAGCGAAAACGTTATTTTGGGCAGAGTTAAAGAAAGTAATCGACAAAAGATACGTTTTTCAGCCGATACAGGGCGTAGATAAGCTGGCTGCTATTAACAGATATTCTATAGAAGTTGGGGATGGAAAGGCGGTATGGGATGACATGAATCTTATGGTTATCACCATAGATAACCTGCATCCTAATCTTAAGGATTATCGTTGCCCCGGTGGTTATTTCTACGAGTATCATGCATCGTCTATAGATGAGATAAAGGTGATGTGCTCAACAGAGTGCCAGACCATAGCATTTTATGGGGTGGAAAGGAATAGCATCATTGATGTAACGAACCGGTGTAGCGGTGTTGATCGT
>JAEEQC010000126.1 GCA_016285135.1 Lachnospiraceae bacterium
TCCGGTGTTTGTGACCCGGTATAAATAACTCTCATAAACACTACTTAAGAACAGCCCTGTATGTTGGGCGAGGAATAAGAAGCGGTCTGAACCGCTTCTAAAGAGGAGACTAAAATGGCCAAAAGAAACACCTTCAGAGTGGATGAGCAGCTTGAAGAAGAATTCAGCATGAAGCATATCCTGCTCGCCTCCAGATACATAAAGAAATATCTTTCCCGTATGATCCTCGCAATGCTTATGAGTGCGATCGCGGGCGGTGCAGCCCTCTTCTCACCCATGATCACACAGCAGGCTCTCGATCATGCGATCCCCGACGGAGATGTTAAATACCTTATCACGCTCGTGATACTGCTGATCGTTGCTTTCGTTGTGAGCATCATCTTCGTCACGATCAGACAGCGGATCATGGTCAAAGTTTCGCAGAGTATCATCTTCGATATCAGAAAGGATCTCTTTGCACACCTGCAGAAGCTCTCCTTCGATTACTATGACTCACGTCCCCACGGCAAGATCCTTATCCGTGTTGTAAACTACGTCAACTCCGTTTCGGATATGCTCTCGAACGGACTCATAAACACCATCCTCGAGATGATCAACCTGATCTTCATCGTGATCTTCATGCTGATCGAAGATGTAGAGATGTCGCTCGTTGTTCTGTGCGGCGTTCCGATACTTGCAGCGTTCCTCTTCTTCATCAAGAACAGGCAGCGCAGAGCATGGCAGAGAGTTTCGAACAAGAACTCAAATCTCAATGCGTATCTGCAGGAGAATATCGTCGGAGCACGTATCACTCAGATATTTGCCCGTGAACAGGAAAATGCCGAAATCTTTGCCGACCTGTCACAGGACTGCCGAAAAACATGGATGAAGGCTGTTACGTACAACAACCTTATATGGCCCGGTATCGATGGTATCTCCGTGTTCATCAGAGCCGCCATCTTCCTCTTCGGTATGATCCTGTTCGGTGCGGGTGCAAAGTCTGTCGGCGTCATCATCGCGATCTCGTCGTATGCGGCACGCTTCTGGCAGCCCATCATGAACCTCGGCAATATCTTCAACAACTTCATGAACAACATGGCTTACCTTGAGAGGATCTTTGAAACAATGGGCGAAAAGGTCACAGTCGACAATGCCCCTGATGCGACAGAGCTTCCACCCATAAGGGGTGCCGTTGAATTTGACAATGTTTCGTTCAGCTACGAGGAAGACAAAGAGGTTCTCCATCACGTATCCTTTAAGATCGATCCCGGAATGAGTGTCGCACTCGTCGGACCCACAGGTGCAGGCAAGAGTACTATCGTCAACCTGATCTCAAGATTCTACAATGTCGAGAGCGGACGCGTCCTGATCGACGGCACGGACATCAGCAAGGTAACGCTCGAGTCCCTGCGCTCGCAGATGGGTATCATGCTCCAGGACAGCTTTATCTTCTCTGGAACCATAAAAGACAACATCCGTTACGGAAAGCTCGACGCAACGGATGAAGAGATCATAGAAGCATCAAAGAAAGTATGTGCGGACAACTTCATCAAAAACATGCCCGCAGGCTACGATACAGAAGTTAAGGAACGCGGTTCGCTCCTCTCTCAGGGCCAGAAGCAGCTCATCTCCTTCGCCAGGACTCTGCTTTCGGATCCCGCTATCCTTATCCTCGACGAGGCAACATCAAGTATCGACGTTCAGACAGAAAAAGCCCTTCAGAAAGGACTCGACACGATGCTTAAGGGACGCACATCCTTCATCATCGCACACCGCCTTTCCACGATCCGCAACTGCGATCTCATCATGTACATCGATGACGGCGGGATCGTAGAGGCCGGTAATCATGACGAACTTATGGCTAAGAAGGGGGCGTACTACAGCCTGTACACCTCTCAACTTGATGATATCGCATAAAACAATAATACTAATTTAGTTACATGATGACGGAAGGTATTAGTCATAAATTATTGGTCACGGCAGACAGGGGTGTGGACCACATTGGTCTCCGCGCCCGAAGTGTTTTCCGAAAGCCATATCGAACGTCGGTACTTAACGACCGTATTTCAGGTCGTTTATGTACCGCTACGAGAGATAATGGAGCGAGAGCGCCTTTCGGAAAATGGTTCGTGGCAGGAGACGAAAAATGTGGTCCACACCCCGTCTCTCAGCAACCGCGTCATTGCAATATATCCCCAATTCTTGTGGTAGCCCTTTGTAGCGGTCCGTCTTCTATCTTCCTGCGTGTTTCCTTGTGTGTCAGGTTTACTTCTTCCAGGAGGTCGCTCGCTGTTACAAGCCTGCAGCCCGCGCCGCGGATGATGATCTGCTCAAGTCCGTCTGATGTCGCAACGCTTATGTCCATCTGTTTGGCGTTCTCATGCGCGAAGCGCTCTATAAACTTATCCGCCGTCTCGGCTTCCTTTGTATACACAACGATGATGTTATGATGATTAAAGTATTCCGTGGGATGACCGGCAACACGATAGGCATCATAAACGACCATCAGGCTGCATCCGTTCTGCGCCTGATAATCGCATAGTATGTCGTTGAGCCGCTCCCTCGCACCGTCGATGTTGATCGCGGCAAGTTCAGCGAGTTCCGGCCACTTAAAGATAATGTTATAACCGTCCACAAGCAGGTAGCGTTCGCGCGTCCCCTGTTTTTGATTCTTTGTGTATTTATCTTTTACGGTTTCACCGTTATCCGAGCCCTCAGAGTTTTGCGACCCCGTCACTGCCGAATATACCCCGGACCCCACCATTCTGCCATGAAACTTATCAGCCTTATGCTTCCTGAAGGGGTTTCTGTATGTCCTGTCCTTTTTATTGGCATGAAAAGTCCTTGCGAGGATCGAATCTATCTCCTCTGTTCCGATGGCAGGTTCATCCGTTACATGCGAAACAAAATTGATGGGCACAGTCGGGTCAGTTCCCTTTTCATCTCTGATCTTTCCTGTCTCCGTATCAAAATCAAGATGCTTATAACTGTCCACATCGTTCCATTCGACCACGAAACCGGCGCCGTGAGCACAGAAAACGGATGACGAAGGGTTGCGAAGGTCCTTCTCGGGATCATAGCCGCTCGCGGCAATGACTTCCTCAGTGTTATGACACGGCAGATACCCAAAGAACGAGCAGTAAACACTCCCGAGTCCCTTCGTGTATGCGGCCACCTCGCGTGAGTAACCCTGCATGGTCGAAACGGGCGCAACACCCGTGATCCCGACCATGTCATTAAATCCTGTCTCGTACTGCGAAGTCACACGCCCGAAGCGGCTCTCAATATCACTCATTGCACGTCCGCAATTCACGCGCGGCAGCTCTATGGTTAGCTCATAGAAAGGCTCCAAAAGAACGCTTTTCCCTTCTTCCCGGGCGCGCATGAGGCCCTGTCTCACAGCCCTGTAGGTCGCCTGTCTGAAATCTCCGCCTTCTGTGTGCTTGAGGTGCGCTCGTCCCGCCACAACGCATATATTAACGTCCGTGAGTTCTGCTCCCGTAAGTACGCCTTTATGTCTTCTTTCGTAGATGTGAGTGAGTATAAGTCGCTGCCAGTTAAGCTCAAGATCGTTGACGGCCACTCTCGATTCGGCCGTAAGGCCCATCCCGCGGTCAGAAGGCTCTATGAGCAACTGTGCTTCCGCGTAATGCCTGAGAGGTTCAAAGTGACCTACACCAAGTACAGGCTCCGAAACAGTCTCCTTATAGAGAACACTTCCCTTGTCGAAATCAACATCTTCTCCGAATCTGTCCGCCATCTGGCGTTTTATGATCTCAAGCTGTATCTCTCCCATTACCCTGATCTGCAGCTCTCTGAGTTCATCGTTCCAGGTAACTCCGAGTGTCGGATCCTCTTCTTCAAGGATCTTCAGCTTTGGCAGAAGTGCCGTGAGCGCAGATCTGTCCCGAGCGATAACCTTGTAAGTCATAACGGGTACGATCCTTGTCGCGGGTTCATCAGCCTCTTCTCCCAAAACCTGTCCCGCATATGTTGCACTCAGACCGAGCAGTGCAACAACAGTGCCCTGTTCTGCCGTTTCAACAGTATCAAACTTTTCGCCGTCATAAATACGGATCTGAGTGACCTTCTCTTTATAGTCAACAATTGTGGGTGAGGCATCTGCCTCTTCTTCTGTCTTACGCAGGAGCACCGTCTCGTCACGAAAAGCCCGGTATTCGAGTACCGTTCTGTTCTTAAGCGTTCCGCCGGTGATCTTCATGTAAGTGAGGCGATTGCCGTCCCCATCGCGTCCGATCTTATACACAACAGCCGAAAAAGCTTCTTTTTCAGGCACGCGGGGTGAAACCAAGGCGAGGCCGTCAAGGAACTCATCAACCCCGTCAAGTCGCAGTGCCGAGCCGTAGAAACAGGGGAAAAGCTTCCTTTCACCGACAAGATCCCTGATGTCCTCCACCGGGATCTCACCCGTTTCAAGGTAATCCTCCATGACCTGTTCGTCGCACATGGCGATATGCTCGGTGCACAAAGGATCATCAAAGGCGATACAAGCATCAGAAAGCTGCGACGTAAGCTCTTTACCGAGTGCGTCGCGGTCCGTCCCTTCACGGTCCATTTTGTTGATAAAGATAAAAGTCGGGATATCGTAATGCTCAAGAAGACGCCAGAGTGTTCTGGTGTGAGCCTGAATACCATCCGTTCCGCTGATGACCAGAACGGCTATATCAAGAACCGACAAAGATCTCTCCATCTCGGCGGAAAAATCGACATGTCCGGGCGTGTCTATAAGCGTAAAGCTCACATCGCCCCTTTCAAAAACAGCCTGCTTTGAGAATATGGTTATGCCACGCTCGCGTTCGAGGGTAAAATTATCGAGGAAAGCGTCCTTTTTATCGACTCTTCCCAGCTTCCTGATCTTTTCGGTTTTGTAAAGGATCGCCTCGGACAGCGTAGTCTTCCCCGCATCGACATGCGCAAGGATTCCGATAACCAATCGTTGCATACTGTTTTCCTGATTTTATTGATTCGTCACAGTCAGTTAAACCATTTTGACCTGTCTGCGATCATACCGTCTCGTTTTATCGTGAAGGCATTCTGTACGTCATTAAACCTCTCGGGCTTACATCCGAAAAGAGCGCAGTTTGCACTGAAGAGACACATATCAACGCTCACATTGTCAAGTGATACGGTAGCCTCACGGTCATGGCAGCCGATACCGGTCGAATTGTTGCCTTCACCCGTGAGCAGCAGTCTGCTGTGTCTGCAGTCTATCAAAAGATCTCCGCCTTCGGCTCCGATCCCCATGATATTCCAGCCCTTGAGCGATACATCAATGGTGGCGTCATTGACAAAGATACCACCGGATGTTTTTTCAAGTGCGCCGACACCGGAGACTATGTTTCCGGAACCGAAGATCCTCAGAAGTGTATTGGCGATGTGAGTATCCTGCACACCGAACATCGATCCGACCATGGCGCCCTTATCTATCCTGACATCGATAGAAATATCCATGTTTATGATATAAACGGGTGTTTTATCATTAAAAGATCCAATGCAGACGCAATTGGAGGCTGCACATACACCCTTAAAGATACCTGAGCGAAGATCTATGGCCCTCTCATGATCCGATGACTTGCCACCGACACAGACGCAGTTCTCACCGCTAATGACGATCTCAAGAGTACCGGTCATCGTTGAAACTATCCTGCCGAATGCAGATCGATACTCGTTTCCGATACCATACGCATTTGTGAACGTAGGCTTTATGGAAAGAACGCCGCTGCCTTCAAGTGAGAGCTCCGAACCGGAAGGAACACGGATCCCGTTGCCGGTAAATACATTATAGCCCGACACATTGAGTGTGAGCGAAGAATCCTTCCCAAGATCAATACACGGGGTTGTGTCTACATCACCGATATGTACATCCCTGATAGTAAGCCTGCATTGCGCGTGATCCTTAACGCGGATCGAGATCGCCGATGTAAAATCCGGGTTTCCGACAAGTGTGATATCCCCGCCGGAAAGCAGGATGATGTTATACTTCTGAAGTGACAGGTCAACGAGCGAAAGCTCCGTTTCGTCCTTGACAAGATATACCTTCTGCCTCGAATTACCCGATACCATATCAAGATTGGCTCTGCTGATCTCAGCAAGAAGATTCGCAGGCAGAGCGTCTAAAGGCTCGGGCGCGGGCTTTGCGGTAAAGAAACCCTGAATGAGGTCAGCACCCATACGGATAACGGCATTTAACTCTTCTGAAGTCTCAACACCTTCAGCAAGTGCCTGGAATCCGTTATCATGCGCGAACTGGATGATGGTATTCACGAAATGCTGCTTTCTCGGATCCATATGAAGCTCCGAGATCAGGAACCTGTCGATCTTGACATAATGAGGCAGGAATTTGAGCAGGTTCTTTACGTTCGAATATCCCGTTCCGAAATCATCGACCGCAACCTGGATACCGTTCTTGCCGGTTCTTGCATTAAGAAGCTCAAAAGTTTTATCCTCGAGGTTGGTCTCTTCTGTAACTTCTACAACCACACGTTTGAAAAGAGATCCGTATTTTTCCGAAAGAACCCCAAACTCAGCATCCGACAGGTAATGACCGGGAATACTGTTTATAAACACTTTTCTGTCTCCGATCTCTTTTTTGAGCTCGGTCATCTTTTTCATGACATTGAATAGTGTAGCTCTTTCCACGTCACCGAGTCTGTTTTCCTCACTTGCGTACTTAAGCAGTGTAAGAGGTGAAAGACCGTATTTTGCGGGAGTACGCATAAGAGCTTCATAACCGATGATATCGCCGGTCTTCGCGCTTATTATGGGCTGGAAATGATAGTCGAATTCGTT
>JAEEQC010000127.1 GCA_016285135.1 Lachnospiraceae bacterium
AACGATCGTGGATGTTCTTGAAAAAAGAGGAGCGCGAAATATCGTTGTCGATCCCGTCATGGTTGCGACAAGCGGAGCAAAGCTTCTGAGGGGTGATGCTATCGAGACGCTCACTTCTAAGCTCGTTCCGCTTGCAACCCTCATCACCCCGAACATCCCCGAGGCAGAGATACTTGCGGGAAAGGCTCTGTCCGAAGCTTCCGTGAGGGGAGCAGAGGCAAAAGATACATCCGAAGCTTCCGTGAGGGGAACAGGGACAAAAGATACATCCGAAGCTTCCGTGGGGGGAGCAGGGACAAAAGAAGCTTCCGACGATCCCGGGAAGAGTTTGGAATTCATAAGGATCACGAATCCTTCCGAAATGGAAAAAGCGGCTGAGATCATTGCGAAGAAGTACGGTTGTGCGGTGCTTTTGAAAGGCGGTCACAGCATAAGCGATGCGAACGACCTTCTTTATAAAGATGGTCGGATCACTTGGTTCGAAGGCAAGCGTATCGACAACCCGAACACTCACGGAACGGGCTGCACGCTCTCATCCGCGATCGCGTCAAACCTGGCGAAGGGCTACGACGTAGTCGAATCCGTGAAACGCGCGAAGGAGTATATTTCGGGAGCCCTTGCCGCAATGCTTGATCTCGGAAAGGGCAGCGGCCCGATGATGCACAACTTTATTCTTTTGAAGGAAGACGCTAAAGGCGGCGGAAAATAAAAAAAACAAGAATCCCGCTGTAAGATTTGGACAATGTTTGGAGAATCAGGCGGCGGAAAATAAAAATACGCAAATCCCGCTGTACGAAAAGGATCAGAATGACAAATCAAGGCGGCGGAAAACAAGGAAACGCAAATCCCGCTGTACAAAAAGGATCAGAATGACAAATCAGGGCGGCGGAAAAAAGGAAAACGCAAATCCCGCTGTAAAAACGGGCCGGAGAAAAAAGCAGGCTCGGCGAGAAAAATAAAAAGGAGATAATACATGAGCACTCAAACAAGAAACTATACAACCCAGATGGATGCCGCGAGGAGAGGTATCATCACTCCCGAAATGAAAGCGGTAGCCGCAAAGGAATACCGCACCGAAGAGGAGATCAGGGAACTTGTTGCAAAAGGACAGGTTGCCATCTGCGCCAACAGGCTTCACAAATGCCTTGAGCCCAACGGCGTGGGCTCGATGCTCAGGACAAAGATAAACGTTAATCTCGGCGTTTCAAGGGATTGCAAGGATTACGACATAGAGATGCAGAAGGTTATGGCGGCGGTTGATCTGGGTGCCGAAGCTATCATGGATCTTTCGTCGCACGGAGATACACAGCCTTTCAGAAGGAAGCTTACTTCAGAGTGTCCCGCGATGATCGGGACCGTGCCGGTTTACGATTCGGTCATCCACTATCAGCGTGATCTTGCGACCCTCACCGCGAAAGATCTTATCGACGTTGTGAGGCTTCATGCCGAGGACGGCGTTGATTTCGTGACTCTTCACTGCGGTATCACAAGGAAGACGATCGATCAGATCAGGAAACATAAGCGTAAGATGAACATAGTATCGCGAGGAGGTTCGCTCATTTTTGCATGGATGTGCATGACAGGTGAGGAAAATCCTTTCTATGAGTATTATGACGAGATCCTTGATATCTGCCGTGAGTACGATGTGACGATCTCGCTCGGTGACGCATGCAGACCGGGATGCCTTGCCGATGCCACCGACGTATGTCAGATCGAAGAGCTTGTTCGCCTCGGAGAACTCACGAAGCGCGCATGGGAGAAGGACGTTCAGGTCATGATCGAAGGACCCGGACACATGCCCCTCGACCAGATCGAGGCGAACATGAAGGTTCAGCAGACCATCTGCATGGGAGCTCCTTTCTATGTTCTCGGACCCCTTGTAACAGATATCGCTCCCGGTTACGATCATATAACAAGCGCTATCGGCGGGGCGATCGCTGCTTCGGCGGGGGCGGCCTTCCTGTGCTACGTTACACCCGCGGAACACCTCGCGCTTCCCAATGTCGAGGATGTCAAGCAGGGTATCATAGCTTCGCGTATCGCGGCTCATGCGGCCGATATCGCCAAGAAGATACCTCATGCGCGTGACATTGACGATGCGATGGCAGATGCACGCAGAAATTTCGAGTGGGAGAAGCAGTGGGAGTGCGCGATCGACCCCGAAACCGCGAAGGCAATCCGTGACAGCCGTGCGCCCGAGCATGACGACACATGCTCCATGTGCGGCAAGTTCTGTGCGGTCCGCAGTATGAACAAGGCACTTGCGGGAGAGTATATTGATATCTTATAATGGGTGAAGGACGTTGCGTATTAATGTATCCGGGAGGGAATAATGAAAAAGATACTTCTTATCGGAAAACTGAACGAGGTATTGAAAAATGTCGACAGGACCCTGTCAAAGCATTTCCATGTGCAGATCTGTGATCTCCGCAGGGATACGGTTGACGGTATGCTTAAGGTAGTCGAACCCTCTCTCGTTATCATAAGCCTTGTCGGAGCGGATACTCCCGACATGAATCTGTTCATCACGTTATCCAAGGATTACGCAAGAACGCCTGTCCTCACCATCGGTACCGATGCGGAAAAGAAGATCTTTTCCAAGTACTACGACAGACGGCAGTTTGAAAATCTTACCAGACCCTTAAGCAACAACGACCTTTTATCGGCCGTGTGCAGGAGGCTCGAACTTGTGTGCACCGAGAAGAATGGAGAGGTTGTCATCTGTGACGCCGGCACAAAGAAGAATGTGCTCGTTGTGGATGACAACCCCGTTACCATACGCGCTATCAAGGGAATGCTCGAGAACGATTTTGCTGTGACCGTTGCCACTTCGGGTGCGCAGGCGATGACCGCCATCGGAAAACGCCGGCCCGACTGTATACTCCTTGATTATGAGATGCCGATCTGTGACGGAAGACAGACTCTTGAGATGATAAGAGCCGACGAGGAGCTCAGCAGTATCCCCGTCATCTTCCTGACGGCAGTCAGAGACAAGGAACACATCGAGAAGGTTCTGTCGTTGCGTCCTCAGGGCTATCTTTTAAAGCCTTCATCGAGAGACAATCTTATCGCGAAGATCAACGAGGTCATCTGAATATATTTCTGACGGCGTAGTGCGAAAGAGAGGGTTTATATGCCGCAATTCTTTTTGATAATGCAGTGGTTCAGTATCGGGGTGATACTGACCGAAATGATGGTTGTTTTCATCAAGATGAAAACCAGGGTGCATACCATCCTGCTATTACACTGTATCTCGCTGTTTATCGCAGCACTCGCTTATCTCATGTCGCTGTACTGCGAAACGGAAGAAGCCTACTTTATGATGACGCTCGTGGGATGGCTCGGGAAAGTGGATGGTATCATAGCGTCACTTATGCTTATAAGCCGTTTATGCGTCTTTAAGATTCCAAAACCGGTGATCTTCATCGAAGCCTTTTTCTTCGGAATCTCGAGTGTTATCATCATCACAACCCGTCAGACCGGATTGTTCTATACATATTTCCGCCTCATAAAAGAAGGAGACTGGCAGATCGCGGAATTCGGCCGTGGTCCCTGGTATTATGTTTGGGATATATTAGTTTTGCTCGCAATCTGTTTATGCCTGATCGTGCTTGTGAGATCGACTATTGTGGCTAAAGAGCATAACAAGAAGATGCAGTATGTTATGATCATGAGCGCTCTCTTCATAGAAATCGGGGTCGGTATTATAACTGTGTTACCTATCGGTAAGTACTACGATTTCAATCAGATCGGATACTCTTTCGTCTCAATACTGTTCCTGATCGCCATGTTCAAGTATAAGCTTATGAGCATTGAGGAAACCACCAAGGAGTATATCGTTGATGAGCTTTCAGCCGGTGTTATCGCTTTTGATGCGAACGAACGCATAGTTTACTACAACAAGACCGTTCCGGCTGTTTTTCCTGAGATCGGAACGGATCCGCATGCCGTGATGGACAGGATAAAGAAATCCATCGAGACCGGGGATCCTATCACGGTCAACGACAGAATCTACACCTTCGAAGAGAAAGATCTGGACTCTGAGGACGGGACAGGCCGTGTGTTCGTTCTGACGGATGCCACCAGACATTATTACTACATGGAGGAGCTCGAAGGGCAGAAGAAGCTCGCTGAGGATGCAAACAAAGCCAAATCGGAATTCCTCGCGAGGATGTCACATGAGATCAGAACGCCTATAAACACGGTTCTGGGGATGGACGAGATGATCCTGCGCGACAGTACCGACAACACCGTCATGGACTACGCCATGGATATCAGAAGGGCCGGAAACGCGCTCCTTTCGATCATAAACGATATCCTTGATCTCAGTAAGATCGAGTCCGGCAAGATGGAGATATGTCCGGTTGAGTACGATGTTACGAGCATGCTTTACGACATCACCAATGTCGTATTTGCAAAAGCCACCGACAAAAACCTTGCCTTCAATGTGCAGATCGACGGGTCGATCCCGTCAAGGCTTTACGGTGACGATATCAGGCTGCGGCAGGTCCTTTCCAACCTGCTTTCAAATGCGGTCAAGTACACCCATAAAGGAAGTATCTCCCTCAGAGCGACTATGGTTGCGGAGAAAGACGGAAGCGCACTGCTGCGGTTTGAGGTAGAGGACACCGGAATCGGCATCAAAAACGAAGACATGGAGAAGCTGTTCGCCGCATTCGAGAGGATCGACGAAAAGCACAACAGAAGTATAGAGGGAACAGGACTCGGCATGGCTATATCCGTTAAGATCCTTGAAATGATGGATTCCAAGCTGAATGTGGAGAGTGAGTACGGCGAGGGTTCCCTGTTCTGGTTCGAAGTCGGGCAGAAAACTGTCGATGCGGAACCGCTCGGCGATTTCGACGAAAGGATCAAGAAGTACATCAACGAGCAGTACGTCTACAGCAACTCGTTTGAGGCTCCGGACGCACATGTTCTTGTTGTGGACGATAACAGCATGAACCGGAAAGTCCTCGTCTCACTCCTTAAGCCGACCGGGATAAGGATCACGGAGGCTTCGGGCGGAGCTGAGGCCGTGGAACTGGCGTCGAACAACCACTACGACATGATATTCATGGACCACATGATGCCGGGTATCGATGGCATGGAAGCCATGAAGATGATCAGAGAGAACAAGGGCGGGCCGTGTGACGCAACTCCGATCTTCGCACTGACCGCAAACGCTGTCTCGGGGGCTAAAGAGATGTACCTGAGCGCGGGCTTTGACGGATTCCTCACAAAGCCGATAATGAGCGACAAGCTCGAAAAAGCGATCAGGGAAACGCTCCCCAAGGAGCTTATTCTGCCGGCGGAGGGAAGGGACAGTCGCGGTGACGGCATAGGCGTTGATGCGGATGATCTGCCCGTGATCTTCGGACTTGACCGTGAGGTTGCCATGATGCGGCTTCAGGACAGAAAGGTCTTTATGTCGGTACTCGAGGAGTTTGGCAATACCCTCGAGACGCAGGCCGATACGCTTGAGACACTTAAAGAGGGGCTTCCGAAGACCCTGAACGAGTACAGGATCCAGGCCCACGGGATGAAAGGTGCAGCCGGTACGGCGGGCATCCTTACGCTTTCGGGAATGGCCGCGGTACTCGAAAAAGCGGCTCTTGCCGGGGACTTCGACACTATCGGCAAGCTGCACGGAGTGTTTGTCAGAGAGTGGCTCGACCTTCGGGAACAGCTTGGCGAACTTAGGGGGCAGGTCGATGACAGCGGAGAGGACAAGCCGAAGATCGACAGCGAGATATTGCGGGTCCTTCTCGAACTGCTCACCTCTTACATGAACGACATGGATCTGGACGGCGCAGACGAGACGATCAGAAAGCTTTCGGCTTACAAGCTTCCCGAAAAAGTCGAAAAGGATTTTGACGGCTTAAAGACGGCCGTCGCACAGATCGACTGGGACGGAGTTGGCGAAATACTTAAGAGAATAAAAGAGTAACAACATGAACAGTAAAAAAGTACTTGGAAACGGGCTTCTGCTTCTTACCGCATTTATCTGGGGAACGGCCTTCGTCGCACAGCGCACGGGCATGGAGAGCATTGAGCCCATCACATTCAACGCAGCGCGCATGGCGCTGTCGGCGATCCTGATCGGAGGTCTCGCCCTCGTGATGAGGGCAAAAAGGCGGAAGAGTCAGGACGAACGTCATAAAGAAGGGACAATACCGGACGTTACATCAGAATCAGGACCGGAAATGATATCGGATTCGATACCGAAAGCAGGTTCAAATGCGATATCGGAATCAAGACTTGAAAATGCGCCGGATGCAATGTCGGAAGCAAGATCGAAAACCGGACCGGATGTGATATCGGAAACAAGACAGAAAATCGGGTCGGATGTGATAAAAGAAACAAAAGCAGAATACAGGAATACAGTTCTCGGCGGCGTGTTCTGCGGACTTTTTCTCTCGGTTGCGAGCATCTTCCAGCAGATGGGACTTGTCTATACCACGGCCGGTAAAGCGGGATTCATCACAGCAATGTATATGCTGCTCGTCCCGATACTCAGCTTCGTGCTCTTTAAAAAGAAAAATACATGGCTCGTATGGCTTGCTGTCCTGCTTGGGATCGCAGGCATGTATTTGCTGTGTGTAACAGGAGAATTTACTCTCGCACACGGGGACGCGCTCGTGCTCGTCTGCGCGGTCATGTTCAGTGGTCATATCCTCAGCTGCGACAGATTTGTTCGTCTCGGACGACCTCTAGAGATCGCCGCGATACAGTTCGTTACGGCAGCGGTCGTATCGTGGGTTGCAGCATTTATCGCTGAAGAA
>JAEEQC010000128.1 GCA_016285135.1 Lachnospiraceae bacterium
CTCGAGCGGAAGTGTTTTTCGGATCCGTGGTCAGAAGAGTCGCTGCGTGACACAGTGGGAACTCTGACGCTTATAGCCACGGAGGGCAGTACCGTCTTGGGCTATATCATCACGAGGTGTGTGGCCGGGGAAGCGGAACTTTTCAGGATATGCGTTAAGGAAGAAGCGCGCCGGCACGGAACAGGGCGACTGCTCCTCATGCGCGGCATCGAAGCCGCAAGAGAGGACGGAGCCGGGAAAATGTTCCTTGAGGTGAGGTCGCAGAACGCACCTGCGAGAGCGCTTTATTCTAAAGCAGGATTTAAAGAAGCGGGGATCAGAAAGAATTACTACAGTGATCCGCAGGATGATGCGGTGATCATGGTACTTGGTACAGAAACCTGACTGCATCGGGCCTGCATTCGGTTTTGCTTTGAAAAAAAAAACGGGAAGCGGGAAGTGTGATCAAGGAAAAATCATCGACTTGAAATATAAGATCATATTGCGCAAGAAATGAAACAGAAATCGGAGGAATCGGGATGCTTGATATTTGCTTACTTGGAACGGGAGGCATGATGCCCCTCCCCTCGCGCAGGCTCACGTCTCTCATGGCGAGGTACAATGGCAGCAGCATCCTCATCGATTGCGGCGAGGGAACGCAGGTCGCGATCCGTGAGAAGGGGTGGAGCTTCCATGATATCGACGTTATCCTTCTCACTCATTTCCATGCCGATCACGTGAGCGGACTTCCGGGACTTCTTCTTTCGATAGGAAATGCGCAGAGGACAGAACCTCTTCATATCTACGGACCGAAGGGGGCAGCGAGGATAGTGTCTGCTCTCAGAACCATAGCTCCCGAGCTTCCCTATGACGTTTATGTGACAGAGATCAGTGGCGACACGACTTCCTTCGAAGAAGCAGGCTGCAGGATAGAAGCGTTTAAGCTCAATCACAATGTTGTTTGTTATGGATATTCTATCATTGTAGAACGCGCGGGAAAGTTTGATCCCGACAAGGCTCGCGACAACGATGTTCCGTTGAAGCTTTGGAACAGACTTCAGAAGGGCGAAGAGATAGACTTTGAAGGAAGGCATTTCACGCAGGACATGATCCTCGGACCGGCACGCAAGGGACTCAAGGTTACCTACTGCACCGACACGAGACCTGTCGCAGGTATCGCAACGGCAGCACGTGAGGCAGACCTCTTTATCTGCGAGGGCATGTACGGTGAAGAGGGAAGCGAGGACAAGGCCCGTGAACATAAGCATATGACCTTCGCCGAGGCAGCAACTCTTGCAAAGAAAGCAAATGTGCGTAAGCTGTGGCTCACCCACTACAGCCCTTCACTCGTCAGAGCCAAGGACTTTGTCGGAGTGGCAACCGCTATCTTCCCGGGCGCCTGGGCAGCACGCGATCTTGAAAGCATGACGCTTAATTTCGAAGACGAAGAATGACCCATGGTGACGGGGGAAGCGCAAGCGCTTCATCGTTGTGGACCATTGAAGTGCATGGTCCATAACCCCCGTCCCCGTGGGTCATTCCCCCTTGCCATTTTCACATAATACGGTAAAATAGGTTATATAGGAAAGGAGGTCACACATGCTTTCAACACCGGTGAAGAAAAAGAAAAAAAGCTTTTCGTCGGCGGCTATTCTTGTGGCCTTTATTCTGTGCGCCGGACTGGTACTTTATTTCTCATTCTTCAAAGGTTCGAGGACATCGACCTCGGGCGCGACTCTTTTTCAAGAGGTGACATCGCGCGATCTTTCGAAGAATTACCCCCAGACACCTGTAGAGGTAGCCAATGTGTATTGCTCCATCGTCAAGTGCATGTACACGGAAGACCTCACCGAGGATCAGCTCTTCACGCTGTGCGGACAGATGAGAGCTCTCTATTCGAGGGAGCTGCTTGAGTCCAATCCCATAAACGACATGCTCTACAGGCTTGAGCAGGAAATAGAACTTTACAAAGACGAAAAGATCTCGGTTTCGTCCTTCGTCATAGAACCGGCTGAGGATGTTGAATACACCGTGATTTCCGATAAAAAAAGAGCCAATGTCGAATTCCACTTTACTCTGAAGGGCGCAAAAGTCAACAGACTCCCCGAGGAGATCATGCTCGAAGAGGATGATAAGCGTGAATTCAAGATCATCGGCTGGAGGGCTCATGAAAAACAATGACACACTCATCCTCGCCATCGAGAGCTCGTGCGACGAGACCGCGGCGGCGGTGGTGAAAAACGGGAGGGAAGTCCTCTCAAACATCATATATTCGCAGATAGACATACACACGATGTACGGCGGAGTCGTCCCCGAGATCGCTTCGCGCAAGCATATCGAGAAGATCGATCCGGTGGTTGCATCCGCACTTAAAGAAGCCGGAGTGACGAAGGAGGACTTAAGCGCCGTAGCGGTGACAGCGGGTCCCGGACTTGTCGGATCGCTTCTGGTCGGTGTTGCGTATGCCAAGGCATTTGCGTACGCTGCGGGGCTTCCCGTCATTGGCGTACATCATATAGAAGGGCACATCGCGGCGAACTACATTGAGAACAAGGAGCTGGAGCCGCCTTTTTTGTGTCTTGTTGTATCGGGCGGTCACACGGAGCTTGTTGTGGTCGAGGATTACGGCCGGTTCAGGCTGATCGGCACGACTCATGACGACGCGGCGGGTGAGGCTTTTGACAAGGTGGCGAGAGCGATCGGACTCGGGTATCCCGGAGGACCGAAGGTCGACAAGTGTGCGAGAGCGGGCGGCAGGCCCGACGCGGTCGTCTTCCCGAGAGGCCATGTGGACGGCAACGAATTTGATTTCAGTTTCAGCGGACTCAAATCCGCAGTGCTCAATTACCTTAATTCCTGCGCGATGAAGCAGGGCGGTCCGGTGAAGGACCTCAGGGAGAAGCGCGAGGGAGATGCGAATTTCAACCCCGACGCTCTCATCGATCCCGAAACGGGCGTCACGGTCGCCGATGTGGCGGCGTCTTTCCAGGAGGCTGTTGTGGATGTTCTGGTCACTCACACCGTAGCGGCCGCGAAGAGCCTCGGTATCCGCAAGGTTGCTATGGCAGGCGGTGTTGCAGCGAACGGCGCGCTCCGCGACAGGATGAAGCGTGACTGCGAGAGCGAAGGGATCAGCCTTTACTACCCTTCGCCGCTTCTGTGCACAGACAATGCAGCCATGATCGGATGTGCGGGGTATTACGACTACCTCGCGGGCAAGAGTCACGGACTTGATCTTAATGCCGTGCCCAGTCTCGGCCTGGGGCAGAGCATATAACTAAGATGTAAATAAACGGTTTGTTACCGAGGGGAAGGTGACATTGATCATATTTCAACATACACATGAGGAATGCTTATGAAGAATGTCGGTATCGTTCTCGCTGCGGGCAGCAGCACCAGAATGGGCGGAACAACAAAGAAACAGTACAGGGTGTTACTCGGACATCCCGTGCTGTTTTATAGTCTCAAGGCCTTTGAGCAGAGCTATGTGAGTGACATCATCATCGTCTGCGCCGAAGGCGAGGAGGAGTTCGTCCGGAAAGAGATCGTTGACAAGTATGACATCATGAAGGTCAGCTCTATCATCCCCGGAGCGTCCGAGCGAAGCGGCTCGAGCTTCCTCGGGATCAAGGAGGCCATCAGGATCCGCGGACGAGAGGGCGTGAACGTCCTTATCCACGACGCGGCGCGACCCCTCGTGAATCCGGAGCTCATAAACGGCATCATCTCAGATCTCGAGTTTGGGCAGAGGGCTGTCGTGCCCGCGGTTACACCGTCCGATACGATCAGACTCGAGGACGGTGGCACCGTGACCACTCTTGAGCGGGAAAAGATCCGCCAGATCCAGACTCCCCAGGGCTTTGAAGCGGGTCTCATCCATGACGCTTATGTGAACCTCAAGGACCCCGTTACCGATGACGCCGAGGCTGTCATGAAGTACGACCCTTCGGTTAAGATCGCCTTCACCGAGGGCGACCGCAGGAACTTCAAGCTTACATTCCCGACCGACTTTGAACTCGCCGAGTGTATGATCAAAAAATGCTGAAAGGAGCAGGCCTTAAGAGCCGCGTAACGCTTATGAAGAAAAGGTTTTTCTGTATTCTGATGTTGCTCGTGATGACTGTATCGGTTCTTGCCGGAACTGCTGAGCCCGCGCAGGCAGCTTCAAAGACGACTTCGGGGACAACCCTTGCTGCTCCGAAGATCACCGTCACAGTGTCGGAGGATCTTGAGTCGGCACAGATAAAGATCGCCAAGACAAAGAATGCGGACGGCTACAGGATCTACGTCAGCGAGCCCGATAATCAGCCTTTCAGAAAGATCGCATCTGTCAAGAAGAGCGGAACCAAAATCAGAAAGTACACATACACAGAGCACAAGATCGGAACATATAAGATAAAGGTCAAAGCCTACGCGACCGTGAACGGCAAGAAGATCACCAGCGCATACTCTGAAGCCGTGACATTTGATCTGGCACCCAACTTCCTTAAAAAATTCCCTGTGGGCATCAGGTTTGTGGGTGACCCGAAGACAGACTTCAGGCTGGGTGGCAACGGAAAGGGCGAGACAGATAAAAAACCTTACAAGTTCGAGTATGAGGTTGATGAGGAATATAAGGACGCATATGTTGTGCCGAGGATACTCGGAGAAGACGGAAGTGAGGCATTTGATACATGCTTCGGTGTTACGGACAAGGGCGGCATTTATGCGAACCGGATGGGCGAAGCGTATCTTGCACTTTTTGCGTTTGAAAGGGAAGAAGATGCGTATGATATCAACAATGCTGTCGCTGTTTCCGAAAAGATCAAGCTTCGCAGCGTGAACGAGGAGGGCAAAACGGGACTTGAACCCATTAAGTATGCGGATATCACCTTTAAGAACGGATTTGCCTACTTCGGAGAAGCAGCGTCAGAGCTTGTGAAAGACACTACTCTCGCAAACAAAATCTTAAAAGAGGGAGACTACGACGGTTACGGTCATATCGTATATAAAGATGTAGAGTATTCATACGATGCTCAGGACAAAAAAGGACCTTTCAGGACAGTGCCCATAGAGTGGAGGATCCTTGAAAGGACTGATGAATATGCGCTTCTGATGACGAACAGCATCCTTGACGGCGGCGGTTACGACGGATTTGACGACCGCAAGACGACGCAGTGGAAGACGAGCTGCATGTATTACGGGCTTAATAACCCAAATGGCAACACTAAAAAGGAAAAATCATACACGACAGATACAAGAATGAACGAAAGAGTCCTCATGGAGATGAAGATCGGAGGCGTTAAGTGCAAGCGCGCGATCCCCACGATAGAAGTGCTCACGAGCGAGAAGTACGGATTCAGTACCTCCTGGGAGGCAGACAAGAACAGGATCGTCAAACCTTCTGATCATTACGATCAATGCACAAACCATAAGGCAACAAGAAATGGGTTAAGTCTCTACGGGCCTTACTGGGTTGTCAATGAGAAGGTCGGACAGGCAGTGATCGTCGACACGACCGGAAAGATTTGGGAGGGAAAGCTGGATTGTAACGTTTATGAGATCGGGGTCGTTCAGATGGTCAAAGTCGATCTGACGATGTGTAATGTTTATGAGAAATGAGCGGAAAAGAAAAAAGGGAGTGATCACTGCCTGTGCCATTGTGCTGAGCCTGCTTCTTGCCTCGTGCACAGCGGGCGACGTGACCGAAGAAAAAACCGGCAGTGAACAGGCACGTACAACTATCAAAGTAGAAAACGAAGCGTCTGACACAACCTCTGAAAAGAACACAGAGGAAGTGCCGGACGCCGTTCAAAATGAAGACCCGAAAGATCAGCCCGGTTCGACAAATGACGATGCCCCAAAGGACAGTATCGCAGGCAACCCGGCAGACGAGGCGGAAATAGGCTTAAATACTGATACTATTGCTGTAGAACAGAAGATCGTGATAAGCGAGATCCTGTCATCAAACTCGAAATACATGGAGCATGGCGGTGATTTTTGCGACATCATTGAGCTCGCAAACGTATCGGATGAGGATGTGGATCTTGCAGGGTTCTGTATTTCGGACACGCTTTTCAACCCCATGAAGGCACACCTCAGCGGTGTGATCGGGAGGGGCGGGATGAAAGTCTTTTTCTGTGTCGGTGAGGGAGCGGATTACACGCTTTCCGAACTGCCTTTTAAGATCTCCGCCTCCGGTGAGACTGTCGTGCTTTCGGATGCGCAGGGGGACATCATCGAAACTGTGGATGTACCGAAGCTCCTAAAGAACAGCAGCTTTGCACGCATGGATGACGGAAGCTTCGCGGTCTGCGATGATCCTACTCCCGGGCTCGCCAATGACGCCGTAACAAGTGACATGATCGTGGGCAGCCTTTCGGTGAGCCCCGAGGACGGAACACGCTCTGAGGGACCCGTCGAGGTCACTTTCACCGTACCCGAGGGGTGCGACGTGTTTTATACTCTCGATGGGAGCGAACCGAAGACTTCCTCGAAGAAGTACTCAGGGGATCCTATCGTCTTAAAGAAGACCACGACTGTGAGGACTCTCACAAGACTCATCCTTACTCCTCAAAAATCCGAAAGCGGCATAAACAGCGGAACTACTGCTGTAGAAAAAACGAAACTGCAGTCGTTCTCCTTCTTTATAAGTGAGCCCGACGAGACGCTCGATGATGTGTGCGTGGGCATAAGCGTCGGAGATCTTTCGCGTCTTAATGCATCACCGCGCAGCAGCACCCGATACCCCGCGAGCATCGCCATGTATCACGACGGTGTAAAG
>JAEEQC010000129.1 GCA_016285135.1 Lachnospiraceae bacterium
GGAAAAAACTTTCGGTACATATGATCATTATGCAGACAGGTGTCTGCCACGTCAGGAGGTTGAGGGGCTGGTTCGCGGAGATCCTCATGGTCACGATCTGGTAGAAGTCATGTATAAGGATTCCAAAGTCCGGTTCTGCTCAATGCACTTCACCGAGGACGACAGGGATGAAGACGGTCATACTCACACCTATGAGGTTTACAGAGGCCAGTGCGTCGTAATAGAAAAGGAAAACTTTATCAATAACCCGGTTCTGGTCGCTCCGAAACGTGCGGGCAGGGTCCACAGAAAAGAACGTGTGCTTACGGATGACCCTGAGTTCGACTCGTTGATAGCAGCTGCCGGTGATCCGGTTGAAGTCCTGAAGATCCTTTCTCCTGCCGCACGCGAAAAACTTGCGGGCCTTGTACACAGACATGTGAATCTTGTCATGCTTTTTGAAAGCAGCAGGATAAGGGTTTCATACGGTGTGAAGGACTATTTTGAGCCCAGATTCGGAAGTGATATCGCACAGCTGTATGAGCGTCAGCTGAACGACCTGCTTGATATCATAGATACGCTCATAGATCTGTAAATAAAAAAGTACTTGACGTTATTATCCGTCCTATGCTACATTACATAGGCGGCTGATGTTAGGCCTATTTTTTTCGCTCAATATTTGGGCAGAAAACGGAGGAAGATATGCGTACCAAGATCACACTTGCTTGCACAGAGTGCAAACAGCGCAACTACAACACCACCAAGGATAAGAAGACCATGCCTGACCGCATGGAGATCAAGAAGTACTGCAGATTTTGCAAGAAGCACACACTTCATAAGGAAACAAAGTAACTCTATCCTATTCCTATAGAAGGAGATCAGCTGATGGCAGATTCAAATGCTAGTGAAAAGAAGATCAGCTTCTGGACCGGTGTGAAAGCGGAATTCGGCAAGATCGTATGGCCGAACGGAAAAGGCGCTTTCAGACAGTCTGTTGCTGTTATCATTATTTCGGTTGTTGCGGGACTGATCATTGCTCTTATCGACTTTTTGGCTAAGGCCGGAGTCAATTGGATCACGTCTTTATAAGGAGGACCAACAGTGGCAGAAGCAGAAGCAAAATGGTACGTGGTCCACACCTATTCCGGCTATGAGAACAAGGTCAAGCTGGATATTGAGAAGACCATCGCCAATAACAAGAACATTGCGGACAAGATCCTGGGCGTTGAAGTGCCTACCGAGAGCGTAATGGAAGTCAAGGACGGCAAGAAGAAAGTCGTTGACCGTAAGATGTGCCCCGGTTATGTCATCGTACATATGGTGATGAACGACAACACCTGGTACATTGTCAGAAACACAAGAGGCGTTACCGGATTCGTAGGACCCGGAAGCAAGCCTGTTCCCCTCACCGAGGAGGAGCTCATTAATCTTGGAATCGGCAAGCCCCAGCCCGGCACGGGTAATGAAGAGAAAGCACCCAAGAGAGATTACGGCATCAAGGTCGGTGATCTTATCGCGGTTGTTGACGGTACCTGGAGAGATACCGAGGGCAAGGCTCTCAAGATCGATGACAGCAAGCAGACCGTTACCATCAATGTCGAGATGTTCGGAAGAGAGACTCCTCTTGAGGTTCCTCTCGATAATGTAAGAAGAATGGGTTGATAAGGTATTACCGGGTGAAAACCCGATGATATAAATATGTAAACAGTGGGAATGTGCTCCGGCATGAACACCACGAAACCGCATACAGCGGTGATTAGATCAGGAGGTGCCATTATGGCAAAAAAAGTAGAAGGCTATATCAAGTTACAGATTCCGGCCGGCAAGGCAACACCTGCGCCCCCGGTAGGTCCTGCACTTGGACAGCACGGTGTCAACATTGTTGAATTCACCAAGCAGTTCAACGCAAGAACCGCAGACAAGGGTGATACCATCATCCCTGTCATCATCACAGTTTACGCAGACAGAAGCTTTAGCTTCATCACCAAGACTCCCCCTGCTGCAGTTCTCATCAAGAAGGCAGCTAAGATCCAGAAGGCGTCAGGTGTACCCAACAAGAACAAGGTTGCAAGCATCACTAAGGCACAGGTCAAAGAGATCGCTGAGACCAAGATGCCCGATCTCAATGCAGCTTCCATCGAAGCAGCAATGAGCATGATCGAAGGTACCGCTCGCAGCATGGGTGTTACCATTAAAGACTGACACTTTGGGAGGCGTATCATACGCCGATTGAACCTAGGAGGATATTAAAATGAAGCATGGCAAGAAATATTTGGAAGCCGCTAAGCTCGTCGAGCGCGGAACTTTCTATGATCCCGCTGACGCAGTAGCACTCGTTAAGAAGACCGCTTCCGCTAAGTTTGATGAAACTGTAGAACTCCACATCCGTACAGGATGCGACGGAAGACACGCTGACCAGCAGATCCGCGGTGCAGTAGTTCTCCCCAGCGGTACCGGAAAAGACGTAAAGGTTCTCGTATTCGCAAAGGGCGATAAGCTGACCGAGGCTCAGAACGCAGGAGCTGATTTCGTTGGCGGAGAAGAACTCATTCCCAGGATCCAGAACGAGGGATGGTTCGATTTCGATGTTGTTGTAGCTACTCCCGACATGATGGGTGTTGTAGGACGTCTCGGAAAGGTTCTCGGACCTAAGGGACTTATGCCCAACCCCAAGGCAGGAACCGTAACCATGGATGTTACCAAGGCTATCGCAGACATCAAAGCAGGTAAGATCGAGTACAGACTTGACAAGGCAAACATAGTTCACGTTCCCGTAGGAAAGGTTTCCTTCACCGAGGACCAGCTCAAGGCTAACTATGATGCAGTCATCGATGCTATTCTTAAGGCTAAGCCCAGCACCCTCAAGGGACAGTATCTTAAGAGCGTGACCCTCGCAACCACCATGGGCCCCGGCATCCACGTTACCACCGCTAAGTACTCATAAGAATTACCTTTATATGTATTAGGCCCTTGACACAGGCAGGCATTAATGCTATCTTGTTCAAGGTCTATATAAGCCGAAGACAGCAGGCATTCGTACAGCTGCAGATCGCAGCAAGGCGTTGTAAGCCCAGCCGAGGTGATGAATATATGAATCATCTTCATCTCCCGTGTCTTTGCGATGCGGGAGATTTTTTTCGGCCTCGTATTAAAAATCTAACAGGAGGTAAGAAAATGGCAAAGATCGAAGAGAAGAAGCCGATCATCGCTGAGATCAGCGAGTTCATCGATGGCGCACAGTCAGTTGTTGCTGTAGACTATCGCGGACTTACCGTTGCTCAGGATACCGAGCTTCGTAAGAGCCTTCGTGAAGCAGGAGTTGTCTACAAGGTTTACAAGAATACTTTCCTTACAAGAGCATTCGAAGGAACCGATTTCGCACAGCTCGATCAGGTTCTCGAAGGACCCACCGCAGTTGCTATCTCCAAAGATGATGCAACCGCACCCGCAAGAGTACTTGCAAAGTTCGCTAAGAACGCACCCGCACTTGAGATCAAGGCAGGCGTTGTCGAAGGAACATTCTATGATGCAGCCGGAATGCAGAGCATTTCTCAGATCCCTTCAAGAGAAGAGCTCCTTTCCAAATTCCTTGGAAGCATCCAGAGCCCTATCACCAATTTTGCACGCTGCATCAAGCAGATTGCAGAAAAAGATGGCGAAGCAGCTCCCGCTGAGGAAGCAGCACCCGCTGAGGCTCCCGCTGAAGCTTAATGCTTTCGGCAATTTCAATTTTGTAAATATCTAAATCTTTTATGGAGGAAAAATAAAATGGCTAAGTTATCTGCACAGGAAATTCTTGATGCAATTAAGGAGCTCAGCGTTCTTGAGCTCAATGATCTTGTAAAGGCTGTTGAGGATGAGTTCGGCGTATCTGCAGCAGCAGGTGTTGTAGTAGCAGCAGGCCCCGCAGCAGGCCCTGCAGAGGAGAAGACCGAGTTCGACGTTGAGCTTACTGAAGCCGGCGCTGAGAAGGTTAAGGTTATCAAGGTTGTTCGTGAGATCACCGGACTTGGACTTAAGGAAGCTAAGGACGCAGTTGAGGCTGCTCCCAAGGTTATCAAAGAGGCAGCTGCTAAGGCAGAGGCTGAGGATATCAAGAAGAAGCTCGAGGAAGTTGGAGCAAAGGTTACCCTTAAGTAATCCGATATCTTTAATATCTTACAGGGACGCTTTAAGCGTCCCTGTTTTTTTATTTTACGAAGTGTGACTTTGCGGATGCCGAGCCCGTCTATGGGATGGGAGCGATACGTAAATTATTAAGATAGATTTAAACTCTTTATGATTTGTTTAATATCATTGCCTTTTTTTACTTGTGTGTTATCATGAACAAGGTGTGTTAAACGTATTAATACAGTTCGGAGAATTATTCTATGGAAAGGCCTGTTATTCAGGTTAAAAATCTATATAAGATCTACCGTATAGGTGAGAACAAAGTCAAAGCACTTAACGGCGTTGACTTCTCCATCTCAAAAGGAGAGTTCTGCTGTATAGTCGGAACTTCCGGTTCGGGTAAATCAACTCTTTTAAACATGATGGCCGGTCTTGAACCTCCCACAAGGGGAGAGATAATAATAGCCGGTGAACACATTGAGAAAAAGAATGAAGCCAAGCTTGTTGTATTCAGGCAGGAGCATGTCGGGTTTATTTTTCAGTCATACAATCTGATGCCTAACCTGACGGCGGTGGAAAATGTGGCTTTGCCACTGACTTTCCAGGGAGTGCCCAAAGCCATCAGGGAAAAGAAAGCAAGACGGATGCTAAAACTCGTAGGACTCGGGAAGTTCATGAATCACAGACCGGGACAGATGTCCGGAGGACAGCAGCAAAGAGTCGGTATAGCAAGAGCACTGGTTGTGGATCCGGAGATTGTTTTTGCGGACGAGCCAACGGGAAACCTCGACTCCAATACGACGCTTGAAGTTCTCAAGCTGATGCAGAGAATCGTTCATGAAAAGGGCCAGACAATGGTAATGGTAACACATGATAATTATCTGGCATCTTTCGGAGATAAAGTAATACATATACGCGACGGCAAGATAATCGGAATCGACGAACATCCCGGCGGCGCGCAGATTAATGAGGTAGAAGCTGAAGCCGGTTATTATCCGGGCGGAACATTGGCAGTACCCGGTGAGGAGATCAATCCATATGAGAATCAATAATTTGAAATCAATCAGTATTCGTTTAATCGCAACAATCTCGGCAATAATGATATTTGCACTTATGGGTGCCATGCCTGTTAAGGCGGCAAATGATGTGTCCGGCAACGATCCCGGCAATTACGTATCGGGCGGATCGGGATTCGGAACTTCCTGCCTCAGAACGGTTCATGCAAGCGGTAACGATATAATAACCGATACCGACAGGCAGGATGCTTACAGCTACCTGATCACCTACAAGGACAATATCAAGAATTCAAGTGTTCAGGGGCTTGCTCCCGAGATCACCCAGAAGCTGGAAGATACCTGGTATGAAGCAAATGTTTACATCGCTAATAATTCGCTGACCGTTGCAAGACTTATCAATTACGTCAACGATATTGCAGGCAGGATGGATTCCGTTGCCGCACAGAAGCCCACTTCATATTCAAACACTCAGGACTTCCTTTTCATCAATAACAACTCCATAGTTACATCCGCTAATTACGGAGAGTATACATATCTTACACTTTCACTTATCAACCTCGGAAAATCCGATGTTACCGATGTGGTCATTACTCCTCAGGAAAGCACCGACATCAATAAGTGGCCCTTCGAGATAACAACCGCATCCAATGCTCTTGTTATTCCCAAGATTCAGGCATCAAGTGACATTCACACAGCACATACTCTTGCGCAGAATGCAACATGGGTATTCCTTGTTTCCAAGGATGCGAAGACCGGAACATATCCTCTGACCTTTGATGTTCTTTATTATCGCGGAGGATCTGCGGAGAAGACTACCATCACCACCTATATCCATATCAACGGTGCACCCGGTGCCGGAAGCCTCAGTGAAAGTGCCGAAAAGGACGACAAGGTTTCAACTCCCAGGATCATCGTAACAGGATTTAAGACCGATCCCGAAGTTGTATATGCGGGTGATACCTTCAAACTTACTATCTCTGTTCAGAACACTTCAATGGTAACCGCAGTTTCAAACATTCAGTTTGATCTTGCTGCGGCAAAAGAAGGTAACAACAACGAGACAACATACGAAGCGTTCCTTCCCACATCAGGTTCCGCTACGGTGTTTGTTCCTTCAATAACTCCCGGAGCTACTTCCAATATCTCCATAGAGATGACCGCCAGAAGCGATCTGATGCAGAAACCTTATGTCATCACACTGAATGCGGCATACGAAGACAGTGAGAAGAATCCGTACACAATGACTTCAAATATCTCAATTCCCGTCAAGCAGGAAGCCAGGATCGATACCGGTGAAGTAGAGATCCTTCCCGAATCTATTGAAGTCGGAAATCAGTCTAATATCATGTTCCCTGTTTATAACAAGGGAAAGACCACTCTTTACAATGTTCAGGTTGATTTCATAGCTGACAGTGTTGAAGGCGGTTCCACTTTCCTCGGAAAGCTTGAGCCCGGAGCAACGGGAAATGTTGATGCTATGGTTACGGGTATCGCTCCCACCATGGATGACGGAATCATCATCGCAAGAGTTTCTTACGAAGATGAAGCAGGTAATGTTTCTTATATTGAAAAAGAGATAAAACTGTTTGTAATGGAAGCAT
>JAEEQC010000130.1 GCA_016285135.1 Lachnospiraceae bacterium
ATAACCCGGAGCTCGTAGGTTCAAATCCTTCTCCCGCAACTCGGATAGGTAGAGGTACCAATCCGCCGGATAAGCCCATCCGAAAAAAGCTTTCGGATAAGCTAATCCAACGGATAAGCCCATCCGCCGGATGCAAGCATCCGTCGGATGTACGTTTGCTCATAAATGAGCAAACTGTTCCGAATCCGCTTCTCTCGCCCAACCGAAAGCAAGCTTTCGGTGGTCTCGAGAAACGAATTCATAACTGCTTATCCTCTTTATTCACTATTCGCCCAGATAGCTCAGTTGGTAGAGCAAGGGACTGAAAATCCCTGTGTCACTGGTTCGATTCCGGTTCTGGGCACTAGCTTCAGGTTTGACCTGAAGCTTTTTCTTTGCAAATCTTTATCGGTTGGGCAGAGATCATTCGGAGCGTACATATATGCGTACGCAGAGAGAAACATATATATTCTTAAACATAAGAAAGGCATATTATGAAAGAATTAAAACCCAAACTTTTTGATGTGATGAAATCTTATTCGGGCAAGCAGCTCGTTAGGGATATCATCTCAGGTATAATCGTTGCGATCATCGCTCTTCCGCTTTCGATCGCGCTTGCTATCGCGTCCGGTGTCAGTCCCGAGCAGGGCCTTTACACCGCGATCATCGCCGGATTCTTTATCTCTTTCTTTGGAGGAAGCCGCGTTCAGATCGGTGGTCCGACAGCCGCATTTGTTGTTATTATCTGCGGGATCGTAACACAGTACGGGATGAGCGGCCTTACCGTAGCAACTATTCTTGCCGGTATCCTGCTTGTGATCATGGGAATCTGTCATTTCGGTTCCCTTATCAAGTACATACCTTATACGATCACCACGGGCTTTACATGCGGTATCGCAGTGACGCTTTTTGTTGGGCAGATCAAGGATTTCCTCGGCCTTTCGATGGAGAGCGTTCCTTCGGACTTTCTCCCCAAGATGATCGCATACGGAGAGAATATAACTTCAGTGAACTGGTGGGCACTTGGGATCGGAGCGCTTGCGGTGCTTATCATGATCTTCTGGCCCAAGGTGACAAACAAGATACCCGGATCACTCATTGCCATCGTCATCACGACAGTGATCGTCACAGTGTTTGAGCTTCCCGTAAACACGATCGGAAGTGTATATGGTGAGCTGAGCTCATCATTCCCCACGATCACCTTCCCCGATATTTCGTTCGACCTTATAAAGCAGATGCTTTCGCCTGCATTTACGATCGCGATCCTTGCGGGTATCGAGTCGCTGCTCAGCGCCGTTGTTTCCGACGGTATGATCGGCGATACACATAAATCTAATGCGGAGCTTGTCGGACAGGGTCTCGGAAATATCTTCTCCGGTCTCTTCGGAGGAATCCCTGCAACCGGCGCGATCGCACGTACAGCTGCCAATGTCAGAAACGGTGGAAGAACACCGATCGCCGGTATCGTACACTGCGTTACACTTACGGCCATCCTTCTTGTCTGCATGCCTATAGCCGCAAAGATCCCGATGACGACACTTGCCGCAGTGCTTCTTGTGGTTGCTGCGAACATGGCAGACTGGAAGAGCTTCTTCCACCTCTGCAAGACAGCTCCCAAGAGCGATATCATCGTCCTTGTAATGACATTTGCCCTCACGGTATTCTTTGACCTTGTTATTGCTATCGAAGCGGGTGTGGTCGTTACGGCACTTCTCTTCCTTAAGCGTCTTTCGGATACATCACAGATCAGATCTTGGAAATATGTCGGAGAACCCGATATCGCTGAGAACGAGCAGGAAAACATCATGGACCTTCCGAAAGAGATCCGTGTGTTTGAGATCTCCGGACCGCTTTTCTTTGCGGCGGCGGATAAACTTCTCGGCATAACCGCCAAGTCGTTTACAAGGGTTCTTATCCTCAGAATGAGGAGTGTTCCCGCCATCGACATAAGCGCTATGAGAAGACTCGAGGAGCTCTATCAGAACCTTAAGAAAAAGGACATCACACTTGTTCTTTCACATGTAAACGAGCAGCCCATGCACGCATTCGAAAAGGAAGGCTTTGTTAAGCTTGTCGGGAAGGAGAACTTCTGCGTCAACATAAATGAAGCTATCGAGAGAGCAAAACAAATTTTAAATGATGATAAACAATAAATAAGTGGAAAGACACGAAGGAAATCTGTAGAATCCGAATCGTCAGCTTCGGAAACAAACGCTATACAGAGTTTTTGATGGGTTAAAAAGATAAAGTGCAGAGGGAAAGGAGACACGCATGGCAGGAAAAACCAAGATAATGACATCCGGAACGCCGTGGAAGCACATTTTGCTGTTTTCTCTCCCTGTACTTGCCGGATCCCTTCTTCAGCAGCTCTATAACACGGTCGATACGATCATAGTCGGAAGATATGCCGGTGAAGCGTCACTGTCGGCAGTCGGAACAACGGGGACCATTACGTTCCTGTTCCTGTCGCTTGCGATCGGTTTTTCTGCAGGAAACGGCGTTGTTGTAGCGCAGCATTTCGGAGCGGGAGATGAGGAGAAAGTTCGATCAAATGCTTCTTCAGGAATCCTGTTCCTCATGATACTCGGCGTGATCTGCGCGGTTGTCGGAGTTCTGATCGCGAGACCGATCTTCGTTCATGTTGTAGATGTGCCGGAAAGCTTCCTCGATCAGACGCTTGTCTATTTCAGGATATATGCGCTCGGATTTGTGTTCCAGTGCGGATATAACATCTTTTCCGCTATACTGCGCGCGGTCGGCGACAGCGCGGCGACGCTTTATTTTCTGCTGATCTCATCGGTACTTAACATCGGTCTCGACATGCTTTTTGTAGCGGTGTTCGATTGGGGCGTGGCAGGAGCAGCGATCGCAACGGACATTTCCCAGGCGATCTCATTTGTGGCGGCATATTATTACATGCGCAGAAAGTACCCTGTATTCCGCTTCGCATTAAAAGAATACAAATGGAACAACACTCTTATATCGAGAACCGTAAAGATCGGATTCCCGATATCGCTGCAGCTTATTGTTGTATCGTTCGGTCTTACGTTTATTCAGCGCGCGGTTAACGGGTTCGGACAGGTCATGACGGCATCGTTTACGGTAGGCCAGAGGATCGAGATGTACATCAACCTCCCTTTAAATGCACTTCAGACAACACTCGCGACATACACCGGGCAGAACGTGGGAGCCGGAAAGATCGATCGTGTCAAAAAAGGAACAAGACAGACGGTTATTATTTCTTTACTCATGACCGTTGTTATATCGGCACTTGTCTGGGCTTTTGCGCCGGAGATCATATCCTTGTTCGGACTGAGTGACCGGGCGGCTGAGTACTGTCTTGAGCATCTGAAGGCCATTGCACTCATAAACATTGTACTTGCCGTATATGTTCCGATCTTCGGAGTTTTCCAGGGAAGCGGACACAGTATCTTCCCGATGATCGTTGCGTGTGGAGCTCTGGGGATGCGTGTGCTTGTGACTTACCTCTTCAGGTACAGTACATTTCTCGGTCATACGGTTATATGGTGGAACGGGATATTCGGCTTCTCGCTCGGTTTCCTTATTACGTGGACATTCTACCTGAGCGGCAGATGGATAAGGGGCAATGTCAAAGAACAGGTGACACTGACCGAATGATCCGTTGCAGATCGGGCTGTCGAAAATTGGACAGTTCAGACAGATCAGATTAATGCTTATATGAAAGAAGATATGACAAATGTCATGTCTTCTTTTTACTTTAATACCTTGTAATACTAAACATGCTGTGATAGAGTTTATTGTACATCATATGAAGTTTGAAGATCATTTTGGATTGATCGAGAGGTGACGATCATGTTCGGGGAAGACTTCAGACGCTTGATAGATCAGTATTTTTTTAGGAGGAGACAGTACATGAGAGAAGTAAGATTAGGTTCAACAGACTGCAGACCGGAAGAAACAGGATACGATTCGTCAAGGCTTGAGGTGCTTCATAAGCATTTTGACAAACTTATCGATGAAGGCGTTATCAACGGAGCGCAGTATACGATCGCCCATAAAGGCAAGATCATCGCCAACGGCGCCATCGGAGGCGGAAGCTTCACTGATGACAAGGCCCTGATGCAGACGGACATGCCCTTCGGCCTTGCGTCGATCACAAAAACCTTTGTTGCGGTTTCTATAATGAAGCTTGTTGAGGACGGCGTTATCAGACTTGAACAGCGCATGGGTGAATTCATCGACGTGTTCGGCAAGAAGCCTTTTGACGGGATCAACATCTGGCACATGCTTACGCACACATCGGGACTTTATCCGGACGGCGGCTGCTTCCCGGAAGTAACTCCGGAGGATCACTGGAGCAATGTCTATAAAGACTATCTGCTTACAGTCAAGAACGGCGGAAATCCCGATGAGATCGACTGGATCGCTTCGGGCATCAAAGGGGGCCTGAGAAGACCTACAGGTACGGAGTGGGCATATTGCTCTTTCGGATATGTGATACTCGGCGAACTCATCCGCAAGGTCACGGGAGTCAGCCCCGAGGAGTACATCATCAACAACATAGTTAAGCCCCTCGGAATGGAAGATACATTCTTCCCCGGGATGCTCTCCGACAGTGATGCTGTAAGATTCATGAAAAGGATGTACGTGAGAGGAGAGCGTTTCCAGAAGCTTAAAGATCAGGTCCTTGCGGAGGGCAAGATGCCCGAAAAGGACGATGAAGACAAGTTTTTCGACAGATTACCCGCAACGGCGGGCGGAATGATCTCGACAACTCACGACCTGTCGATCTACGGAAGAATGCTGCTCGGGAAGGGAACCTTTGGGGGCGTCAGGGTGATCGGCAGAAAGGCTGTTGAGAAGATGACATCACACCAGCTCTTCAACATTCCCGACTATTGCTGGGGCGCAAACGAACCCGACAGAGGCTACGGCATCGGATTCGATATGAGAAAAGGACTTCCCTGGACATATTCGGACGGAACGTTTATGCATGAAGGCTCGGGCTCGTGCTCGATAGATATAGATCCTGTCGAGGATATCGTTGCAGCATGGTTCGTGCCGTGGAAGGACGGACAGAGCTGGAATGCAAGAGGCCTTTACAATGTCCAGAACATTATCTGGTCGGGACTTAAGTGATGTGAAGACATTCGAATTCTACACGCGTAGAAAATCCGCTTCTTTTTTGAAGGAATGGGTATCATGCTGTGTGGAAAAAGGATATTTTTTCAAGGAATAGATATATGTTCAAAAAGATAAGACACATATTCGGCGAAGGCAAGGCAGTTGCCTTCGCCACTTATAAAGAGTGGTCCGCATACCGTACGCATTCACTCGTTTCGGCGTTTGTCGGACCCACTTACTTTATCGTACAATACTTTGTCTGGAAAGCCGTGTACGGCGACACCGCGATGATCGCCGGGATGAGCTTTGAGGCAATGGTGCGGTACTACGGAGCATCGGCCCTCATCGGATATCTTACGATGGACTTCGCAGACTGGAACCTGCAGATGCTCATCAGAACAGGAAAGTTTCTGACTTTCGTGCTTCGCCCCATCAATCACAGGAGATTCGCACTTGAACAGAAGCTCGGACACAGGGTTCTCGGACTTGTCTTCGAATTTATCCCCTGCCTTCTCATTTTGTGGCTTTTGTTCGGTGTCGACATGAGGCCCGTGTACATCGGATGGACGATTTTGTCGGTAGCAATCACGTTCCTGATGAACTTCTACGTCAACTACACTCTCGGAATGACGGCGTTCTTCCTCGTGAATGCAGGCGGTATCAGAGTTGTTTATCAACTCTTCGCCAACGTCCTTTCGGGTGCGCTCATCCCCATCAACTTCTTCCCGGAAGCAGTGAGACGGATCATGATGTTCCTGCCCTTCCAGTACACGAACTACATCCCGGCTATGGTCTGGACGGGAGGTGCCGATATCGCAGGCTTCGGACTCTCCGTTCCTGAAGCGGTCATGTTCCAGGGGATCGCGCTTGTGATCATGATGGGCGCGAGCGAACTCTTATATCGGGCCGCTATCAGGAGATTCACAGCGGTCGGAGCTTAGCACCCGGAAGAGTCCGATATGTGCGGGAGCAGAGTCCATGACGGACTGTGGTCGGTCGCACCCGGAATAGTAATTATATGGAGGAATCCACTTGAAACTCAAGATATACCTGACATGCATCAAGATTTCGATCGCGCAGGCAACCGCCTACCGCGCCGACTTTATCATGTCAACATTCATCACACTCCTTTCCAACATCTTCTTCCCTCTCGTTACGATCGTGATCTATGCGAACGGACTCGAGTTTCCGGGATGGACGATGTGGGAGGTCCTTGCTCTTCAGTCGATCTTCTCGCTCTCGAGAGGGATCGCATCGATGTGCCTTTCGTCCGTTATGTGGGCAACGATGGACCACGTCAGGGGAGGAAGCTTTGAGACGGTGCTCTTAAAGCCCATCTCACCGCTCTTTTACATCATGACCACCAACTTCTCGGTTTCCCAGATCGGACTCGTAGTCGGATCGGCGGTTGTGCTCACAGTGTCGCTTATCAATACGGGAGTCTCAGGCGTGCTCGGAGTATTAAGCGCGATAGTCCTTTTTATCGGCGGAATACTTGTCGC
>JAEEQC010000131.1 GCA_016285135.1 Lachnospiraceae bacterium
TGATTTCTCTCACCGCGACAGATCAGCCGATCGTCACGATAGTGAAATCAGAGTTATTATATCACGTTTTCCGTAATAATACAATCACAGACACTTTTCTTTGATCCACCCGATCCCCCGTTCACTCAGTCGTCTGTTCACAAACAAGCTTGCAACAGACGGCCTTCGTTTATCGCACAAAAATAGGTACAGAACGCTGACTGTTCTGTACCTCAAGCGGGTCAATATGCTTTTATCGTATCCTCAGGAAATATTCTTCTCTATGATCGAGTAGATCTCTGTGTAGATCTGCTCAAGCTTCCCGTAGTCCGCCACTGCATCTCTGTCCTGACGGGCGCGGAACTTCGTGACCATGTCGGAAGCAACGTCATAAAGAGCGGTGAACCCGAGGTTACCGCTGACACCCTTGAGGGTATGAACGTTTTTGAGCGCTCCTTCGTAGTCTTCTTCGCCGAGCGATTCCTTGAGTCTGTCAAAACTCGTGTCATCAAGGAACTTCCTGATAAACTTGAGGTAGAGCTCCTCCTTGCCGAGGAACCTCTCAAGTGCAGATTGTGTATCGCATCCGTAGTCACCGAGCGCGGTGATCACATTTTGTGCCATGTTCCAACTCCTGTTCGGGTTCTGTCCCGTTTATTTGATCGTTTCACGATTTGTAAATCGCAAGCGCGCATTTCTCTTTTTAATGATTATATCTCACATTCTATAATTTGGCAAGTCGCTTTTTGTGATTTCTTTTGTTTCTCTTTGCAACTAATGAATTTGCGAAATCCTACCGGCTATTTCCCCTTAACGCCTATGTTCTCTTGTCCGACTGTCTCGGATCTATGATTGCAGCCCACTTTCTTTTGAAGTGTTTCTTCGGGAGTTGATCACCCACAACACGATTCCTCCCACCACGGCCAGCATGCTGATCCACTGGGAAGTGGAGATCCCGAAATAGACGCCGCGATATGCGTCGTCCCGAAGAAACTCAAGAACAAAGCGGACGATACCGTAACCGATCATATATATCTCGATCAGATGCGCGCTCTTTCCGCGCTTTTTCAGGAATATCATCACGCCGGCTATAATAAACAGACAGGCCGACTCAACCAACTGTACGGGGAACAGTTCAACCCCTTCGGGGGCAAACGATCCATGCGGAAAAACAACCGCACCCGGGCCATGGTACTCCATCCCGTAGCAGCATCCCGCACAGAAACAACCGATCCGGCCGAAGGCGTGCCCGAGCGGTGCGGCAAAGATGTAGTTTTTCAGGTAATACTTTGATTCAACACCGTGGACCTTCCCGGCAAGCAGGATCATCCCGATGCCTCCGATGAGTCCGCCGTAGAAAACAAATCCGCTCGACATCAGGTTGCTTAACCCCTCGAGCGTCTTCGCGCTTTCCCAGTCGATGTCATTAAACGAAACGATTATATAAAGAAGCTTCGCCCCTACGAAAGCTCCCAACAGGCAATATGCTTCGATCAGAATGATGTCGTCAAATTTCCGGCCTTCTTTTCTGATAAAGTAAAGAGCCACCAGATTTGCCACAACCACGCCGAGTGTGATCATGAGGCCGTAAGCCGGGATATTTAAGCCAAAAATGTTGAAGTGAACGTGCATCAGTATCCTCCGAAAAGAAAAAGAAAGATCCCCTACCCGGTCCCCGCCTCTTCATGATGAAGGCCTTCAGGCCAAACACATGACCATGCAGCAAGGGAACAGAGGGAATCCTTCTTTCTCTGAGATTATTGACTGAAATTAAAGTCCTAAAGCGGAAAGTGCCGACTCAGTCGAGCTGGTGATTGCGCTTGCGCAAGCTGCACATGCGATCCATGTGATGAGGCAAAGTGCAACAGCAACGATCGAGCAAACCATACCTGCTGTAGCCATACCCTTCTTCTCGGGATCCTTTCTGCCGAGAACACCGAGAACGATGCCCACGATACCGATGATAACACCGAGCCAACCAATGAAAGGCATGAACAAGAATACTAACGAGCAAATTCCGAGTACCAATGAAGCAATAGCCATAACTTCCTCCTAAATTGATTGTTATATTAAGGCTTCAAGCCCTTATTAATCAGTATATATGGCGATGTTTCCCATGTCAAGAAAAAGCCGCATACTCCGATTATTCTTATAAACGTTTTTTCTCTACATTCTGTAAGCCCTGCCGACCTCGTTCCTGTCCTACAACCTGTATGCTCTGCTGACCTCGTTCCTGTCCTTCATCCCTGTCTTCTTTAATACATTGGAAACGTGAAACCGCACGGTGTTCTCCGAAACCTGCAGGATCTCCGCGATCTCGCCGTTAGAACGGCCTTCCGACAGTAACATGGAGATCTCTTCCTCACGACGTGTCAATCCGTATCGTTTGGCAAATGCAACGCGGCGTTCGTCAGCGCTCAGTTCCCTCAGTTCATCGACAGGAAGATCCGGCGAAGTGTATTTCTCCTTCTCCATAAGAAAGAAAAGAATTATCAGCGGGATGAACAGTACGCTCACCAGTATCACCAAGATCAGTTCGTCGGTACCGATCTCGCTGATCATCAATACCACAACTGCCTCGCAGATACGTCCGACCGCCAGTCCGAGGGGAGCCAGATGCAGCTTTCTGCTCTCCGCCGCCAGATGCATGAACGCCGCAGCACGGTACACCGCAAAGAATCCGAGGATAACATAGGACAATCCGATGACCAGCGTCACCATACCACTCTCGCGGTAGATCATGATAAGTATGATGGGATATATAAGGCTTATAACGGAACAGATCCCACCGACCACGCGATTTTTATCAAAGATCAGTCCCGCCGCGATCAGACCCACGGCATAAAAACTTCGCTGCGCCAGAAGATCGAGTTCGCGACAATACTCAACGTACAGATTGTTGTTGGTTCCGATGCTCGAGATAGGCGCCATGATAGCTATCACGAGACACAGGAGCATCAGAACCTTCCTGCCTTTGGCGGTATCGAGCGAGAAAAGACTTGTATCGGATACAGGTTCCGCTTCACCGGACTCCGCGTCATGTTCGTCTTCAACCGCATCTTTGTACACAAGTACGAGCACAACGATAAGGGCGATGATCAGACTGTCGACAAATATAATACGGTAGGAAGTCAGAACTCCTCCGCTGACCACAGAGATGAGCCATGTTCCGAAAGCGCCGGCAGCATAGGCCAGACCGTAGCACAATCCCAGGCGTGAAGCGGGGGCATGTGCCGCTGCCAGAGTAAAAGTGAATCCTGTATGAAGTCCGATTATGATATTCAGAAGAATGATCATTATTATCAGAAGAGTTTTTCCGGGTATGAGGATGGACGCGATGAGGACAGGCATTTCGAGCAGGAAAAGCGTGACCTGGAACCCCCTGTGAGCGGACAGGTGACTGCGGGTTTTGTACAGGAGCATGAACAATACAAGTCCCGCACCCTGCGCCAGGTATGCCCATCCGGTCGAAAGGGCACCGATCGTTTTCTCGCTGAAGAAATCATACATCATATAAAGCTGTGAGAAAAATATCAGCGAATCCAGAAGATATACCGCTGCTATGATCACACAGCAAAGTATGAAATTCTTGTTTTTGGAAATCAAAGTCTTCATCCTCGCCTCCAAACCTATCTCTTTACTCTCTGAATTTATACCAAATCCTGTCCTCATGCAACCTGACCTATCCTCAAAACCAAAAACCTATCCTTAATCAAACACGTCCAAACACAAAACTGTACATAAGCAGACTGTATTTTTGACGACACGCGTGTTACAATTAGCAAAACCGAACAGCGCGCTTTCGTTTTCGTGATGTTGCTACACGAAGTTGACCACATCCGAGTAAGTGACAACTGTTCATTTATTTAGAAAAGGAGGCTCCTTTATGAGTATTATTAAACAGAACCGGCTCGTCCGGGCCTTGCTCCTGGCACTCTTGTGCTTCGCGTTCTTCGGCCTGATGGACAGCACAACAGCAAAAGCTGATGACCCCGACCCCGCAACGGCAACGGCCAGGGTGATCTATGCAAATAACGTATGGTTCGCCCCGGACAATGGACAGGTGATCGCTACCGCTAATACGAATTATAGTTTTGATCAGGGCGAAAATTACTATCCCTACGCCGTTTATGTGACAAGCGATGCTGCAAGCGGTGCCGCAATCACCATCAATACTGTCACACTGGGCGTAGACTCAACGATAATCAAAATATGGGACAACAATTGCGGCGTTACTGTCGAAACACATGACGGAGGTTATGTTGACAAATACAGCCTTGTTCTTACAGGTCCCGATTCCTACATTGATGTCGGCTGGAGTCACTTTAACCGCGGAGGATGTGATGCGGCAATTTATCGCGAAGCAGATGACGCCGGCGCTATAGCCAATTACTTCAACAACAATTTCAGATTCTTTGACGAAGAAACGAATGACGGTTTTATGTTACCCGCCAACTATTGGAACGATGAATCCGTTACCATGGGCTATGATGCACTAATCGCGGAAAAAAATACCGAAGACCCCCATTATGGCAAAACCGTTTATAACGTCACATGGAATATGGAAGTGACAAACCTGACCCTCGGTAAGGACGTGGTACTTTTCATTCGGGGCGAGGGTATGATCCGTATTTCAGGCTCTCTTACGAGTGGGAACGGTTCGTATATTGAGCCCATAGACGATAACCTCCGCCTTGAAATACAAAATCCTGATGCCGGTATCAGCGGAATGGATCTTTATGATTATTTCGGTCAGTCAAGCTCAACACCACTGACTTCCGGATCCTTTAAAGGAACTTATTACTACACTACTCAAAATATCAACGGAAGTGATACCGCGATCTGGACCAAAAACAGCAGTAATGATCCTGCCTACAATTACGGCAATCCCGAG
Organism: Lachnospiraceae bacterium; assembly: GCA_016285135.1. GTDB lineage: Bacteria > Bacillota > Clostridia > Lachnospirales > Lachnospiraceae > RUG11977. The sequence continues at coordinate 4,874 of JAEEQC010000131.1, forward strand.
GTAAAAACTGCAGCCAAGAAATATATCTACGCGTATAGCCTCGTCAACTTTGACGGTGACGGTGAATCAGACTATGATGATCTGACACTTGCACTCGCTTCGGAGCTGCTCATCAAGTTCAGGGATATGTACGGACCCTTCGGCTTCCGCACTTATTACAATCCGGATCGTGATTGCATATGGCACTCAGTTTTCGATGAAGCGCTTGCAATGCGCGACCGGATCGTGGTCGACTATAATGATCCTCAAATAATAACTGCCACAAGAGCTGACGGAACTACGGAATCAATAAACCGTTACACCGCTACGGTAGATTGGGGCGTAAGCATAACAGGCGAAGAGATCAAGGACACTGTCTATTTATACCAGCTGCCCCAGCTGGATGACCTCCTTATCTGTACCGATTTTAATGAAAGCACCGGTACCGGCTCCAAGTACTATTTAAGACGAGCTTTTGATGACAAGAAAGTTCTTGTCGGTGATGTTAATGCCAGACCGGATAATATCGACGAGGATTATTACACCTCAGTGATCATAGACGATTCGTATACAAATATCGTTGCCGGCGGACACGGCGTCTCGATGTATGAGAAGAATAAAGACAAGAATATGTTCACCTTCCAGACGGTATCATATTCATATATGAAATTCAAACCAAGCGGAAGCCAAGACTTGGAAACCATTAATCCGGACACTTTTGTCAAGGTATTTAAGAGTACAGGGAAGTTCTTCGCGACCGCAAGCGAAGGTACAGGAAAGAGATACGACTTCGTATCGCACGATGCCACCGGCAAAGCCGCTGACAAGATCTGGGAAGCCGGCGGACAGTATCCTGTAAAGCTGTTCATCCATGACACTACCCTTCACATCATGCCGTTAAACAGCAATGCAGGCGAAGTAGCCAAGGCTCTTAAGGAAGTCAGACTCAAAGACTCTCTTCCCGAAGGCGCTGTAACGATAGACAACACCAACACATCAGATATCGTGATCACCTTTAACTCCAAGTTCTACGACTCGGTTAATTTCGAGCTTGTGTATGCTGATGATTCGACAGGTGCGTTCACAGTCGACCGCGAGGGCATAATCATTCAGTACTCAGGTCTCGGCGCAAACCGCGAGGATCCTAACGACCCGGACTGGGGACGCTACTGGCTTGATATCTACGGTGAAGGCGAAGGCAACGAATTAAACTACACCTATGATAGCAATACTGAAAACTTCGTGGTGATGGCTACCTACTACCATTCATCCGCAGAGACGGGTGCTAGCAACCTGAGGCTCGTTGTTACTTACGACGACGGTGCTACAGAGATCATCGACAGTAAAGATGAAGCGCACAACTTCAGCGGCTACAAGTCAGGTTCCGAATACGTGGCAGACGGAAAAGCAGCCGTCGACACCACAACCTTTATCATAGGCTTTATGAAAGTCGAGGGAAATAACTTTACATTCTCGAAGAACGGTCACACCGGAGGCTTAAGCGTTCAGGTCGTTAATCCCGGTTTTGACGACGCAAGCTCGTTCGGCGGAGCACTGGCAGGATCCGGAAAAGGCAAGGCCTGGAACGGAACAGGCTCGTTATCTTACTAAGGAGGCCATGACATGAAGAAGAAAATATTTGCATTATTGCT
>JAEEQC010000132.1 GCA_016285135.1 Lachnospiraceae bacterium
GGTAGCGTGGCGTTCACAGAGGTCATTTACGATAACAACGGATGAGTAGTTGAAGGTAGGTGGTCCCTCGGGGACGGGGGTTGTGGACCATGAACCCCAATGGTCCACAACCCCCGTCCCCAAGGGACCACCACAACCCCCGTCCCCCCCGGTCCACCTACACTGTCTTTTTTTCTACCACAGATTTCCCTACCCACTTTTTCTTGAACCAGTAGTACATGACTATCAGTCCCCTGATGCACTCATCGGTTGCGGTGCCGGCGAAGATGCCGGCTACGCCGAAGCCCATCGACACGCCCACAACATAGCCGGTCGTGAGGCCGAGACCCCAGTTGCTGAGGATACCTGCGATGAGAGGGAAGATATATGCTCCCGCAGCCTTAAGGCTGTTTACAAAGGTCATATTTAGGCACCTGCCCGCCTCTACAAAGATATCGACGATCATTATGGACTGGCCGAGCATGATGATATTTTCGTTGTCGGTGAAGATGTGCAATGTGTAGCTGCACAGCAGGGCATTTATCGATGCGAGCGCAATGGTTATGGGCATGGACGTTCTGAGCGTCTTGAACACACGCTTATATGCCTCGTCCGTCTTACCCGCGCCGACGAGGTGCCCGACGATTATCTGCGTGGACATAGCGCAGGCGTTCGAGAAGATCATCGCGAACATTATAAGCGTGTTGCAGTAAGCTCTTGCGTTGACCGCGTCGTTACCCATCGCGTTGACGAAGGAGAGCAGTGTTGTCTGATATACGTTATATGTAAGATTTTCTCCTGCCGAGGGGAGACCGATCTTGATCATCCTGACGAGCAGCTTGCCCGGGAACGGCTTTAAGAACCGCAGCGAGATCTTGCCGATCTTCATGACGTAGAAGAATACGAGGAGTGCGATCACTGCGAGAACCCTCGCCACAACGGTCGAGATCGCAACGCCTTCAACGCCCATGTTGAGGAACGAGAGCGGACCGTAGAGGAAGAGGTAGTTCCCGACGATATTTACAACGTTTATAGCGAGCGTGACCCACATGCCGATCTTGGTGTAGCCGTTGCATCGCAGGATCTGCAGCATTACGCTGAAGACCGCCGTCACGAAGCCCGAGCCACCGACGATGTAGATGTAGATCATCGAGTAGGGCCGCATCTCGGGTGACACGTTGAGAAAATCCATGATCAGCGGATTGGCAGCGCAGAAGCCTGCGCTGAGCACCGCGCCGAAGGCAAGGTTTACCATGACCGCAAGCGAGTAGATCATGTTCATCTTCTCGTACATCTTGGCACCGAGGTACTGCGCCACAACAACACTCGTCGCGGTTGCGATGACATTGAAGAAGATGTTCATCATAAACATGATCGTGTTCGCATTTCCGACCGCGCCGACCGCGTACTCGTCATAGTGGCTGAGCATGATCGTGTCCACGTTGTTGAGCATGGTGTTCAGTAACAGCTCGAGGAACATCGGCCCTGCCAGGATCAGCAGGGGTGTTTTTTCATCTATTATCCTTGTTTTTTTGTTGTTCATTCTGTTTTTCCATTCGTAAGATTTGTCTCTGCTTTCACTGAGATATTATAACTCATTACGATTTCGAGACAATCATATATTGAACATGCATATGCTCATTTTTTGTTCGACACGGGGGTTGGTGGACCGGGGGGGACGGGGGTTGTGGACCATGAACCCCAATGGTCCACAACCCCCGTCCCCCCCGGTCCACACCTGCCTATTTTGTCAAAATTTGTGGTATTATATACACATAGTTTTACTCAGGAGGATCTCACGCCCATGCTGCACAACGAAAGTCACCCCACCACCCCCGCACTCACCGCAGAACAAGCCGGGAAGCTTGACGCACTCAAAGATAACCTCAGGGAACTCGGCTCGCTCGCAGTCGGGTTTTCGGGCGGAGTAGATTCGACTTTCCTGCTGTTCATGGCGCATGAGGTCCTCGGTGACAGGGCGATAGCGGTGACAGAGGTCGACTCGGGCGTTCCGGAGCGCGAAAGAGGAGAGGCGAAGGCGTTCTGCGAGGAGCACGGCATACGTCATTTCGTCTGCGATGCCGATCCGCTCGGAGAGGAACACTACCGCAACAACAGCCCCGACAGGTGCTATTACTGCAAAAAACGCATTTTTACCGAGATAGCGAGGATCGCCCGTGAGAACGGGATAACGCACGTGGCCGAAGGCTCGAACACAGACGACCTCGGCGACTACAGGCCGGGTCTTAAAGCCGTGGAGGAGCTGGGCGTAAAAAGCCCCTTACGGGAGGCGGGCCTCACGAAAGCAGACATCCGCGCGATCTCGAAGGCCCTCGGGTTGCCCACGTGGGACAAGCCCTCATATGCGTGTCTCGCGTCACGGTTTGTCTATGGAGAGGAGATCACGCAGGAGAAGCTCCGGATGATAGACCTCGCAGAGCAGTTCCTCATCGACCGCGGCTTCCTTGAAGAGCGCGTCAGGATACACGGACGACTGGCCAGGATCGAGGTTGCGCCCCGCGATATCCCGCGCCTCGCCGCAGACGGGATCCGCGAGGAGATCGTGAAAAGGTTTAGGGAGCTCGGATTTATGTATGTTACTCTTGACCTGCAGGGATACCGCGTCGGGAGCATGAACGAGACGATCAGGCAATAAAAGAGTTTGATTCTCGGCGGGATTAGGTTATAATAATCTCCGTATTATCAGAAGCCTGTGGCATACACGGGCTAATGCGTATAAGGAAAGGATGAAACATGAAGAAGATAATCACACTTATGCTTGTTGCAGCACTTGTTCTCGGACTTGCGGGATGCAGCAAGAGCGATGAAGGACGTACTTTCAAGCACGGTTTTGACCTTGATTTCCCTCCCTACTCACACCTTGATGACGACGGCTCGGTCAGCGGTTTTGACGTAGAGCTCGCCAAGGCAGTCTGCGAGTACCTCGGATGGAAGTACGAGCCCGTTCCCTTCAACTGGGACGCTAAGGATGCCGAGCTCAATGCCGGTAGCTGTGACTGCATCTGGTCGGGATTCACGATCAACGGACGTGAGGATGACTACTGCTGGAGCAAGGCATACTCGGACAACACCCAGATGATCATGGTTGCAGAGAACAGCGGCATCAAGACACTTGCTGATCTTGCAGGCAAGATCGTGGGCGTTCAGACCGCCACTGCGGCATATGACCTCCTTCAGGACAGCGAAGAGGGTCAGGGCAAGCTCGCGGCTACATTTGAAAAGCTTGACGTTTATGAGACATACACCATCGCTTTCAACGATCTTAAGGCAGGCGCCATTGATGCGATCGCTATCGACGTTACAAGCGGCAAGTACCTTATGAGCAACGCTTCCGGCTACAAGTTCCTCGATGAGGCACTCGGCAGCGAGCAGTACGGTATCGGCTTCCGCAAGGGCGACACAGAGCTTCGCGACAAGGTTAATGAGGCTCTCGACGCACTTGTTAAGAACGGAACCTATGACAAGATCGGACAGAAGTATCCTGAAATCTATAACTTCCTTTGTCTGGGAAAGTAATTAAGGGGTTTTCATGGAAATAGGAACAATGCTCGAAACCATGGGTTCCGGCATGTTAAAAACCATCGGTATCTTTTTCCTGACGCTGATCGGATCGCTTCCGCTCGGCGTCGGGATCATGCTTTTGCGTACTTCTAAGAATAAAGTCGTCAAAAACATCACCAAGGCGTTCATCGCAGTGATCCGCGGAACCCCGCTCATGCTGCAGCTTCTTGTGTGGTATTTCGGACCCTACTACCTCTTTGAATGGTCGATCAGGGGCTGGAGATTCCCGGGACTGATCATCGGTTTTGTCGTGAACTACGCATGCTACTTCGCGGAGATCTATCGTGGAGGCATCGAGTCGATGTCGGTGGGGCAGTACGAAGCGGCCGAGGTCCTCGGCTACACAAAGAGCCAGACCTTCTTCAGGATCATTCTCCCGCAGGTGTTCAAGCGCATCCTCCCTTCGATCACGAACGAGGTGATCACGCTTGTCAAGGACACGTCGCTTGCGTACACGCTCGCATATGCGGAAGTTTTCTCGATCGCCAAGCAGATCTCGGCATCGCAGACGAGCTTTATGCCGTTCCTGATCGCGGGCATCTTTTATTTCATCGCAAACTATGTCGTCGCATTCGCGATGGAGCGCATAGAGAAGGCACTGAAGTATTATAACTAGTGATCCGGATGGGCCGTGAAATAAAAGGCGGATCACATATGCGTTAAACAGATTCGGAATAACAGCCGGGGTAAATGACATGATACTTGAAATGAGCAACATCAGAAAAAGTTTCTCGAACACGGCGGGAGAGGAGAACGAGGTCCTGAGGGACATCTCGCTGTCGGTAGACAAGGGCGAGGTCATCAGCATCATCGGGCCTTCGGGCTCGGGCAAGTCGACGCTCCTGCGCTGCGCGACGTTCCTTGAGACCATAGACGGCGGTTCCATAACGTATATGGACACGCCTGCGGCTTCCACCGACTCGTCCGGACATGTCTCGTATGTTTCAAAGAGCGAGATGAAGACCGTGAAGAGCTACTTCGGGCTGGTGTTCCAGCAGTTTAATCTGTTCCCGCATTTTTCGGTGCTCAAGAATATCACAGACGCGCCTGTGAAGGTTCACGGACGCAATCAGGAAGAGGTTAAGTCCGAGGCAATGGAGTTGTTGCGTGCCATGGGACTCGAGGACAAGGCTGACGCGTACCCGTGCCGTCTTTCGGGCGGACAGCAGCAGCGTGTCGCGATAGCAAGAGCGCTCGCCATGAAGCCTGAGATACTGTTCTTCGATGAGCCCACTTCGGCACTTGACCCGGAGCTTACGATCGAAGTCCTCAAGATCATCAGGAAGCTCGCGGAAGAGCACATGACGATGGTCATCGTTACGCACGAGATGAACTTCGCCCGCGCAGTCAGCAACCGTGTCATTTTCATGGACGGCGGCGTGATCGTGGAGCAGGGCGACCCCGAGGAAGTCTTTGGCAATCCAAAGCAGGAACGCACAAAGCAGTTCCTCAGATCTTACGAACAGTAAAAAGGCAACACAAGAACCCAGACGGGCCGGGCACTTCTCAATGCACCGGCCCGGTACCCATTTTATGGGAAATTTTCGACCCGGACGGGTCTTTTTTTATACCTAAAATGCGCATAACGTGATATTATAGTATACGGTAGTAAAAACCATGTAATAGGGGTCTGTGGTTTATTTGAGCATCAGGCATAGATGTCGCTCGGTGCTTAAGTGAATTCCCGGACTTAAAAGAGGAGGTAAATGATTACATGAAAAAGAACAAAATCCTGATCGCTGCGATAGTGTTCGTTGCAGTGATCGCTCTGGTAACCATCGTGCATGTTACCGGAACCGACTCGTTCGTCGGAACGGGATGGGCGCTTCTTCCCGCGCTTGTGGCTATCGGGCTTGCGCTCATCACAAAAGAAGCGTACTCATCGCTTTTTATCGGAGTTCTGCTCGGTGCTTTTATGGCGGCTGAGTGTTCCGTGACCGGTGCGATCGATGTCCTCACCGTTGATGCTTTGACGGTAGCGGTTGCGGATAACGCAGGAATCTACATTTTCCTCGTGATCCTCGGCATCATCGTTGCTCTCATTAACAAGTCGGGTGCATCCCGTTCTTTCGGAACATGGGCACAGAAGCACATCAAGACAAAGGCAGGTGCCCTCATGGCCACCTTCGTTCTGGGTGTTCTGATCTTTATTGATGACTACTTCAACTGCCTCACGGTCGGCTCTGTTATGTCGCCCGTCACAGACAGCAAGAAGATCTCGAGAGTCAAGCTTGCATACATCATCGATGCTACGGCTGCTCCCGTTTGTATGATCGCGCCCGTTTCTTCGTGGGCGGCTGCGGTTTCGGGCTGTGTGGAGAGCGAGACCTACTCGGGGTTTGAGCTCTTTGTCAGAGCGATCCCCTTCAACTTCTACTCGATCCTTACATTCGTCTTCATCATCGGTATCGTGCTTCTCGGCATCGATTACGGGAAGATGAGCGGGTTTGAGATCAAAGCTCAGGAAACAGGCGATCTCTCAATCCTCGATGTTGATCCCAACAAGGACCATAACCGTCGTGAAGTGGAAGAAAACGGACCTGAAAAGCCCGCTCGCGGCAAGATCATCGACCTTGTGCTTGCAATCCTTATCCTTATCGGACTGTGTGTCTGGGGACTTGTCAGAAACGGTTACCAGACTCTCGGCGGAGTCGGTGATGTCTTTGATGCTTTCTCTGAGACCGATTCTTATGTCGGACTGCCTTGGGGAAGTATCGTGGCCCTCGTTCTTATAATCGTTTATATGCTCATCAGAAGGATCGTTACCTTCGAGGAAGCCATGGAATGTGTTCCCAAGGGATTTATGGCCATGGTTCCCGCTATCACGATCCTCGTGCTCGCTCAGTCACTTAAGAACATGACAAACGGTTCTCTCGATGCGGCGTCATTTGTTAAAGTGATCATGGAGGATGCGAAAGCTTTCACATGGCTGCTGCCTGCGATCAT
>JAEEQC010000133.1 GCA_016285135.1 Lachnospiraceae bacterium
GAGTACGACGACATGTCCGAGGTCGACAAGGAGCACGGCTGCGTTAGCGAGGAGAACACCCTCAAGATCCGTGTTATCGAGAACTACAGACCTGTTATTGAGAATATATACATTGACGCATATCAGGGCATCGTGGTCGGCCAGCCCGTGGACCTCAGCTTCGAGTTCTACAACATGGGCAAGTCGACGCTCGGCAACGTATATATTACCATCGAGGGTGATTTCGCTCTCGCGAACAACTCCGCGATGAGCTACGTCGGCGCAGTTCAGGGATACGGCCAGGAGTACCTTTCTCCTCAGATCGTTCCGCTTGTGGGCGGCGAGGCTCACGGAACGGTGACCATCCATTTCGAGGACAGCAACGGCGACGAGCAGACCAAGTCGTCCGATTTCCAGGCATGGGTTGAAGATCCCATGGGCGGCGGCGACTTCGGCGGCGACTGGAACATGAACTTCGGCAACGTCTCGGGTGGCTACTACGACTGGGGCGGCGAGTTCCCCGAGGGGATGGATTTCGGCGAAGGCTTCCCCGGCATGGAGGGTGAAGGCGAGGACGAAGGCTTCTTCGCGAGCATTCCCTGGTGGGTTTGGGTCATCGTCGGCGTGGTCGTAGTCGGAGGAACAGTGGTCATAATCGTTGTGGTTAAGAAACGCAAGGCAAAGAAGGAAGCAGACGAGGAAGATAATGAGGATATTTGACCTAATCAAGATGGGTCTGCGCAACCTCCTGCGACGGAAGGCAAGGACCCTTCTGACAGTTATCGGCGTGATCATCGGTACCGTGTCGATCGTGGTCATGATCTCGGTCGGCATCGGAATGAATGAGAGCTTCGAGGCGTCCGTCATGCAGAACGGCGGAATGACGATCATCCAGGTTTCGGCCGATTCGTGGTCGGAAGATGAGAACGGCGAGTGGAAACAGACGAAGCAGAACCTGGACGAGAAGACGCTTGAGTCGCTCCGTGGCATAGAGCATGTGAGGGCTATAACGCCTATAATCAATAACTGGAACATGCAGATCTTTTCCGGGAAGTACTCAACCTGGACGCAGTTCATGATAATGGATATGGACTGCTACGAAGGCTTCGGCTATCCCGCGCTCGAGGACGGAACATATCCGAACAAGGAAAACAGCAGGGACGCCATCTTTATCGGCTCGCAGGCGATCAACGGGCAGTTCCAGTACTGGGACGGCAGGCGCTCGAAGACCAAGGACGTGGATATGGACAAGGATCCGCTGTCGATCAAGATGCAGGATTATCAGTTCCAGGTCAACCCGAGGAAGAAGGAATTTGAGGCGAAGCTTAACAACAGGTACAAGATACAGGCCTCCGAAAGTGGTTATTCGCAGGCCGATTACTGCTGCTTTATAGATATCGACACCTACAAGGAGTGGTACACGAAATATGCCAATACTCTGAAGATCTCCGACAGAAAGAAGGCGCTTGCTTCACTCGAGAAGTACGAGACGATCATGCTCAATGTCGACAACATGAATTACGTAACAGAGGTCCAGGACGAGATCGAGAAGCTCGGACTCAAGTCGCAGAGCGACATGCAGTACATTGAGCCCATGAAGGAGACGGCTGAGATGATGGAGCTTGTGCTCGGTGCGATCGGAGCAGTGGCGATGCTGGTTTCCGCCATAAACATTGCGAACACGATGATCATGTCCATATACGAACGCACGAAGGAGATCGGTATCATGAAGGTGCTCGGCTGCAAGGTCGGGGACGTCAGAAAGCTCTTCCTCTTCGAGGCGGGCATCATCGGACTGATCGGCGGTATCGTCGGGATCGGGCTGAGCTACCTCGCTTCGTGGCTCCTCAATACCTACGGCGGGCAGATCTTCGAATCACTCATGAGCGGAAGTATGGGCGTCGCGGAGGGCTCGCAGTTCTCGGTCATCCCGTTCTGGCTGCCTTTCTTTGCTGCATTCTTCGGAATGATGGTCGGCGTGCTTTCGGGCTTCTTCCCCGCACTGCGTGCAACCAAGATCTCGGCTATCGAGGCGATGAAATCTGAGTAATGCACATGTCGATCAAGCCGGCAAGGCTCGATGATCGCGTCAGAGCAAAGTTGGTTTGAGAATAATATAATATCCCTCCTTTCCCCGGTGAAACACTGTGATGCAGTGTCCGGCTGGGGTGAAGGAGGGATTTTTGTCTGTCATTGACAAGCTACAGTGAGGCAAGTATACTAAATGATAAAGAACAATAAAGAATGATAAAGAATGATAAAAGAAGATTAAAATGATAAAGAATGATAAAGAACAATAAAGAATAATAAAAGAGATCAAAAACAATAAAGAATGATAAAGGAGGCCGGCCCATGAATAATCCTTACAATCTCATCTTTGGAAAAGAGCCTTTTCAGGTAATTCCCCGTAACACTCAAAAAAATGAGATCATTGATGCGTTTCTGTCCGAGCCTTCTGAGCAGCAAATCTATATGATTACAGGGATCAGAGGGTGCGGAAAGACTGTTTTTATGACAGAAGTATCTAAAGAGATCGCTAAAGAAAAAGACTGGGTCGTTGTAGAGCTGAATTCGCAACAGGATCTGATGACCGATCTTGCTGCCACACTTGGAAGCGAGAACAATCTGGCCAAGATGTTTAAGAGCGCGAGCATTAACCTGTCGTTGTTTGGTATCGGTCTTGAAGTAAAGGACAGCGTGCCCGTGTCGAGTATTCAGGTGGCCCTCGAAAAGATGCTGGAAAGTTTGAAGAAGCATAAGAAGAAGGTTTTGATCTGTATTGACGAGGTAACGGTGACTGAGCACATGAAGACATTTGCCGGCGCCTTCCAGATCTTTGTCAGAAAGGACCTTCCGGTTTATCTGCTGATGACCGGGCTGTATGAAAATATAAACTCTCTTCAAAATGAGAAGAGCCTTACATTTTTATACCGGGCACCGAAGATTGAGTTAAAGCCTCTGAATGTGGGCAGTATCACGGAAAACTACAAAGAGATCTTTAATCTCAAAACCGATGAGGCCGGTAAAATGGCGGCGCTGACAAAAGGATATTCTTTTGCTTTCCAGGTGCTGGGTTATTTCACTTTCAGGCAGGGAGGAAACTATAAAAAAGCAATTCCTGAATTCAGGCAGTACTTGGAAGATTACGTATATGAAAAGGTTTTCTCCGAAATGTCTCCGGGTGACAGAAAGTTTGTTTATTCACTCGCATGCTCCGAAAAAGGGAAAGCAAAGGATATAAAAACCAAGGGTTCCTTTTCTGACAGCGAGTACTCTGTTTATCGTGACCGCTTGATAAAGAGGGGGATCATAAACGGTAGCGAGCATGGCTTTGTCAAGTTCACACTCCCTCTGTTTGATGAGTATGTTATCAGATGTGTGGAAATGGGGCTGTAGGGCGCATGTATTAAGAGGGTATGAAAGGGGAATCACCCTTCTTTGATGGAACTCCTCAAGTGCTTTAATGTTAGCGTTGTTATGACTCCGACAAGTGCGCCGGCAACGGCGCCAGAAACGATCAGAACAGGAAGATAATAAAGGATCGGCATTCCGATCATTACGCAGCTCGCGGCGAGCTGTCCGATGTTGTGACAGACTCCGCCCGCGACGCTGACCGCAGTGATCGAGAAGGCGCCGATCTTTTTAAGTACAGTCATAAAGATAAGGGAAACCACCGCCCCCGCAAGACTGAAAAGCATGGCGGACAGTCCGTTGAAGGTGAGGCCGGCGAGGATGATCCTTGCTATACTGACGAGCGCGGCACCCGCGGGGCCCTGCGTGTAAAGAACAAGAAGTGTGGGTATATTGGCAAGACCGGCCTTGACTCCCGGGATTCCACTGATAGAAGGCAACAAAGACTCAAGGTAGCTGAGTATGAATGCTGCGGCTACCATGATCCCGAGAAGCGCGAGTGTAGGAGTTTTGTCTTTGAGTTTCATTTATGTATCAGATCCTTGAGTATTCTGGTTAGTTTTTAGGCATCTTTCTTGGCTATGGAGGGGGGCTCTTGCGTTACCTTGCCACCCCGTCAATCGTTGAACCTTCCGAGCTGCTGATCGTGACTGTGATCCTTGCCGGGAGGCACACGATCGATTCGCCTGATCTGGAGATGGGACTATGATCAACGCAGAGCTTGTCGGGGCAATCCGCCTCCGTGACGCTTGCCGCCCCGTCTTTTATGCTGACCGTGCAGGTAAGTCCTGCGAAGCCTTCGACTGTTTTCTCTGCGTCCACCGAGAGCGGAAGGCGCATCTCCTCGTGCCCGTTAATGCTTATGATGGCAAAATCTCCCGTGTCGCCGAGTGCACTGCCCCATATGAAAAAAGAAGCGATAAGTACCGCCAGCACGAGAGAGTATACAATAATGTCATGCTTCTTGAAATATACCATACTGTAAACCTTTTTTTGTTACTCGGGGTGGTCCCCAAGGGACCACCCTGCTGTTTCACCCAAGTGAATTTACTGACACCTTACAAACTGCGGTCACTCCGCTTGTCGAAGTTGCGGTGACGGTTGTGGTTCCGAGACCACGTGCGGTGACCTTTCCGCTGTTTGTGACTGCGACTACCTTCTCGTTCCCTGATCTGAAGGTCACGGAGTCGGTAGAGAAGACGGGCGAAAGGGTTGCTTCGAGGACGAGCGTATCACCGACGGACATCTCAATCTCGTTTTCTGAGAGTTCTATACTTTGTGCCGCGCGGACGTAGGTCCTGACGGTTTCGACCGCCTTGTTGCCGCGGTAGTCGGTCGCCATGATCGTGAAGATACCGGGCGACGAGGATTTGAAGCTCACGATGTTGTCGCTGTCGGGTGTGAGTGCTGTACCGGCGGACAGGAAGTCGGAAACCGTGTGGAGCCCCGGGAGGTACTTGACGCTCTTGAGCCCGCTCTGTGAGTCGCTCACCTCAGCCATGACCGTGAACTTGTTCTTTTTATTGTTTACCGTAAAGGAAACGTCTGTTATCCGGGGCGGGAGCTTGTCGTCGATGACGGGGATCGTCATCACGGAAGCGTTGCCTGTGTTGTCATAGGCGTAGACGGTATGCTTGCCGCCCTTGTGAAGAACGAGGGTGTTGTCCTCGATGAGCGTCCCTTCGGTCCCACGGGCGAAGTCGGAAGCGCTGCGCTTGCCAAGCATATATCGCAGGGAATTGACACCCGAACCGTTCTCGCCGTCGTCGGCTTCGAACCTGAGCACGATGCTCTCGCCCTCGAACGAGCGCGTCCACGAAAAGCTCGGAGCCTCTCTGTCGCGGGCAATCTTGTCAGCCGCCTTCATGCAGCGGTCGAGATTCAGTATTCCTCCGCTCACGCACTTGCCCTCAAGCGATGCGAGCGGCTTGGTGTTCGAAATGATGATGTCCTTTACGCTCGCAGGGACGGATCCGCTCCTCAGTGAGAAAAGGATTGCTGCAACCGCGCTCACCATGGGCGCCGCCATGGAAGATCCGCTCAGATACCCGCAGGATCCGACGATCGTACTGTAGATGTCGGTGCTCGGAGCCGCGAGGTCAACGCTTTCCGCGCCGTAACACGAGTCGGTGGGCAGGAGCCCGTCGCAGTCCACGTAGGCGACGCTGATCACGTTCGGAAGGTCGAACGAAGCGGGGTAAAGAGGCGTGATGTCGTTGTCGTTGCCGTAGTTGCCGGCCGCGCACACGAAGAGCATCGTAGAGCGGCTGATAGCGGCCTCAAGAGCCGAGCTCGCCGTGTATGAGCCCCAGCTGATGTTGCAGACCGAAGCACCGTTCCGCTGTGCGTAAGCGATCGCCTTGATCGCGTCGGAAACGGAGCCCTTGCGGTCGGGACCGCCGTGGATCTTGAGCGCCATGACGCGTGTGTGCAGGTACCTGGCGATGCCTGAGATGGCGGTCCGGTTGTTTGCTCGCGCAACGATTATGCCGGCAATGTGCGTACCGTGATCATCGCGGTCATTCGGATCCGCCGCATATGTTCCGTCATCGTTTTCTATGTAATGGCAGACGGAAGCTTCGTCGTTGTAGAAGTCCCATCCGTAAATATCGTCCACATAACCGTTGTGGTCATCATCGATTCCGTTGTCCGGGATCTCGCTTTCGTTGACCCACATCGCGTCCTTGAGGTCTTCGTGGCGGTAGTCGATACCGGTGTCGATGACTGCGACCGTCACTTCGTGTGCCCCGCCGATCTCGGACTTGTAGCGGTACCAGCCTTCTTCGGCGTCGATGTCGATACCCGGGGTCGATGTTATCTTGTAGCTCGACCCGGAGGGGTCGGCCTTCGTATATGTGCCGGTGTTCTCAAGCCACCACTGCGTCTCGGAGTAAGGGTCGTCCGTGAGCGCCTGCGTCTCAAGCGGAGCGTCCTCCTCGACAGAGAGGATATAAGGAGAAGCTGTCAGAGCGAGTGTCACTTCCGAAACGCTTATATGATCCGACGCAGGTCTTCCTATAGAAAAGCTTTCGTCACTGTATTCGGCTCTGAAACCGCACCCGGCGAGAACAGACTCGCGAACTTCC
>JAEEQC010000134.1 GCA_016285135.1 Lachnospiraceae bacterium
GGGTTCCGTGCCAGGTCTCAAGGAATACCTGTTCCTCGCGCTTTCTCATCCAGCCCGGCTGCTTGGTGTTGAAGATGAAGAACTTGCTCCGCGCGATGTAGTACGCGTAGCGGAAGCCGAACCTCTTGACGGTCTTATGCTTATAAGGGATCTTGTTGCCGTGTGCCTTCGCCATACTCCAGACGCAGATGTACTTGTCGGGGTAGGTCTTCGAAATGTACTCGTACATCGCACGGGGGTTGTCGCCGTAGCTCCTGCCGAAGAAGCACTCGAAAAGGATGACTTCCTTTCTGACGGGCTTACGAAGGAACACATGCACGTAAAAGCTCTGGACGATCGCGTACTTCGATGTGAGGCAGCGAAGAATCTTCTTGCGTGCGAGCCTTAAAGAAACCCTGCGGTAAGTCTTTTTGACATCGCCCTTCTTGAGGAGCTTGATAAGATGTCTTCTGTAGTGCGAAACACGCTTAAGAGTGCTCTTCGGGATGTCTCCCACAAGTTCCCTGCACGCTTCGAAACGCTCCTCCCTCCAAAAGTCGTTCTCACTCCTGCGAAGTCTCGAAACAAAGTATCCCGTGTAGTAACCGATGAATTTGATGTCGGCCTTGACTCTTATGATACCCTCGGGGTCAAGGATCGACTTGGTGTACCTGTAGCTTTCGAGAAGCTCGGGGAAACGCTGCTCGCTCTTCTCCTGCGCGAGCGAAGGGAAGTTGATCGAATCTGCGTGCTTTCTTTTTATGTACCAGGATCTGTAGTTCTTCCTGAATGTGGTGGCCTTCTCGAGAGCAAGGCAAAGGAACGGAAAATCGCTGTAGTAGCGGAACTGCTCGGGGAAGCGGATGTTGTTGTCAAGCAGGAGCGACCTCTTATACGAGATGCCGAGTGCCGAAACGTTACGGATGCCCTTACGCCTCGAGATAAGTCTCGTGGCTGCATTCGTACGTCTGTATTCGATGTAGTCCTGCTCGGAGAGCTCGCTCTTCATGCGTTCTTCCTTTTCGCGGGCTTCTTCGGCTGCACTGGCATCGTCGGCCGAATCGTCCGCCTGAGCGTTGTTCTCCTCTTCTTCCTGCTGCTTGTTGAATGTGGCGATGAACCCGTTTCTCGAATACCAGGTCCATACCTTCATTCCGTATATGATGTCGGGAGCACCGGCCGTGTGGCTTGCTCTGTCCATGAAATAAAGAGCCCTCGGGAAAAGGTAGTCATCACTGTCAACGAACATGATGTACTCTCCCGAAGCCTCCTCGATACCTCTGTTACGTGCTGCGGCAACACCTGTTTTGTCAGTGAGCGCAACCACTTTGATCGTGAAAAGATCCTTATATTCATCAACCAGCCCGCTGATGTCCTCATCGGGATGGTCCGTCACTATGATTACTTCAAAATCCCTGTAATGTACATAAACGAAAGGACGAAGCTCTTCCTCCTCATCACTCTCGTTGTCGGAACTCTTTTCCTCGCGATCCTCTTCGCTGCCTTGACCGGTCTCGTCGGCATGTTCCGCGGTATAAGCTGCTTTCAGCTCACTCTTGTCCGTAACCGCAACAATATTTCCAAGGCCGTCAAAAGTGAGCAGCGGCCAAAGATCATCAACTCCCTTTATGTCAGCAAGTGCTTCCACGCCTTCAAGATCGCCGCTCCCGATGAGTGCGTTGATGCCGTCGATATTCTCGGCTCCGCACAGTCCGAGCAGTCTGTCAACACGTGAGAAGCCCTGTGCCCCGTCCACCTCGTCAAGGTAGATCCTGAGTCTCTGGTCCTTTAAGCTCTCAAGATTATCGCGAAGATGATCGAGTCCGCGATTAAATGGAGTGATGATACTGAATTTCATGATTACCTCATAACGTATTTATACTCTTTGCCGTCGATCGTAAAGCAGATGTAAACGGGGTCGTTTCCGCCCTTGATCTCCTCGGGAACCATGAAGAGATGATGTATGGTCCCTGTCTCAAGGGGAAGGATGGCTGTGGCGTCCGCGTCGGTGAACTCCGTTCCGTCGTTCCTTTCCGCAACCACAAATCCCGAATACTCGTACCTGTTCGCGAGAACAAGCGTCGATCTGCCGATCGAATCAACGCCGATCTTGTTGCCTGTGGTGTTCTTGTAATACAGGCTCATGTCGACGATAGCCTTGCCGGGCTCGGCTTCAAAATGCGAGTAATACTCACCCGGTGAACTCGGCACAACATCGCGCGTGATGACTACCGAACCTATGCTGAACTCACATGTGTCGGAAACAGTAACCTGCTTACTCTTTACCTCGGGCGCATCCTCACCGGGGTGAGTTTCCTGCCCGACCGTATCTATTGCCTTGGGGTCGGCCTCGAGTCTGAACTCTTTGCCGCCTATCGTCATATAAATGTCGATACCGTCTCCCCCGGTCCTGACCTCGTCGGGAACCTCAAAGAGATAGTGCATGTACTCCGTGGTAAGCGGAGGGATGGAAGCGTTTTTGGAGTACTCAAAATCCTTCCTGTCGTCGATCTCCATCATGGAGAAACCGGAGTACTCGTACTTGTCCGCATAGACCAGCGTACACTTCATGGTATCGTACGCGGAGATCGCCGATGTGTCAAGATTTTTGTATGCAAGGCAAAGATCGACATACACCTTGCCGGAATCGGCACTGTACTGGGAGTACACCGGTCCGGGATTCTTGGGCTTGACATCTTCGGTAATGCTCAGATAATCGAGTGTGATCTCACAGATATCAGAAACACTAGCCGTTTTTCCTTCGACGATGAGCTCGGCATTGGGGTCGTGCTTGACCTCATTCTCCTGAGTCTCCCGCTTTTCCCCTTTGTCGAAATAATCGGTCTTGTTACATGCGGCAAGTGATAAGATAAGTATGGCCGATACGATCAGTCGGCTCGCTTTTCTCCCTTTCAAAACCAAAGTCCTCCCTTTTTAGCTGCGGATCATATCCGCATCCCGGCCATCTATATGAATCCGTGGGCATTTCAGCGCTGCTTTTTATCATACCCCCACTCATGAAGTTGACCTAACCCAAAACAATATCATTTTAATTTTACGACTTAATAACACAGAAAACAACACCACAGTAAAAGATTCTGTTGAAGGATATGTATGATAATGATAGAATTACCCTGATCGTTTGGGCATAGGCGTTAAAACGGAAAGGAGAGTGGCCGGCAATGCTGGAGGATCTGTTTTATTATCTCGAATATTCCTTTGTCAGGTACGCAGTCATTACTGCCGTCCTGATCGCTGTCTGCGCTTCGTTGCTTGGAGTCACGCTCGTTCTCAAACGCTTCTCCTTCATCGGAGACGGGCTCTCGCATGTTGCTTTCGGAGTGCTGGCCGTGGCTGCCGTGCTCAACCTTTCAAACAACATGCTCCTTGTTCTCCCCGTGACCGTGCTGTGCGCAGTGCTGCTCCTTCGTACCGGCAAGAACGCGCGTGTCAGAGGCGACGCCGCGGTTGCGATGATCTCGGTCGCCTCACTTGCATTCGGTTACATGCTTATGAACATCTTCTCGACGACCTCCAACGTCTCGGGAGACGTCTGCAGCAGTCTCTTCGGATCCGCTTCGATCCTCACACTCAGCTCGACCGAGGTCTTGCTGTGCGCCATCCTCTCGATCGTGGTCGTAGTGCTTTTTATCGTGTTCTACAACAGGATCTTCGCCGTGACCTTCGACGAAGACTTTGCAAAGGCGTCCGGCCTCCATGCCAACGCATATAACCTCCTTATTGCGATCATCACCGCGATCATCATCGTTGTAGCGATGAACCTGGTAGGATCGTTGCTCATCTCGGCTCTCATCGTGTTCCCGGCACTTTCGGCGATGAGGCTTTTCAAGAGCTTCAAGGCCGTAACTGTCTGTGCGGCCGTTATCTCCGTGATCTGCTCGCTCGGCGGGATCATTGTTTCGATCCTGTTCGGAACACCTACCGGCTCGACTATCGTCGTAGCCGATGCCGTGGTGTTCGGGATCTGCTTCCTGCTCGGCTTCCTGCGCGGGTCGTCAAAGTAAACGACTTAATCAATTAAGGACTTCAAGGATTGCTTTGACTTCACCTGTCAGCTCACCCATCTTTCCGACGCTGTCGGATACAAGCTCGAAAGTCGTGCTTGCCTCGGCTGTCGTCTCTTCCGAGATGCCCGAAAGTGTACTGATGCTGTCTGAGATATTTGAACTGTCGTTCGTTATGTGATCCATGTGTCTGAGCTGTTCTTCCATCTGCTTCTTGGCTTCTCCGGCGATCTTACTCATATCGTCAAGACTTTCGATGATGGCGGCGGTCATCTGCTTCTGGTTGATAACGCTCTTATCGATGATGTCGACCTTCTCCTTCATCGTCCTGACTTCGTTCTGGAGGCCTCCGACACGCTCGGAGATCTTGGCCGTTGCATCATTCGTCTGGCTAACTAAGCTTCCGATCTCACCCGCTACAACCGCAAAGCCTCTGCCCGCTTCGCCCGCTCTCGCACTCTCGATGGATGCGTTGAGTGAAAGCAGAGCTGTCTGTTTCGATACGGAGCTGATGATATCGATGATCTCATTAAGCTCAAGTGCCATCGCCTCAAGTGCTTCGGCGCCTTTAAGGATAGCGTCCGTCTCGACTTCGATGGTCTCAATACCGCTTCCGATCGCCTTACTCTTCTCAGAGCAGTCTGCTGCGGTCTTCATGAATCCGTTCATGCTCTCATCAACAAGTGCCGCACCTTCCCTTGCCGATCCGATCGACTTGTCAAGTTCCTGAATGGCCGACATCTGCTTCTCTGCTGTGTTGGCTGTGAGCTGTGCTCCTTCACTGACTTCTTTGATCGCTCTTTGGACATTGTCAAAATTCTCATTCAGAAGATCCGCTGCGGCAACGGCGTTGGTGATCTTCTTGTTTGCCACCTCGATGATCCTGCCGTTTTTCTCGACAAGCCCATCGGCAGTCGCTTTACCCTCGCTGAGAGCTTTTTCTTTCTCTTCGTTGTTGGTTTTAATGACTTTTATCGCAAGGAAAGAGTAGATCGCACTCACGATCACTACCGCAAGCTGAACTTCGAGCATTGTGAGTGTTCCTTCTTTATCCTCGGCCCCTATGTAGGTCAGGACCGCACTGACTATATTGGCCACTATGACCACGGAGTTAGTTGCCATGATAAGCTTAATGTCACAAGTAAGCATGAGCACGAACATCATAGGGAAGATATAGACATAGGTATAGTCTTTTCCGGTCAGGAGGATCGCACCGTAAAAGATGCCGTATCCGATCGCTGCTATATATCGGATCCTGTTGGCTGTAGGCTTGATCCTGTAGCAGATATATGCGACAAAAAGAGGTATCAGACCCGTCATCATCAATGCGACGACATAAAGAACCGATCTGCTTCCCTTAACGACTTCCATCACATAAGCTGCGACAAGAACAATAAAGATGATAAGGTAGCAGAGTAACAGCCTGCTGTTAACTCTTTTGGCTTCTCTCGTAGCTAATTCTTCCATAAGTTCGCTCCTCTTAAGCGGCTTCTCGCCGCAGATTTTTGCCCGCCCCTTTTTAACGTATATGTGGCAGGTCTTTGTTTCTTCCGCTCCGTAAAGCAATCAGACTCTGTTGCCCGGCAGCAGCGAAACTGCCCAAAAAAACAAATTTCAGAGATCCTTTTGGAATCTCTGAAATTTATTTTATCGAATCATCGTTTATGATGCAAGCGTTTTCTTAAGTAACAATCCATGTTCTGTTTGTCGTGTTTGTCACGTGGGCGGCTTTCGATTTTGTGTACATCCGTTAGGCCGACTTTTCTCATGCCCGGGTCTGCTTACGCCGGACATGATGCCTTTTTCTGTGCGCCCTTATTGCGGTGTATCAAGGATTTCTGCGGCTTCCTTCATAAGCTCTATGATCGGGAGATGCTGAGGGCAGACTCCCTCGCACTGTCCGCATCCGATGCAGTCAGACGCCTTGCCGCTGCGGCTTGTGAGGCCCCTGTAGAAGTTCTTCGATCTCCAGTCGTCAGGATAGCGGCGAAGGGTGTTGATCGTCCTGAACACATCGGGGATCACGATGCCCTGAGGGCATCCGTCAACGCAGTATCTGCAGGCCGTACAACCTATCTGGGGCATCGAGAGGATCTCGCCGGTGATCTTATCGACAAGCTCAAGTTCGCTCTTATCAAGCGGAACAAAGTTCTTAAATGTCCCGATGTTGTCGTCCATCTGTTCCTCATTCGACATACCTGAAAGTATGGTCATGACGCCCGGTTGTGTTCCGACAAACCTTAAGGCCCATGACGCGATCGAACGTTTCGGATCCTTGGCCTTAAATTGGGCCTCGACCTCAGGAGTCATGTTCGCGAGCATTCCGCCGCGGACGGGTTCCATGACTATGATCGGGATCTTTCTTTCGGCGAGTATCTCGTAAAGAGCCTGATACTGAACGACAGGGGTTGTCCTGTC
>JAEEQC010000135.1 GCA_016285135.1 Lachnospiraceae bacterium
CGATAAGGTCATATATACATACCTGGAAAAGTTATCCTAATCGGCTTCTCCAAGTATATCATATTATTCTTGAAAGCCAAACGACAATCATGCATAACGGCATCATTTGACAAACACCCCTCCATGCGCTAAACTAGGACTCGCTATAAAACAAAAGGAGAATTTGGTACCATGAAAAAGAAACTCGTTTCTTTCTTCATGATACTGCAGATCGTTACCGCGGTTGCACTGTGCGGTTGTACAGGCGACACGACCGGTGACGGCCCGGAGCAGAAAAGCTCCGATTCTTCGGTCAAATATGGCGGAAAAATTACGGTAGGAATAACCCAGGATCTGGACAGTCTTGACCCACACAAAGCAGTAGCGGCAGGAACAGAAGAAGTCCTCATTAACATTTTTGACGGCCTTATCAAGGTCGCAAGCAATGGAGATTTTGTTCCCGCTGTAGCTTCATCCTATGAGATTTCGGAAGACGGACTTAAGTACGCCTTCACCCTTCGTAAGGGCGTGAAATTCCATAACGGCAAGGAAGTTACGGCAGATGATGTCATATATTCGCTTAAGCGTGTAGCCGGTCTTGACGGCACCCCGGACCCCGAGGTACTTGTCAAATCGGCTTTTTCCGTTATTAAAGAGATCAACAAGACCGAAGACGGCGTTGAAGTGATCCTTTCCGAGCCTGCTACCGAGCTCATCGGATTCTTCACCTGCAGTATCATCCCGTGCGATTATGACGCACAGGCAACCGCACCCATCGGATGCGGACCCTTCAAGTTCGTTTCGTACGAACCCATGAGGAGCATCGTTCTCGAGAAGAACGAAGATTATTATGTTGAAGGCGTGCCTTACCTTGACGGCGTGACATTTAAGATCAGCGCCGACACGGACGCCGCTTTCCTCGAACTGATGGCAGGCGGGATCGACATTTTCCCTTACCTGACAGCAGATCAGGCAAACCAGTTAAAGGGCAACTATAACATTGAAGACGGAACGATGAACCTTGTACAGGCGCTGTTCCTCAACAATGCCCGTGAGCCCTTCACAGACGTGCGTGTACGTCAGGCTATCTGCTATGCGCTCGACAGACAGGGTATCATAAACGTTGTTGCCGAAGGCAAGGGCGAGGTCATCGGTACGAACATGTTCCCGACTTTCGGCCGTTACTACGACGCTTCGCTCGTGAACAAGTACCCCACAAACATCGAGAAAGCGAAGGAACTCCTTAAGGAAGCCGGTTACGAGGGTGGCATTTCGTTTACGATCACCATCCCCTCGAACTACGATTTCCACGTTAAGACGGGTGAGGTTATCACGCAGCAGCTCAAGGCAGCCGGGATCGATGCCAAGATCAAGCTTATCGAATGGTCTTCGTGGCTCTCTGACGTTTATGCCGGAAGAGATTTCGAATCCACCATCATCGGCCTCGACAGCGAGCTCGCACCTTCGGATATCCTGAGGTTCTATCCCTCGGATTCGAGCAAGAACTTCATCAATTATTCGAATACCGAGTTCGACAGGATCTACACAGAGGCTAAGAAGACATCAAGCGAAGACGAGAAAGAGAAGCTCTACAAGCAGCTTGAAGCAATACTTACGGATGATGCGGCTTCCGCATATATCCAAAGCCCCGCTCAGCTCGTGGCTGTAAACAAGAAGCTTACGGGATACACATTCTACCCCGTGTATGTACAGGATATGAGTACTGTAGGTTTCGTGGAGTGATGCGACAGACCGGATGAGCAGGGAACGAGACAGAGAGATCTGCGGTTCCGTTTGAGACGGGATGAAAGCGGAACATCTCTTAAACGCAATTGCGAATTTGGCTCGAAAGGGTTTATACATGAATTATTACCTTCGAAAGACCATAATATTCATCACGACGTTACTCTGTGTTGCCGTGCTTAACTTCCTGCTTTTTACGGTTATCCCCGGTAACGCGGCACTGTCGCGCCTCGGAACGGAAGCTACGCCCGAAGCTGTCGCTGAGCTTTCAAAGAGTTATGGTCTCGACAAGAGTATCCCCGAACGTTTTGTGTCCTGGCTCGGCGGCGCAGTGACAGGCGATTTTGGCATGTCGAGCGTTTATCCGACCAGAACTGTATCGGAACTTATAGGCAAGCGTCTGCCGGTAACGGCAGGCCTTGCCTTTATTTCTTTACTTATGATCGTTGCGATCAGCATCCCGATCGGTCTTTTGGGCTCAAAACGGCCGGGAGGCGTGATCGATAAGGTTACGGACATATCGGCGCTCGTCTGCATGTCCGTCCCTTCTTTTATTCTCGGAATCCTTATCACTGTCGTGTTCGGCGTGGGACTTAAGTGGTTCTTCCCGGGGCACTACGTTGCTCCTTCGGAGAGCTTCTTCGGATATGTGGGCTGCCTCATCTTCCCGGCACTCAGCATAGCTATCCCGAAGACCGCGATGACAGTGAGATTCCTCAAGGCATCCGTCAGACGTGAGCTCGCAAAAGACTACGTCCGCACGGCCCGCGCCAAAGGCAATACAAGGGAAGAAGTTCTCACCCACCATGTACTTAAGAATTCGCTCCTGCCGGTAATAACGTTTATAGGCCTTATCGTGGCCGAAGTAATGGCAGGCAGCATAATTACCGAAAAGGTATTTGATCTCGACGGAATAGGCCTCTTGCTTGTTTCGTCAATTCAGAAACGCGACATGAATGTCGTGCAGGCGGTCGTGATGTATATCGCGGCCACCGTTGTGACTGTGAAT
This sequence comes from Lachnospiraceae bacterium, assembly GCA_016285135.1. GTDB lineage: Bacteria > Bacillota > Clostridia > Lachnospirales > Lachnospiraceae > RUG11977. The sequence goes on from JAEEQC010000135.1 coordinate 2,732, forward strand.
TTTATCGTTGATATCATATACAGAAAAGCGGACCCGAGGACAGGGTCCGGTGATTAAACACTAATCTGAGACGATCTGTTGTGGTCGAAAGGTATAGAAAAAGCGGCCATAAAGAGAAAGAAAAACAGCCCGGGAGCATTCGGAAAGGAGGCAGAAAATGAACGTACTTGGGATTAAGTACAATAAGTTAAATATAAAATTAATTATTTCAATAATCCTTTTGACTCTAGTTTCTACTCCTGTCGTACTGAGCATTTTTTGGCAGCCTTGGGATCCAAACTTCATGAATTATGAAGAGATTTTATCGGCTCCGTCGGCCTCCCATATCTTCGGAACGGACAACTACGGAAGGGATATTTACGCGAGGATAACGGACGGCGCTCTGCTCACTTTCGGTATCGCGTTTCTCACTGTAACGATCGGTGCTGTGGTCGGTACGATCATCGGTGCCGTGACCGGATACTTCGGAGGAAGGATCGATGAGCTTCTTATGAGGATAAACGATGCTCTCGCTTCTTTTCCGAGCGTGCTTCTTGCGCTTGTTGTTGTGAGCGTGCTCGATCTTGGAACCCTTAATGTCTGTATCGCGCTCGGAATCGTCTTTATCCCGAGCTTTGCCCGTGTCATGCGAGCGGAGTTTATGGCCGGCAGAGAGCGCGACCATGTTTTAAATGCTCGCCTTATGGGGGCGAGTGTTCCTCGTATCCTTTTCTTCCATATATTCCCCGGGACTCTGCCGGTGTTTATTCCGACAGTCATGCTCGGATTCAATAACGCGATCCTCGCCGAAGCCGGCCTCGGCTTCCTCGGACTCGGTGTTCAGCCGCCCGATCCAAGCCTCGGACGCATGCTCTCGGAATCAAAGACGTACCTGATCTCGGCGCCCTGGTACGCATTCTTTTCGTGCCTCTTTATGGTGGTCTCGATCTTAGCCATCACGATGCTGGCCGAGAATATAGGTGTAGAAAGCATCAATTACCGCTCGGTAAGAAAGCGTATAAGCAGCATTATCGTTGGAAATCTGAAAAAGATAGTTCCCGACCCCGCAAAGCTTCTCGAAGTTCGTGACCTCAGGGTTGGTTACATAGAAAAAGAAGGTATCGACGAAGTAATAAAGGGTATCTCGTTCAGTCTTGACAAAGGCGAGATCCTCGGTATCGTCGGTGAGTCAGGCTCCGGAAAGAGCCTTTCCTCCTACAGTATCATGGGACTGATCCCCGATAAGGCCTGCATGACGGGTGGTGGAGTGTACTTAAGCGGCAAACCGCTCAACATGTCCTCTTCGAAGGCAAACTGCCGTATCCGCGGCGGGCGTATCGCCATGATCTTTCAGGAGCCTCAGACCTGCCTAAATCCTGTGCTCACGGTAGGGCAGCAGATCATGGAGATCATAGACCTGCACGACCCGGAGCTTGGACACAAATCTTTCAGAGGCAGGATAAGGGATATAATATCTTACAGAAAAGAGAGAAAAGAAGGCGAAATCGTTCAGGCAAAGCAAATATCTGAAGGAAACAAAGAAAGCGAAATCGTTCAGGTAGAAAAAATATCCGAAGAGAAGAAATACGGAAGCGGTGTACCGGTTATAATGACCGATTTGAATGCATCCGGAGATATAAAAAAAGAAATAAAAGATTTGAGAAAAGAGCGTGTACTTCGCGCTATGGAAGATGCGGGCTTAGATGACTGCGAAGCCCTCCTCTCGAAATACCCTCACGAGCTTTCGGGCGGCATGCGTCAGCGTGTCATGATCGCCATGGCACTTGTGAGTCGCGCCGAGGTCATAATCGCAGACGAGCCTACAACCGCACTTGATGCAAAGATTGCGGATGAAGTGCTGGATTCATTCGCCCACATAAACAGAAAATACGACACCTCGATCATCCTTATCTCACATGATCTTAAGGTTATTGAGAAGATCTGCCACCGCGTACTCATCATGCAGGATGGTCTGATCACAGAGGAGCTTATCGTCGAGAGGCAGGACAGTCTTACTCCGAAAGAACCGAATGCAGAGAGACCGTATGAATCTGCAGCGGAAAGCCCGAAAAACGACCTTGGCGAAGGATCTCATGGATCAGAAAAGGAAGATGACGGTCGGACAACCAAAGGCGGGAAGTTCTCTTCGCCTTGCACTGAATACGGCAAAAGCCTTCTTGAAGCAGCTTTTTCTGAAAAACGTTACAATGATACACAAGTGTCCGGAAACGTTCTTTGCTCACTTAAAGATGTTGACATTTCGTATCCTCTTCAGGCCGGAAACATCATCAGAAGGGGCAAGCTTCGAGAGGTTGTTCATAAGGTCAGTCTTGATGTATATGACGGCGAGACCCTCGGGATCGCCGGACCGAGCGGATGCGGAAAGTCGACTCTTGTGAAAGCGATAGCGGGATTACTCCGCCACGTGAAAGGTGAGATAACGCTGAACTGCGAGAGACCCGCGATGGTGTTCCAGGATCCTCAGGCCAGTCTCTGTCCGACTATGACCGTCCGTCAGATCCTCGAGGAGCCACTCAAGCTTTCGGGTGTAAGATCCGGCGAAGAAAGGCTGAGCCGTATCCGAAAGATCCTGGCTGACACAGACCTCTCCGAGGAGCTCCTTTCGAGACGTGTTTCGGGTCTTTCCGGAGGTCAGAAACAGCGTATTTCTATAGCCTCGGCACTACTATTAAATCGTAAATTAATTATCCTCGATGAGCCCGTTTCGGCCATCGATGTCACCCTAAGAGAGCAGCTGCTTGAACTGCTCTGCAAGCTTAAAACCAAGCACGGACTCACATATATTCTCATCTCTCACGACGAGGCACTGCTTGACCGGTTCTGCACGAGAGTTGTGAGGATGAGCGAGGGAAGAATCATAAATTGAGGAGGACCAATGAAACTGATAATAATCCGCCACGGTGATCCCGACTATGAGCATGATTCTCTGACAGCGACCGGCAGGCTTGAAGCAGAGGCGCTTTCCGAGAGGATGAAGAACATCCGGGTTGACAAGAGCTATGTGTCGCCGCTCGGGCGGGCAAAAGAGACTGCGGCACCCTGTCTTGCAAAGATGAACATGCAGGCTGAGGAGATGCTGTGGCTGCGCGAGTTTGCTCCTAAAGTTGACAGACCGGAAAAAACCGGAGTGGCGTGGGACTGGCTCCCGGCCGACCGTGCAAAGATGCCTTATGCTTTTGATGATGAGCGTTGGACAGAGTTTCCTGCTTTCAAGAAGGCTCGTGTAAGGGAAGAAATTGAGTGGATCCACAAGGAATTCGAAGCCCTTCTCGAACGTCACGGGTACCGCAAGGAAGGAAAGATCTTTAAGGCTGTGAGACCGAACAATGACACCGTCGTGCTGTTCTGTCATTTCGGTCTTGAGTGCGTGCTTTTGTCGTACCTCTTGAATCTTCCGATCTTTACACTCTGGCATGCAACAATCGCTGCACCGACAGGAGTTACGACTGTTGCCACTGAAGAGAGAAGGGAAGGGATCGCGCAGTTTCGGATGCTTTCTTTCGGTGACACCTCACATCTCTATGCAGCCGGAATGCAGCCTTCCTTTTCGGGGAGGTTTAGGGAGTGTTATACCAATGAAGATGAGAGAAAGGACTGATGGCCCACCTGGGGACGGGGGTTGTGGACCATCGTTTCCCAAGTGTCGTCAATTGGCGCTGTTTGAAACGATGGTCCATAACCCCCGTCC
>JAEEQC010000008.1 GCA_016285135.1 Lachnospiraceae bacterium
CCCCCGAAACAGGGATCATTAATTCGCTTGTTCTCTGCAGGCTTGATTCAAAGAAGGGGAGCTTGCAGCTCAGTCTCATCGATCCTGCGATGAGTTACTCGATGTCGGGCAGTCTGTACAGTGAACTGAGTACTCTTAATATCAGGCTTCCGCAGGACGGACGGTTCGGCGGACTGCTCGGGTATTGCTCGGGTGACAGCGGTCTCGATGCGGGACGCAGGATCGCCGAAGAGATGCTTGCCGTCGAGATCGGTCATTACAGCAGTTTTGACAGCAGAGTGCTGGGAGAGTACATAAGCGTCAGCGGGAAAGAGGGAGAGAAAGAGCTTACGGTCAAGCTGTCTCCTTCCGATGCTAAGGGCGCAAAGTACGGAACGTCAGGGACTGTGATGGGGTTTGTGAAGGAATTCTTCGGCAAGGCGCTTGCTTCGGACAGAACAGTGGATGACAGGCTTGTCTATCTCGAAGTGTTCGATGCGCTCGGGGACGGTGACGTTACCGTGCAGTCCGTGCCCGTGACGGTACATAACGAAACTACGGAGCTTGATGTTTCGGGCTGGAACAAACTCAGGAAGGGCTGAGCAGGGACATTTTTGAGCCGGAGGTGACAGAAATGGTCAAAGACAAAAAAGTGATCTTTTGGATAAGAGCGGTGGTATTGCTTGCTGTGGCAGCAGCTGTATTCTTTGCGGGCAGAGAGGTCGGTGCGGCCTCGTCGCAGCCGGGAACCCAGTCTGATCCGCTTGTCACACTCAGCTACCTTGAGAAACGGCTTAAAGAAGGCGGAGTGACATCCGGATCCGCAGGAAGCGCTGCGTTTGAATCCGTATCGCTGTCATCGGGAGAAAAGCTGACACTTGCCGACGGAGCCGAAGTTGTTGTCGTCCGCGGAAACGGCACTGTTGTCGGAGGACTTATCAGCCTCACGGGCGGAGAAATGTTTGATAACGGAACGAGTGTTGTGCTCTATGCCGACTATCTTGCCGCAGGGACAGGATGTGGTATAAAAGCGACCGGAAGCATGAAGGTCTACGTTAAGGGAAGTTTTTCGACCACAAAGTAGTTTTTGATTAAAAAGTATATGTGCACTTTTCACAAAAACACGTGCTCATTTTTGTGAAAAACGACTATAGAGCGAAAAAACCGAATAGTGTAATATAGACGAAGATGTGTCTGACGTCACTTTATAAACGTATTTAATTTAAGGAGGAAGTAACACCATGGCAAGTTTGTCATTAAAGAACATCCAGAAAGTTTATCCCAACGGTTTCGTTGCGGTTAAGGATTTCAACCTCGAGATCGAGGACAAGGAATTTATCATTTTCGTAGGCCCTTCGGGTTGCGGAAAGTCAACAACACTTCGTATGATCGCAGGTCTTGAGGAGATCACCCAGGGTGAGCTCTGGATCGGCGACAAGATGATGAACGACGTTGAGCCTAAGGACAGAGATATCGCGATGGTATTCCAGAACTACGCTCTTTATCCTCACATGTCAGTTTATGATAACATGGCATTCGGACTTAAGCTTCGTAAGACTCCCAAGGCAGAGATCGAGAAGCTCGTTCATGAAGCAGCTAAGATCCTCGGTATCGAGAACCTCCTCGATCGTAAGCCCAAGGCTCTTTCCGGTGGACAGAGACAGCGTGTTGCCATGGGTCGTGCAATCGTTCGTAATCCTAAGGTATTCCTTATGGACGAGCCTCTTTCAAACCTTGATGCTAAGCTTCGTGTACAGATGCGTATCGAGATCTCAAAGCTTCACCAGAGACTTGAAACAACCATCATCTACGTTACACATGACCAGACAGAGGCTATGACACTCGGTACCCGTATCGTAGTTATGAAGGACGGTGTTATCCAGCAGGTTGACACACCTCAGAACCTCTACGATTCACCTCAGAACCTCTTCGTTGCAGGTTTCATGGGTTCACCTCAGATGAACTTCATCGACTGCGAAGTTGGTCCCGAAGGCAAGACTCTTACATTCGGTTCGAACACCATCCAGGTTCCCGAGCTCAAGGCAAAGAAGCTTGCTGATGCAGGTTACGCAGGAAAGACAGTTGTTCTCGGTATCCGTCCTGAGGATGTTAAGGATGAAGAGATGTTCATCAGCAACTCACAGGGCAGCACAATTGAGGTTATGGTTCGTGTATACGAGCTCCTCGGTGCCGAAGTATTCCTTTACCTCGATGTTGACCAGTTCGAGATCACAGCACGTGTTAATCCTCGTACTACCGCAAGACCCGGCGACAGCATCAAGGTTGCATTCGATCTTTCCAAGATCCACGTATTCGACAAAGAGACCGAGCAGATCATTACTCACTGATAAAAGATCATAATCACAAAGGGATGGACCCTAGGGGACGGGGGTTGTGGACCATGAATTCGATGGTCCACAACCCCCGTCCCCTAGGGTCCATCCTTTTTTACGAAGATAAATATTGCGAACAACGGGACGTTCTGCAATAATGTTAGTAATGAGTAATTCGCGAAGCAGATCGCGAGCTGAGCGAAGCAAGAAAAGGTTGGATTTCATATGGACAGATTTGATCTCTACCGGGCAGAGAACGAGATGATCGACCCGCCCGTTATACTGTGTGAAAACGTTACCAAAGACTACGTTGATGGGCTGCATGCCGTCAAGAACCTGAACCTACAGATCAGGAAGGGCGAGTTCGTCTTCATCGTCGGGAGCAGCGGATCGGGCAAATCGACTTTAATAAAGCTTCTGCTCAGAGAGATCACCCCTACATCGGGAATAATCATGGTTAACGGCCGCAACATCGTCAGGATGCGTTCCCGCGGTGTCTGCAAGCTGCGCAGGAGTATCGGTGTCGTGTTCCAGGACTTCCGTCTCCTTAAGGACCGCAATGTCTATGACAACGTTGCGTTCGCACAGCGTGTCACGCAGGTCCCCAAGAAACAGATAGCACGCGACGTACCGAGGATCCTTTCAATCGTCGGACTCGCAGACAAATACAAGAGCTTCCCCGACGAGCTTTCGGGTGGCGAACAGCAGCGTGTCGCTCTTGCAAGAGCACTCGTGAACAATCCTGTCATGCTGCTTGCAGACGAGCCTACCGGTAATCTTGACCCCAAGAATTCTCTTGAGATCATGAGGCTCCTCGAGGAAGTAAACAGACGCGGCACGACGGTTGTTGTGGTCACACACAACAAAGAGATCGTCGACATGATGCAGAAACGTGTCATTACCCTCAACAAGGGTGTTTTAAAGAGCGACAAAAAAGGCGGGTATTCACATGCGTAGGATCTCAACTTTCTTTTACGGGATCGGGCAGGGTTTCGCCGGTCTCGCAAGGAACAGGATGTTTTCACTGGCCTCGATAGCAACCATGGCCGCATGTCTGTTTCTTTTCGGAATCTTTTATATCGTGCTTTCAAACTTCAATCACATGGTGCATGAGGCAGAAGGCAATGTCGGTCTTACCGTCTTCTTCGATGACGGGATCAGTTATACCGAGATCGAGTCAATCGGAGATAAGCTCCGTAAGCGTGCCGAGGTCAGCGAAGTGATCTTCACATCGGGTGACGAAGCCTGGGAAAAGTATAAGTCGGAGAAGCTCTCCCCCGAGATGATCGAAACTTTCGGAGACGACAACCCTCTCAAGGACTCGTCTTCATTCACGGTGTACATGAGTGATCCCGAGATGCAGAAGGATCTGGTCGCCTATGCCTCGGGACTTGAAGGTGTCCGCAAGATCAACGACACAACCGATATCTCAGAAGGGCTCACGGGCATCAACACCGTGCTCGCAACCGTCTCAATCATTATTATCGTTGTGCTCCTGTTGGTCGCCATCTTCCTTATCAGCATTACCATATCGACCGGCGTTTCGGTCAGAAAGCAGGAGATCTCGATCATGAAGCTGATCGGGGCGACCGATATCTTTATCAGGATCCCCTTCATAGTTGAGGGTATGCTGATCGGTCTTTTCGGGGCGGGCATTCCCTCTGCGGTATTCTTCTTTTTCTACGACAAAATGACAGGATTGCTCACCGACAAGTTCTCATCGGTCTTCAGCCTCGTTTCATTCCTTGAGCGCGGCGAAGTGATGAAGATATTGATCCCCGTGACGGCAGGGATCGGTCTTGGGATCGGTCTTATCGGAAGTAACATGACACTCAGACGACAGCTCAAAAAGATAGCGGTCAAGGAATAAACGTACGAAACTTCCGGGGTTCATGTATCACCTGCACAACCGGACGGTTTATCGGTCCGGCAGGTCTGAGGAAAGGAAAAGCACATGAAACAACGCACCATATTCGAAAGGATCTCAGCCATCATACTGATGGTCCTTTTGGTGTGCTCATGTCTCTCACCTCTCAGTAATACGGGTGCCGACGAATCTTCGGATGCCAAGGCGGCCTACGAGGCCAAGCTCAAAGAGGCCAAAGAACGCAAGAAAGAGTACGAGGACGCCAAGAAAGAGGCCGAGGCCACGGTAGCCGAATTCAAGGAGAAAAAAGCTGACATCGAGTCATACATCATGGAACTTGATCTGAAGCTCAACGATATCTCCTTAAAGCTCTTTGATCTTCAGCAGGATATAGAGAAGACGAACAAAAAGCTTGATAAGACAAAGAAAGCACTCAAAAAGGCTACCGCAAGGAAAGACAGGCAGTACGATACGATGAAGGCCAGAGTCCGCTACCTCTATGAGAACGGTGAGCCCTCAATGCTCGATGTCATGCTCGAATCATCAAGCCTTTCCGATCTTTTGAACGGCGTGGAATACCTTACTGCGATCCACGAGTACGATAACTCTCTTTACGACGCGTACAAGGAATATGAACAGGAAGAAGCCGATCAGCAGGCTCTTCTCGAGGTCTCGCTTGAAGAACTGCATCACATGGAAGAAAGCGTGCTTGTTGAGCAGGGAACACTTGAAGAACTGATGGCTCTCAAACAGGCGGAGATTGAGAAGGTTACCGAGGATCTCGGCATCGCCGACGAAGTGCTTTTCAACTACATCGACATGATCGCCTCGGAAGAGCTCGAGATCGACCAGATCATCGAAGAGGAGCAAAAACGAGTAGAGGAAGAAGAGCGTAAGCGCAAAGAAGAGGAAGAACGCCTCCGCAAGGAAGCCGAAGCAAAGAAGCGTCAGCAGGATGCCGCAGCCGCAGCTGTTGCTCTCGAAGGCTACTCTGAAGAATATTCTAATATCGTCCTCACCGAAGAGACCGATCCTTTCAGCATGATCTGGCCTCTACCCGGTGATCACAGAACATATTCAAGATTCGGTTACAGAGTCGCTCCCAAAAAGGGTGCCTCGACTTACCACAAGGGCTGGGATATCGGTGGTGAGTTCGGTGCTCCGATCGTCGCTGTACTCGCAGGTGATGTCGTTGCGGCAAGCTACAACGCGTCGGGCGGAAACTACGTGAGGATCGATCACGGCAACGGCTTTATGACCGTCTACTGTCATGCATCCAAGCTCCTCGTCTCAGCAGGTGACCACGTCAAGCAGGGCCAGACGATCGCTCTGTGCGGTTCTACAGGAGTATCGACCGGACCTCACCTTCATTTCGGAGTGGTCTCAAACGATGTCTATATCGATCCCGAGCCTTATCTCGAGTGGCTGGGAACACAGGATATGAGGAAGTGAAAGTTTATATATCATAAGAATTATACAACCGTCAAATGTAAAATTTTTGTATATAAATGAAAGGAGAAATATTATGAAGAAATTTTACAAAACTATATCTATGGTGCTTGCAATTATTTTCATACTTGTACCCATTAGCAACATTGATGTATTTGCTGCAGATATATCACTTAACAAAACAACGATTACACTTGAAGAGGGAGCAACATTTAGACTTGATCTTAAAGGAACTTCTTCTTCTAAAACTCTATTTACCTGGGTCTCGGATAATAAAGAAATTGCTACAGTTAACCGTAATGGAGTAATTAGAGCTTTTAATTCTGGTGAAACATATATCAGAGTAACTGTCGATAAGAAAGAGCTTAAATGCAAAGTAAATGTTGTAAATTCATCTAAAATATTAACAAGTATAGATGTATATAACATTGCTATGCCAAGTGTAGTTCATATCACATATGCCAGCGGTGGTGGATCTGGATTCTTCATAGAAGATAATCAGATAGTTACAAATTACCATGTTATAAAAGATGCATTAGAGTCTATTAAGATTGTTGATATGAAGGGTAAGTCTTATAAAGCTATCAATGTTCTTGGCTATGATCAGTTAAGAGATATAGCTGTTGTTGAGACAAAAGAAAAGGGTACTCCTATTAAAAAGAATACACATAAACTTAGAGCAGGTGAAACTGTATATACATTAGGATGTCCTTTTGGTATTCCTTTTGTTATTGCTCAAGGTTTATTAGGAAAAACAGCTTGGGGAGTTGATGGAAAGAATACTATTATGCATACTGCTCCCATGTCAAGCGGTAATAGTGGAGGACCTCTTGTAAACTCTTATGGTGAAGTCATTGGTATTAATACTCTTTCTTCTAGTGGAGAAACAGCACAGTTATTAAATTATGCTGTTAATTTTGACGAGGTAAAAAATGTTGATTTAAACAATCCTATTCCTGTGGAAGATTTTAAGAACAGATTTAATTTACCTGTTAAAACAGTAAAGTCATCAGATGCTAAAATTGGTGACTATATTATTCTTGGAAAATATGAACAAGATAATGACAAGAATAATGGACCAGAAGACATTGAGTGGCTGGTTATTTCAGAAACTAAAGATAGCATTCTTGTAGTTAGCAGATACTGTCTTGATATTACTTGTTGGAATAGTAATAATGATTTTGTTTCGTGGAAAGATTCTGAACATAGGTCTTGGTTAAATGGCTCTTTCTATACTAATTCTTTTACAAGCTCAGAGAAAGATAAGATCTTATATGCCAATACAGATGAAGAGATTACTAGTGGTTTTTCTAGTTCATCAGGTTCTGGAACATTTGATAATGTATTCTTATTAAGTATCGAAGAAGTCTATGAATATATGGATAATGGTACTATTGATAAGAAAGCTAGTGCTTCAGAATACTGTAAATCAAAAGGTGCAGGTGATTTTGGAAAAACTGGATATACTTTCTGGAGTACAAGAAGCTATTCTACTGAAGATGGTATGTATTTAACAGTAGCTGAATTTGGAGATATTACAAGTGATCGTCCAGATGGTACAAGCATTGTTGGTCATATGACTACTAGACCTGCGATGTGGATTAAGAAGTAATTATACTTCTTAATCCAGATGAAGAGGAACATATGTTCCTCCTCGTGTTTCCTTACTCGTCCCATGTGACTATATTTATATATACGGCGCCTTCGCCGGAGGAATAAAGGGACTTTGCGGATACCCATCATACAAGTATTGTATATGGTTTTGTTAATTGGCGGAAAAGAAGAAAAAGTTGAAAAACTCTTCTTTTCTGCTATTCTTATAATAATAAGACTAAAAGATGCTCTGGCGGTTCACCGATATGATCATCAATATATAAAGCAAAAAGATAACCCACCACCTTTAGGTGGTGGGAGAAACTTTTCGCTGGTGCCGGGTTCAAGCCCGGTACCAGCAGGATCGCGAAGCGATCTGCTTTATAACGTGCAAATTGCGAAGCAATTCGCGAGTTTGATTACAGTCTTGAGGAGGTAACGACGTGGGAATCTATCTGAATCCCGGGAATGAAAACTTCAGAAGAACCCTTGCGGCAGACATTTATGTCGATAAAACCGGAATGATCGCAGAGATGAACAAGTTTATCGATAAGGGAAACAACTATGTCTGCATTTCCCGCCCTCGCCGCTTTGGAAAGACAATTGCAGGGAACATGCTCTCTGCTTATTACTCAAAGGGATGCGACTCCCGTGAGCTTTTTGCGCCTTTCAAGATTTCAAAGGATTCCCGCTTTGAGGAGAGACTCAATCAACTGAATGTCATAAAGCTCGACATGAACAGCGAATATCAGAATACGGTTGATAAGGCCGAATTGATAAAGCGGATCACCGGCAAGATCAAAGAAGAGATGAATTCTCAGTTTCCGACCGTTATTCTTCGGGAGGATGACTCACTGGCTGAATGTATCTTGAAGGTTTTTTCTGCAACCGGTGAAACGTTCGTCATAATCATGGATGAGTACGACGTCCTTGTCAGAGAAAAAGTATCGGAGACGCTTTTTGCGGAGTACCTTTCATTCCTCAACGGGCTCTTTAAGAGCGACACCTTAAGACCGGCTATATCCCTTGCCTATCTTACGGGTATTTTCCCTATTGTGCGTGACAAGATACAGTCGAAACTCAATAATTTTTATGAATACACAATTCTGGATGCGGAAGAACTTGCTGAATATATCGGTTTTACCGGAGATGAGGTAAAAGAGCTCTGCGAAAAGCGCGGAGTTAATTATGATGAATGTCAGATGTGGTATGACGGATACAAGCAACACGGCTTTGAGATATATAATCCCGAATCGGTTGTAAAATGCGTAAACAAGAATGAATTCGGCAACTTTTGGGGAAAGACATCGCGCTTTGATGTCATTTCCGATCGCCTTGATGAGAATTTTGAAGGAACAAAGGAAGATGTGATCAAAATGGTCAGCGGCGAAGAAGTAACAGTGGATCCGGATCTGTTTATGAATACGGTAACCGGTTTCAAAATGAAAGATGAGGTATTTACGTACCTTATTCATCTTGGATATTTAGCTTATGACCGAGAAAATGGAAAGTGCAGAATCCCCAATAAAGAGATTCGTAACGAATGGCTCAGAGCACTCAAAGTTGCTAAGGATTATGGGACAACAAACAAGATCATCTCAGATTCCATGAATCTGCTTGAAGCGACAATGGACGGAGATGAAGAAGCTGTCGCTCGCGCGCTTGACCGCAGTCACATAAACGTAACGAGCAACCGCAGCTACAACAACGAGGACGCTCTTCAGAGTGCGATCTATTTGGCATATATCTACGCACTCAACGAGTACACAGTCATCAAGGAAATGACCAACGGCAAGGGGTTTGCGGATGTTGTGTTTGTTCCTTTTAAAGAAAGCCGACCCGCTATGATAATCGAACTCAAACGCAACTCATGTACCGAAAGCGCCATTACTCAGATAAAAGAAAAGAAGTACTTCACGTCGCTCGGACACTACAACGGGAATCTTCTGTTTGTGGGCATCAACTATGACGAGAAGGAAAAGACACACACGTGTAAGATTGAAAGGTTTGATATAGGGTGATTATTGAGAGGAAGGACAAAACACGTTGTGATTAATGTCCCCTGATGTTATACTGAATCAGTAGGCGGCATTCAAGGGGTGATGATTCTGCTATAAATCTGTCGGTCCGGAGTAACCGATTTAATGCAAGTCTGATGTGGATATGCCGGCCATCGGTCGTATTAATAGGTGAGGGAGGAAATTACGGTGACGTTCGAGGAAGTATATAATGAGTATTTCTCATATGTATATAACATTATCTACGCCAGAACCCTGAACAGGGCGGAGACCGAGGATCTTGTCAGCGACGTTTTTTTCAGGGCCATGGAGAATTACGGTAAATTCAATCCCAAGAAGGCTTCGGTGAAGACATGGATCTGCACCATAGCCAGAAACAGGCTGATTGATTATTACAGGTCGGGAAACCGCACACGCAGTGTGCTCATGGCAGATGATGACATGAAGAACTTCCCGGTCGAGGATGAATACAGTGTAGAGCAGGACGACATCAACAAAGAGGTGCACAGGATCCTGTCTCTTCTGTCGGAAGAGGAGAGAGAACTCATATCGATGAGGTTCTTTATGGACCTGAAGAACACGGAAATAGCCGACAGGCTCGGAATTTCCTCCAAAGCGGTCTGTGAGAGGTTCAGACGTCTCCTGAAAAAATGCGAAGGTCTCACAGACAAAAATACGTTAAGTGAATTGCTGTCATAACAGGAAATACTCCGATAGAAATGAGTTGCAACGACTGACGGGAAAGGGGTCACACATGACTGATCTTGAGAAACTTTTTAGCAAAACGGATTTTTCAAAAGAAACAAATTTCAAGGAAACTCTGCGTGGCAGGCTTTTTTCCGGAGGAGGAGTGATAAAGGGCTCTTTTGGAAAGGAGCTTTCGGATGATGAACTCGGATTTGTAAATGCGGCCGGTACGGGGACCGTGGTACCCGGGGCTGAAGATGGGGACAAAGAGATCTGATACGTTGTTCATTGGGACCTGCGTAAAAAGCGCAGGTCTTTTTGAGTTTGGGACATAAGCGTCAGATCGCGGATGAAACTCTTTCTTATTGAAAAAAAGAGCCCGAACGCTTATAATCTCTGTTAAGGATTTCAAAAACTCAAGAATATGAGCAAGTGCGAAGCGGATTGCGAATATCCTTGACTAACAAAACAGAAAGGATGCGGATCATGATTAAAGAGTTTAAAAAATTCATTACCCGCGGTAACATGATCGATCTTGCGGTCGGCATGATCATCGGTGCCGCTTTCAACAGTATCGTTACGTCGCTCGTAAACGATATTTTTATGCCTGTAGTCGGCCTGATCGTTGGCGATACAGACTTTTCGAACATGTATGTTGTTCTGAGTAACCCCGGGAATCTTCCCAAGCCCGCAACACTCGCGGAAGCCAAGGAACTCGGACTTGCAACACTCAACTACGGTAACTTCATCACGGCAGTCATCCACTTCCTTCTCATGGCTATCGTTGTGTTCCTGATCGTTAAGGCCATGAATAAGATGACCGACATCAGCAAGGGTCTTGTTAAGAAGAAGGGTGAGCCCGCTCCCGAGCCCACTACCAAGAAGTGCCCTTACTGCCTGAGCGAGATCCCGATCAAGGCCACCAAGTGTCCTCATTGTACTTCGGATGTTCCCGAGGAGCCCGTTGAGGAAAAGAAATAATCAGTAAGAGGATTTTTAGTAATGAACAGCACTGTCGATGAGATCAAAAGGAGAAGAACCTTTGCGATAATCTCACACCCCGACGCAGGAAAGACTACTCTCACGGAGAAGCTCCTGCTGTACGGCGGAGCCATTAATCTGGCAGGCTCCGTTAAAGCCAAAAAGACAGCCAGACACGCAGTCTCTGACTGGATGGAGATTGAGAAAGAAAGAGGCATTTCGGTTACATCGTCCGTCATGCAGTTCGATTACGACGGATATTGTATCAATATCCTTGATACACCGGGTCATCAGGATTTCTCCGAAGATACTTATCGAACACTCATGGCGGCCGATTCGGCCGTCATGGTCATTGATGGATCAAAGGGCGTTGAAGCCCAGACTATCAAGCTTTTCAAGGTATGTGTCATGAGACATATACCTATCTTTACATTTATAAACAAGATGGATCGTGAGGCGCGTGACACCTACGAGCTCCTTGACGAGATCGAGACTGTCCTCGGGATAAGAACTTGTCCCATGGACTGGCCGATCGGTTCCGGAAAGGGCTTTAAGGGCGTTTATGACCGTCAGACCCACATGATCAACCGCTACATGGCAGCCAATGCCGGCATGAAAGCTGTTGAAGGGATCGAAGCCGACATCTCGGATCCGAAGCTTGATGAGCTCATCGGTTCGGACGCAAGAAACAGGCTTCAGGAAGAGATCGAGCTCATCGAGGGCGCGACAGATACCTTCGATATCGAGAGAGTCAGGAAGGGTGATCTCACACCCGTGTTCTTCGGCTCGGCTCTCAACAACTTCGGTGTAGAGAACTTCCTTAAGTACTTCCTTTCCATGACTCCGCCTCCTTCAGCACGTGAGTCGACGTCAGGGACTGTCGATCCCATGAGTGAGAGCTTCTCGGCCTTCGTGTTCAAGATCCAGGCGAACATGAACAAGGCTCACCGCGACCGTATCGCGTTTATGAGGATCTGCTCGGGTCGTTTTGATGCGAACAAAGAAGTTTATCACGTGCAGGGTGAGAGAAAGCTGCGACTTTCACGTCCCCAGCAGCTGATGGCCGAAGAGAGAAAGGGCATTGACGAAGCTTATGCCGGTGACATCATCGGTGTGTTCGATCCCGGTATCTTTTCGATCGGCGATACTGTCTGCGACCCGTCGACAAAGGTCTGCTACGAAGGCATCCCGACTTTTGCACCCGAGCATTTTGCGAAGGTCAGACAGGTCGATACCATGAAGCGCAAGCAGTTCATGAAGGGCATCATGCAGATCGCACAGGAAGGCGCGATCCAGATCTTCCAGGAGTTCAATACCGGCATGGAAGAGATAATCGTCGGCGTTGTCGGCGTGCTCCAGTTCGACGTTCTCAAGTTCCGCCTCTCGTCGGAGTACGGCGTTGAGATCGCCATGGAGAACCTGCCTTATGAGTTCATCCGCTGGATCGGCAAGCTCGAAGGAACTGTCGGAGAGCTCTCGGTAACCTCCGACACAAAGAGAGTCAAGGACCTTAAGGGCAATCCTTTGCTGCTGTTTGCCCATGCATGGAGCATCAAGACGGTCCTCGAACGAAACAAAGGACTCGAGCTGCTCGAGTTTTCCAAGAACTGACGAAGTATTCTGCGTGACGGCGGGCTAAAACGGCTGCTGTGGCAGAAGAAAGAGCGTGCATTATCAAATGGCAGAAAAGAAATACGAGATAAATATGTGTGAGGGTGCGATCCTTCCGAAGATGCTGCGCTTTACGATTCCGCTCATGCTTTCGAGCGTGCTGCAGCTGCTCTTCAACGCGGCCGACGTCGTGATAGTCGGTCAGTTCGCGGGTGACGATTCGCTCGGAGCCGTGGGCTGTACGGGATCGCTCGTCAATCTCCTCACTAACCTGTTCATCGGCCTTTCGGTCGGATCGAACGTTATGGCCGCGCGACACTACGGTGCAAAACAAGATGACAGACTCGGCAGGACCGTGCACACATCCATGTGCGTGGCACTGATCGGAGGGATCATCCTGACGGCAGTCGGAGTCATCTTTTCGGGTGACCTTTTAACGCTTATGGACACGCCCCCGGAGCAGCTCGGCAAAGCCACGCTTTACCTGAGGATCTACTTTGCGGGTGCGACCGTGAGCCTTATATACAACTTCGGAAGCGCTCTTCTGAGGGCTGTCGGAGACACAAAGCGACCGATGATGTACCTCGCTTTTTCCGGAGTTGTGAATGTTGTACTTAATCTTATATTTGTTATAGTTTTCGAGATGGATGTCGCGGGCGTTGCGATAGCGACCGTTATCTCGCAGGCAGTGAGCGCGGTTCTTGTAGTAAGATGCCTGATGAAAGAGAAGGGCGCCTTTAAGCTCATCTTTTCAAAGCTGAGGATCGACACGAAAGAGCTTGCGATGATCCTCAAGGTCGGATTCCCGGCCGGGATACAGGGCTGCATCTTCTCGATGTCAAATGTTGTGATCCAGTCATCCGTGAACGGCTTTGGAAACATCGTGGTGGCAGGGAACTCCGCAGCCATGAACCTTGAAGGCTTCTGTTGGGTCTCCATGAACGCGTTCCACCATGCTACGCTTTCGTTCATGAGCCAGAACTACGGAGCCGGACGCTCTGACCGCATGGGAAGGATCTTGCGCTGCGGACTGATCTGCGTGACGGTGACGGGACTTGTGCTCGGACTCCTCGAAGTGATCTTCAGCAGACAGCTGCTTGGGATCTACACCTCGAGTCCCGAAGTCATCGAGGCCGGCATCAGGAGACTTATGTACATCGCTTCGATCTACTTCACCTGCGGTGTGATGGACGTTATGGTCGGTGCTCTTCGCGGAGTCGGTTACTCCGTGATGCCCATGATCGTGTCTCTTGTCGGAGTCTGCGGTGTGAGACTGGTTTGGATCGCCACGGTGTTCGGTATCGAACAGTACCACAGAGTCGAGACTGTTTATGTGTCTTATCCGATCTCGTGGATCGCGACTTTCCTTGTACATGTCATAACATACTTTGCGGTGCGAAAGAGGGTACTCGAACGCATGGCCGGAAGAGCGGCAGGCACCGGGGCGGCCGCTGAGACGAACTGATTTAGGGATTGCAGATGGAAAAGCTGGTAGTTATTGCCGGAACGAACGCTTCCGGGAAAAGCGATCTGGCGGTGAAGATCGCCCTCGCTGTGAACGGCGAAGTTATCTCCGCTGATTCAAGACAGGTCTATAAGGGACTTGACCTCGGAAGCGGCAAGATCACCGTCCCCGAGATGCAGGGAGTGCCTCATCATCTTTTGGATGTCGCGCATCCCGGTGATTATTTCTCGCTCGCGCATTATCAGCGACTCGCCTACGAAGCTGTGGACGACGTTATCGCGAGAGGCAGGACCCCGCTTCTCACGGGAGGCACGGGACTCTACATAAACGCCGTCGCAGACGGCTACGAGCTCGAACCCGGCGAACCCGAGAGTGCGGTTCGTGAACGAGTCGAAGCGATGAACTGCGAAGAACTTCTCGGAGTCATTAAAGAGGCCGATCCCGAAGGAGCGGAAAGACTCGATCCTCACAACAAGCGCAGGCTCGAGCGTGCCGCGGAGAAGATACTGACAGGCAGGAAGCTTGAAAACAGATCACATAAGCGTTATGAGACTCTTATACTCGGCGTTACGTGGCCGAGGGAGGAGCTTTATGAGAGGATAAGAGTCAGGCTCGACAGGCGCCTTGAGGAAAATATGATAGGCGAGGTCGAGGGACTCAGAGCAGCCGGAGTCAGCGATGATTTTCTCTACAGGCTCGGGCTTGAATACAGGTACATCCTGCTTTATCTGCAGGGCAGGTTCGCTTCGTACGAAGCGTTTTACGAAGAACTTTTCAAAGAGATACGTCATCTCGCCAAGGAGCAGATGACATGGTTCAGAAAGAGGACGGACATAGTCTGGATCGACATGAAGGACGACCCTCTCGGAAATGCGCTTGAAAAGATAAACGCTTTTCTGGCGTGACGTGCGGATGCTTTTACGGGCCGAAACAAGCGGGGGGTGAAAGGAAGCGGATTATGAGACTGATAATCGTGACGGGTATGAGCGGCTCTGGCAAGACAAAAGCGCTCGACATACTTGAGGACAACGGCTTCTACTGTCTTGACAATCTCCCTGTCAAGATCCTGCCCGAGTTCATGAACATGATCCTGAGGCTTGACGATTTTTCAAACAAGGTCTGCATCACGGTGGATGTGCGTAACAGTGAGATGTCGGCGGGGGCTCTGCGGACGCTCACTTCGCTTTCAAAGCTCGTTTCACTCAAGATCATCTTCCTTGACTGCGACAATTCTGTCCTGATGAAGAGATACAAGGAGACCAGAAGGCTCCATCCCCTCATGATGACGGACAACAAGCTTGATCTTGCGCAGGCCATCGAACAGGAGCGTAAGATCCTCGAGCCCATCAAGTCGAAAGCGGATTATATCATCGATACTTCGCTTCTGACCACGGGAGACCTGAAGGCCAAGATCAACGAATTTCTCCCGGAGGGTGACAAGCCGGGACTTACACTTGCTTTTACGGCATTCGGATACAAATACGGGATACCGGCGGACTGCGACGTCGTTTTCGATGTGAGGTGTCTGCCCAATCCTTTCTATATCGAAGAACTGCGTACCAAGACGGGTCAGGATCATGAGGTGAGGGACTACGTTATGTCCTGCCCGGAGTCGCAGGAGCTTTTTGACAGGATCACAGCCTATCTTGACAGTGCGATCCCCATGTACGAGCGTGAGGGAAGGTCACAGCTCGTGGTAGGACTCGGCTGCACCGGAGGGCAGCACAGATCGCTCACATTTGCGATCCTTCTGGCCGAGAGGTACAAGGAGAAGGGCTTTGCCGCGAGTGCTTTCGCCCGCGACAGTGAGCGCAATGTCAGAAAATATCTTTGACGGAACGGGATACAGAGGTTTGTTGCGGAATATGCGGCATCACTACAGTTCAAAAGGGGTGGCTTGATGGAAGATACCGTAAAAAACGAACTCTTGAATTTTGCGTACAGGACCTTTACCGAGAAAGACGGTTACAAGGCCATTATGGAAGTTTTTGAGTGTGTCGGCGAGACACTCGATCTCGATACCCTGCTCACGTTCAGGACGAGTGAAACACCTTTCCTGCTTGAAACCGAGGAGGTTTGGGAGCGGACCCCGCTCGTCGGAGACCGCAGGCTCGTGATGGACTATCGTGACAACGAGAACTGGCTCAAGCTCAACCCGTACAGGGAAGACGTGCGTGTCTACCGTGTCGATGACACGACGGATCACGGACTTGAGACCATGAGCCGCGGGCTGGTTGAATCGACGGGTGTGACCGCTTTCGTGGCATGCGCCATGTCGAGCGGCAGGGACTACGTCGGTGAGCTCGTTTTTGCTTACAGGCGCGGACCCAGAGTCTGGGACGAGTCGGACATCACGTTCATGAAGCAGCTTGCAAGGATCCTTTATAAGATCGTGGCGAGGGACAAGAGGAACGAGGCCAGACGATTCATCCTTGCGGAGGCCGAGAACATGGTTTCCGAGGCCGGCAATGCCACCAGCCAGTTCCTTACAAACATTTCGCATGAGCTGAGAGCACCGATCAATTCCATCACGGGTATGTCATCGATCCTCAGACACAACATAGATAACCCCGAGATCGCGAACCAGTGCCTCGACCGCCTCGATAAGGCAGTCAGGCAGCTCATGGACAGCATGAGCAACTGTGTTGACACTTCGATAATCGACGGAGACAGGCTCCTTGTCGACATGTCGTGGTTCAAGCCCTCGGACCTTGAGGAGGATGTCAGAAAGGTCTACGGTCCTCTCTGCGATGTCAAGAATCAGACTCTTGAATTTGAGTATGAGAGCGGCATGATCATATATTCGGATTTCACCAAGATCATGAGGATACTCGGGCATCTCATCTCGAATGCGAGCAAGTATTCGGATGAGGGCGGAAAGATCAAGGTCACGGTCACGATCGATGAGAACGCCAGAACGCGCAGCATGATCATGTTCCGCGTGCGCGACAACGGCTGCGGCATGGACGACGAGACGAGGAGGTTCATACTTGAACCCTACAACCCCAACAACGTGCGCAAGGGCGCGCCTCAGGGGCTCGGAACGTTTATAGCCAAGCACCTCATCCGCCTCATGCACGGAACGATGGATGTCTTTTCACAGGTCGGCAGCGGGACGGAATTTGTGTTCATAATCCCCGCGAGAATCAATGTCGACAAGCCTGCGGTTCAGGACAGGGAGGAGATCGAGCAGGCGAGTGAGGCAAGTGAGATGTATATCGGCAGAAGGATCCTTATCGCCGAGGACAATGTCCTCATGGGAGAGATCCTTGCCACCATGCTCGGGTACAGGGGGCTTGATTCGGACAGTGCGATCAACGGCCGTGAGGCTCTTGATATGTATATGTCCCACGATCCGTTTTATTATGATATGATACTTATGGATGTGCAGATGCCCGTCATGGACGGTATCGAAGCTTCAAGAAGGATCCGCGGCAGCGGAAGGACGGATGCGCAGATCATCCCGATCATCGCGCTTTCGGCCAACACTTCTCAGAGCGAGATCGAGCGCTCGACGCAGGGAGGCATGAATTCGCAGCTTCTCAAGCCGGTAGCGGAAAAAGAATTATTTGAAACGATCGGTCAGTTTATGATCTGACCGGGAAAGGACTAAAACAGACAAATGAATAGGGTGAAGTCACAGCAGAAGGCATTGGTCTCACTCGTTTCTGTCCTTATGGCGCTGATACTTGCGTACGGGACGATCGGAACGAGCGCGTGGGAACCGGTGAACACAGAAGCTGCGACCTATGAGAACGATCCGGCAGTGGCGGTGGAGGTTGAAACCGCGGTGCCGGAGGTACAGGGTGAAGAATCTGAGCCCGTCGGTACTCAAGATGTTCCGGACGAAAGCATTGTTGACGAGCCTGCGACCGAAGTCGCATTCGTCACAGGGGGTGATGTTTCCGTTACGGAAGAGGACGAGACGGAACCGGTGCAGCCCGAAGGGGAAACGGGAGAGGATTTGTTGGTTGAAGAGGGAACGGAAGAAGAACAAAAGGATGTCCCCGCAGATGTACCCGAAAAGGTCGCAAAGTTGCTTGTCACGAGCAGGCAGTACTATGATGAGGAGACAGTGGCAAATGCCCTGTCGATACCTCTCGAGAGTAACGACGCACGATACAACTTTATCACAGGAAGTGACTACAAGGTCTACACTATGACAGACAAGCCGGAGTGGTACCCGAGTGAGGGTGTCGCTTCGAAGCGCATGTCTACTTTTGACGTACCTTACTGGGTTATGGACAAGTCGGGAAACCGCACCGCCACAACCGGCAAGATCACGATCAACGAGGTGCTCGCTGACAGCGTGAAGTGCATCTTCAGCGATATCTTCCTGCTTGAGGAGCAGTTCCCGATCAATTATCTTGTGGGCTTTATGTACAGAAAGGTCGGCGGTGCCGGTCTTGTCAATTCACCGATCCTTTCGGCGCATTCGTTCGGTGTTGCGATCGATATCAACAACGGCGACTACGACAATGATCTTTATGTCGGAAAGGGCAACGACCTGCGTGACAAGAGCAATCCGTTCTGCATCTCCGATGAAGTGATAGAAGTGTTCAAGTCCTGGGGATGGAACTGGGGCGGAGAGTTTGATATCTGCTCCGACACCATGCATTTCCAGTATTTCGGACTTGAGTTTTTACAGTACGAGTCGGACGAGCCTTTCCCCGTGCTTGAGGTCGGAAAGACAGCCAAGGCGAACGTGGTGCAGAACCTCAGAGGTCGTCTCGTCAAACTCGGTTACCTGAAAAAACAGTCGGGCAAGAAGTATGACAACGACCTTGCGGAAGTCGTAAAGCAATTCCAGGCTGACAACGGACTCGAGCCCGACGGAATAGTTGATTACGAAACATGGGTACCCTTGATCAACCAGACACACGATATGTCATACGTATTCTAAAGATACAGGAGCCGGCCACATGAGCGAAAAGAAGAGCGGTAACGAAGCTAAAGAAGGCGCAAAGAAGTTGCGAATACCGACCAGCGTCATCGTTACCGTGTTCTTTTTGGCCACGGTGGCCGTTATGTTCATCATATTCTTAAATTATCTCACCTATGTCGACGATCCCGAGACAGAAAAGCTTTATGACAGATACTACGCGATGATAGTCCCCGACCGGGAATCTTCTTTCTGGAACGAGGTTTATGAAAGTGCGCACAAGATCGCCGAACAACAGGGGATCTATGTTGAGATGCTCGGCAAGAGCATGCTCAGGCAGTATTCGCGTGAGGACCAGCTCAGGATAGCCGTCGCAGAGTCGGTCGACGGGATCATAGTCGTTGCGGATGAAAGCGAGGAGATGCGTGAACTTATCTCTCTTGCGACCGAGAGCGGGATCCCTGTCGTGACGCTCATGTCGGACTGTCCCTCTTCGGATCGGTGCAGTTTTGTCGGTATCAGTAACTACAATATCGGCCGTGAGTACGGGAACCTGATCGTCAGGCTTGCGGGGCGCGCTCCGCAGTCCGAGGAACCCGTCAGAGTCGCCGTACTGGTTAACGGCTACACAGAGGCATCGGGTCAGAACATCCTGTGCATGGGGATCCAGGAAACCGTCGAGGCCGGAGTTTTGCAGGGATATACGGGTGACAGAAAGGTCGACATCTCACTTGTTCAGATCGATGACTCCAACGCTTTTTCAACTCAGGAAGGTGTAAGAGAGCTTGTTTTCGGCCCTGACGCCTATAACCCCGATATCATAGTCTGCCTCTCGGAGACCGAGACTACGGGCGCATATCAGACAGTAGTCGATTACAACAAGGTCGGTGTTATCACCGTGCTCGGGTATCATGATTCACCCGCGATCCTGAACGCTATCGACAGAAGTGTTATCGAAGCCACCATCTCCATAGACACCGAGCAGCTCGGAAGCTCCTGTGTGGAGGCACTTTCCGAGTATATCGAGTACGGACTCACGAGCCAGTATATTACGGCCGACTCACTGCTCATAGATTCTTTGAACGTTTCGAAGTATCTGAAGAAGGAGGTGCCTGATGAAAAGTGACAGCTTCCTTCGCAGGATCTCGCTCAAGAACAAGATGGTCGGCATCTCACTTCTGGCCAACGTGCTGATCCTTATTGTCAACGTGGTCCTGATGTTCGCCATCAACAACCTTTCGGACAGGATGGATGCGGTATTTAAGGACAATCTTTTCCTTGAAGAACTCATGGGCTCCATTACACGTGTTCAGGACAACATGACCGAGTACCTCAACAACAAGACAAGTGACACTCTGACCGAGTACTTCAGTAGCGAGCAGGAGTTCAGGGATCTCGTGGCGCAGCTCGACGACGACATCTCTTCTCTACCCTTTACCCGTATGGAGAGAAGTATCAAGAGGATGTGCCAGAAGTACATAGATGAGGTCAACTTGACCATTGAATATAAGCGTGGACGAAATGTTGAGAAGTACCGCCTCAAATATGAGAACGCCACGCGACTCTTTGACTACATCGAATCAGCGATATACAGCCTTAACAACGAACAGTTCGCCGAGAACTCCGACAACTACACCAAGCTGCTTTCGGCGTTCCGTCGTTTCGAGATGACGAGTAACCTTGTCCTTGCGCTTGTTATCGCCGGAAATATCATCGTCGTTACGAGACTTACGCTCGCTGTTATCAGGCCCCTCCAGAACCTTACGGAGAAGGCGGGCGAGGTGGGACGCGGAAACTTCGACATCTCTCCGCTCGAGGTTGTCAATAACGACGAGGTCGGTGTCGTTACGGAGGCCTTTAACCAGATGACGGTCAGCATCAGGGATTACATCGACAGGCTCAGGGAAAGCTCCGCGGCGGAGCGAAGACTCAGGGAGAACGAGCTGCTCATGCAGGCGCATCTTAAGGAGGCACAGCTCAAGTACCTTCAGGCGCAGATCAATCCGCACTTCCTCTTTAACACGCTGAACGCGGGAGCGCAGCTCGCGATGATGGAAGGCGCCGACAAGACGAACGGCTACATCGAACACGTGGCGAACTTCTTCCGTTACAATGTCAAGAAAGGATCGGAGATCGTTACGATCCGCGAAGAGGTTGAGCTCATTGACAACTACATCTACATTCTGAACGTTCGTTTCAGCGGTGATATCAAGTATGAAAAGAAGCTTGACGAGTCGGTGCTCGACACTCCCATGCCGAGCATGATCCTTCAGCCGATCGTCGAGAACTGTGTCAACCACGGTATCAGGGAGATGCTCGGAGAAGGCAGGATCAGTCTCGAGGTATTCAGGATCGACGACATTGTCTGCGTGAGTATCAGCGACAACGGAAGGGGCCTTTCGCAGGAGACCATAAACGACATCCTCAACGGAAGCCTAAAGACCGACCCCAAGTCTTCGGGCGGCGGGATCGGACTCGACAATGTTATTGCCAGACTGAGGCTGTTTACGGGTGAGAGCGACCCTGTCTCGATAACGAGCGAGGGTGAAGGAAAAGGAACAAGATTCGACATTTATCTGGACGTATGACGGAACCGAACCGGAGAACAAGACAGCTCGACATTTCTCCGTATGTATGACGGAACCGAAAAAACACACTGTGAAAGAGGTTGTTATGTACAAGATAATGCTGGCGGATGACGAAGGGATCGTGATCGATTCACTCAGGTTCATCATCGAAAAGGAATTCGGAACGGAGTGCGAGATCGCAACCGCAAAGACGGGCAGGAGCGTTATCGAGCTTGCCGAGAGCTTCAGGCCCGATATCGCGATCATGGACATTCAGATGCCCGGTATCAACGGTATCGACGCGATGCGAGAGATCAGAAGGACGAATTCTTCGGTCATCTTTATCGTTATGTCCGCATACGATAAATTCGATTACGCGCAGGAAGCTATAAAGCTCGGAGTACTCGAGTACGTCACAAAGCCCATGAACAGGGAGAGGATGATCTCCATCCTGCATATGGCCATGGACCAGGTCAGCGACGAGCGCCGCAAGAGAAGCGAGGACCTCATAATAAAAGAAAAGCTCGAGACGGTTGTGCCGATCCTCGAGAGTGGTCTTATATACAACATTCTTTTTAAAGAATACTTCGAGGAAGACATCGAAAGCTACAGGTCACTCCTCGATATCAAAACGGATCATGCGTTCATGATGGTCATCATCTGCGGTGACGATCAGGAAGGAAGTCACATGACGAACGCTGCCGGCAGCAGTGTCAGGATGCTCCGTAATTACAAGGAGATCCGCGACCTCCTCAAGGACACATTTGACTGCGCGGTCGGAACGGTGATGTCCAACAAGATCGCGGTGCTTGTACCCCACGAAGGCACAAAGGTGGAGTACAACGAGCGTACTTCCCTTATCGACAGGGTCAGAGAGATCGTTCACACCATCAGAAGAAAATTCGGGATCCGTCTGCGTATCGGCATCGGCGGAGTCAGGCCCATAAACATTATGTCCGATTCGTATAACGAGGCTGTCAAGGCGCTCCTTTTCACTACAGGAAGCGTGGCACATGCCGACGACCTGCCCATCGGATGCGATTACACGGACGACTACCCCGTCGAGACCGAGAACCGTCTTTTTGAAGAGATAAAACGCGGGAACAGGGACGGAGCTGTCAGAGAGGCGGACAATTTCTTTGAATGGATGAAGGAGGCCGACATCAACGACATCAGGCTCAAGATCATCGAGTTCGTCCTCTTTGCCGAGAAACTTGCCTATGAGAACGGCGGTATGACATACCGCTTTGAATCGAGACACGATTACCTCCCCGAGGTACTTGAGACGGATCATGTCGAGAAACTCAGGGAATGGTTCGTGCACAAGATCGGCGAAGCATGTGTCAACATCGAGAACAAGCGTGTCGAGAAAACCCTGAGCGTGGTCGACATGGCCAAGGACTATATCCGTGACAACTACAGCCGCAACATCTCGCTTGAGGACGTATCGAGAGCGGTTGATATAAGCCCTTACTACTTCAGCAGACTCTTTAAGGAGGAAACGGGCGAGAACTTCATCGAATACCTCACGGGTGTCAGGATGGAGCATGCAAGAGAGCTGCTCTTGAATCCCAGGTACAGCATGAAGGAGATCTGTTCGATGATAGGATACCAGGACCCCAATTATTTCAGCCGGTCCTTTAAGAAGAACATCGGTGTCACACCCACCGAGTACAGAGAGGGGAAGACGTCATGAAACGGATTATCGCGCTTCTGATAGCTGCCGCCCTTTGCCTTACGGGCTGCGGCAAACCCGAGACGCCCGTGGAGGAATCGGACAACAAAAAGGAAGACTCCGTGAAGATCGGAATGAGCTTTGACTCTTTCGTTATCGAACGCTGGCAGCGTGACAGGGATGTCTTTGTTTCGACAGCCAAGGAGCTCGGAGCACAGGTCAATGTCCAGAGTGCCAACGGCGACGTTGACAAGCAGAAAGAGCAGATAGAGTACTTTATCGAGTCGGGGATGGATGTTATCGTCATCATCTGTATCGATTCGGGCAGCCTTTCGGAGGTAGTGGCCGATGCCCGCAAGGCCGGCATCAAGGTCATCGCTTACGACAGACTCTTAAATGATTCGGCGGTCGATCTCTACATCTCATTCGATAACGAAAAGGTAGGCCGTATGATGGCAGAAGCGTTGTACGGCGCGATGTCCCCGCCGCTCGGAAGTGTCGTGATGCTCGGCGGATCACCCAAGGACAACAACGTTTCGCTTCTTGAAACGGGATTCCTTGATGTCTGCGAAGAAAAGGGTATCACGGTCGAGGGCCGGATGCATGCCGACAACTGGAAGGCGGAGCTTGCATCGGAGTACGTCTACAACAACGAGCCGCTCATTAAGAATGCTTCCGGTATCATGTGCGGAAACGATACGATCGCGGGAGCGGTGATCCCCGTACTTGCCGAGATGAGGCTCGCGGGAACGATGAGCGTTGTCGGTCAGGACGCAGACCTTGAGGCCTGCCAGAGGATCGTCGAAGGCACCCAGCTCATGACGGTTTACAAGCCTGTTGAAAAGCTGGCGAAAAGAGCGGCATCGTGTGCCATCGCTCTTGCCAAGGGCGAGAAGCTTGAAGATGATGATGTCACCAAGATAAATGACGGAACCTACAATGTTCCCTACATAGCGATGGAGCCGATCAGCGTGACGAAGGACAACATGAATGAAGTGATCATCGGCAGCGGGTTCCATCTGAAAGAGGACGTATACCTCAACGTACCTGAACTGATGCCATAAAAAATCCCCTTGCCGGTCAACCGGTAAGGGGATCTGTTTTTGAACGCTTTACTTGATCATTCTATTTGATCATTCTGCTGCCTTGGCAGGTGCACCCTTTACTGCAAAGATCGTGTTCCAAAGAGCAAGGAAGATCGAAAGTGCGAAGATCACGGCCGAAGCTACAGTGGTGATCGTGAGCATGAGAGTCGATCTCAGAACGTCATACGATGCGAGTGTGGGGAATGCTGCGTTGTACGCGCTTGTAGCTGCTCCGCCCACGAGAAGTGAAAATGTAAACTCGATCACTGCGAGGATCGCAACGATGATGCCCGTAACGGTGTCCGAAATCCATCTCCAAAGGAAGAAAGCTACGAACATGAGGATGGGAATGAACAGGAGCACGTATGTATAGAATGAAAGTGTACCCGACTGAACGTCTCCGGTGCTGCCGGTGATGGTGTTGAGAACACCGATGTTGCCGTTGAAACGTACGTTGCTGGAGTTGTCTTCGGGGTCAACTTATGTGCTGATTTCGTTAATGATAAGAGTAGCGGCTGCTTCGTCCGTCTCTGTGAGCTCATCAACATCTACCTTATAAAAGGGAAAGAGGCAGGCGAAGATCAGCAGGAACGAGAGCACCATAAGGATGTATTTGAGAAGATTGGAACAATGTGTTGTTTTCATTTGTAACCCTCCAATAAATAGTTATGTTAATAATAGTAAAATTCGGGGCAAAAAGCAATAGATTTTTATGTAACAGGGCATATGTGATAAAGAGAAATACGCAATAGCAATAAATGATTAGGATAAGCAAAAATGTGCTATGTGTTAGGAACCTTAACTCACAAAACTGGTAAAAAATATGCTGTAGATAAAAAGATATTACTATAAACGTTATGTTATTATGCGTTTGTAGCGATGCAGACACGGTGTCTGCATATGTATACCCACTTACCAAAAGGGAGGTTTAAATATTATGAAAAAGGCTCTTTGTTTATTACTTTGCCTTGCAATGGTAGTTTCGATGCTTACCGCCTGCGGTTCGTCATCGTCAGGAAACAAGGTTGGTGTTTCAATGCCTACCAAGTCACTTCAGAGATGGAATCAGGATGGTTCCAACATGAAGGAACAGCTTGAGAAGAAGGGCTATGAAGTAGATCTTCAGTTCGCAGACGGTACTGCTGACAATCAGGTTAACCAGCTCGAGAACATGATCTCCAACGGATGTAAGGTTCTTGTTATCGCTTCCATCGACGGAAACTCACTCGGAACAGTTCTTGCAACAGCTAAGG
Organism: Lachnospiraceae bacterium; assembly: GCA_016285135.1. Lineage (GTDB taxonomy): Bacteria > Bacillota > Clostridia > Lachnospirales > Lachnospiraceae > RUG11977. The sequence goes on from JAEEQC010000008.1 coordinate 25,446, forward strand.
AAAAAGGCGTTAAGGTTATCGCATATGACCGCCTTATCATGAACACAGACGCTGTTACATACTATGCAACATTTGATAACTTCATGGTTGGTGTTAAGCAGGGTCAGTACATCGAGGATCAGCTCGGTCTCAAGAGCAATGCAGGCCCCTTCAATATCGAGCTTATCGCAGGTTCACCCGATGATAACAACGCTCACATCTTCTTTGAGGGCGCTATGAGTGTTCTTAAGAAGTACATTGACAACGGTACACTCGTTGTTAAGTCAGGTCAGACATCCTTCGAGCAGGTAGCTACTCAGGATTGGAAAACTGATAATGCTCAGTCCAGATTTGAGGCTCTTATCGCTTCCAACTACGCTGACGGAACACAGCTTGACGCTGTTATGGCTTCCAACGACTCTACAGCACTTGGTGTTGCAAACGCTCTTGCAAACAGCTACAACGGAAAGTATCCCATCCTTACCGGTCAGGACTGTGATATCGCAAACGTTAAGAATATGATCAACGGCAAGCAGTCGATGTCCATCTTCAAGGATACACGTGATCTTGCTGCAAAGACAACAGAGATGGTTGACGCTATCCTTAAGGGTGGCGAGCCTCCCATCAACAACACAACAGATTATGACAATGGTAAGTTTATAGTTCCTTCGTACCTCTGCGAGCCCGTATTCGCTGACGTTAACAACTACGAGAAGCTTCTTGTTGAGTCCGGATACTATAAGGCAGAAGAACTTAAGTAATCTTTGAAACAGACTCATAATTAACAAAAGTTAACCGGCAGGCAGGCGACTAGTTCTGTCTGCCGGTTTTCAAGGTTGGAGTATCACGCCTACTACTTCGTTTGAATTTTGGGCGAGGAATCGGAAGCGCATAATAGCGCTTCCAAAGAGGAGGAATAAAATTGGCTAAGATATTGCTGGAAATGAAGAACATAACCAAGACATTCCCCGGCGTAAAAGCACTTGATGATGTGAATTTTCAGGTAGAAGAAGGGGAGATTCATGCCCTTGTCGGAGAGAACGGCGCAGGAAAGTCAACACTCATGAATGTTCTTTCGGGAATATATCCTTACGGAACATATGAGGGAGATATTGTCTACGACGGCAAGGTTTGTGAGTTTCATGACATTAAAGAGAGTGAAAGAATGGGTATAGTCATAATCCATCAGGAGTTGGCACTCATTCCTTACATGACTATCGCCGAGAACATGTTCCTCGGCAACGAAAGAGGAAGAAGCTTCAAAATCAATTGGAACGAAACAAATGAGCTTGCGGCGAAATACCTTAAGATGGTAGGTCTTAAGGACAGCCCGCAGACATTGATCAAAGATATAGGTGTCGGAAAGCAGCAGCTTGTAGAAATTGCAAAGGCACTCGCTAAGAATGCCAAACTTCTCATCCTTGACGAGCCCACGGCTTCGCTAAATGAGGATGATACGAAGGCACTTCTCGACCTGCTTCTCAGCTTTAAGACGCACGGCCTTACTTCCATCATCATTTCTCATAAGCTTAATGAGGTTGCTTATGTAGCCGACAAGGCGACTATCCTTCGAGACGGGGCTACCATCGAAACACTTGTAAAGGGTGTTGATGATATGTCGGAAACGAGGATCATCAAAGGAATGGTCGGACGTGAACTCTCGGATCGTTTCCCGAAGCGTGAGCCAAGTATCGGTGATGTAGTACTCGAAGTAAAAAACTGGAACGTTTATCATCCGATTTATAATGAGCGTAAGGTTGTCAATGATGTGAGCCTAAATGTCAGGAAGGGTGAGATCGTCGGTATTTCGGGACTTATGGGTGCAGGCCGTACGGAGCTTGCCATGAGCCTTTTCGGAAAGAGCTACGGAGTGGACATTTCCGGAGAATTGTTCATTAATGGAAAAAAAGTTGAACTGGACAGCGCCGCTAAGGCTATCAAAAACGGACTTGCTTATGTAACCGAGGACAGAAAAGGTAACGGACTTATCCTTTCCAGCTCGATCAAGATCAATACAACGATAGCAAATCTTGATTCGGTCAGCAAACACGGTGTTATTGATAAAGACAAGGAATATGCGGTGGCTGTTGAGTATAAGGAAAAACTGTCCACCAAGTGTCCGACAGTTGAGCAGAATGTGGGAAACTTAAGCGGAGGAAACCAGCAAAAAGTGCTTCTTGCAAAGTGGATGTTCGCGGATCCCGAGGTTCTTATTCTTGATGAGCCGACAAGAGGAATCGATGTAGGTGCAAAGTACGAGATCTACTGTCTTATGAACAAGCTTGTGGCTGAAGGAAAGTCGGTTATCATGATCTCATCGGAAATGCCCGAGATCCTCGGTATGTGCGATCGTATCTACGTCATGAGTGAGGGCAGGATCGTTGCGGAGATGAACGGAAAAGACGCCACTCAGGAAAAGATCATGTCACATATCCTCAGCGTGGCCGGCTAAAGAAAGAGAGGGAAAAATGAAAAATAGAATTCAAACGATGGATTTCATTAAGAAATATGCTATGATCATCGTCCTTGCCCTGGTTGTCATCTTCTTCGCAATCATGACACAGGGAAGGATAATGCTTCCGCAGAATATAAGCAACCTGATCTCGCAGAATGCTTACGTGTTCATCCTGGCTACAGGTATGTTACTCTGTATCCTTACCGGCGGTAACATCGATCTTTCGGTTGGATCGGTCGTCTGCTTCGTTGGAGCCGTGGGTGCGGAACTCATGGTACATTTACATGTCAATATGTATCTGACTGTCCTTATCATGTTCCTGCTCGGTATCCTTATCGGTGCATTCCAGGCCTTTTGGATCGCATTTGTTCGTATACCTCCTTTTATTGTCACACTTGCGGGTATGCTGGCCTTCAGAGGACTCAGTAACGTTGTTCTTGACGGACAGACAGTGTCTATCGGCGACAAAGAAGACTTTATATTTGCCTTCGGTGGTGGTGCCAATTGCTATATCCCCGACCTGTTTGGGGTTGAAGGAATAAACCTTACCTGTCTTGCTATTGCGATAATTGCAGCGATCATCTTCATAGTGATGCAGATACACAAGAGAAATGTAAGGATCAAAAAGGGATTTGATGTTGAGAAGCCTCTTGCGTTCTATGTAAAGAACTGCATTATTTCGGCAGTCATAGTTGTCTTTGGGGTAGGCCTTTCGCTTTATAAAGGTATTCCGACGGTTCTTATCTGGCTTGCGGTCGTTATTCTTGTTTACCATTACATAACATCCAATACACGTGTCGGTCGTTATTTCTACGCTGTGGGCGGTAACGAGAAGGCTACTAAGCTTTCGGGTATCAACACCAACAAAGTGTACTTCCTTGCTTACACCAACATGGGATTCCTTGCCGCTCTCGCGGGTATGGTAACCATCGCCCGTCTTACATCTGCGCAGCCTTCATACGGCCAGAACTACGAGATGGATGCCATCGGCTCATGTTTCATCGGTGGTGCTTCGGCATACGGCGGAATCGGAACGGTTCCGGGCGTTATCATCGGTGCAACGCTCATGGGTGTTATCAACCTCGGTATGTCGATCATGGGTGTCGACCAGAACTGGCAGAAGGTTGTTAAAGGTATGGT
>JAEEQC010000009.1 GCA_016285135.1 Lachnospiraceae bacterium
ATGCTTGCCCGAGAGTACTTGCCTGAAAACGTAGGCGTAGCGGGCTACGTTGAGGCTTTCAGGCATGTGCTATCGGGATAAGCAGGCAAGCATTTGGTCCAGTTATTTAAGGTCCGTTATACTAGCCTATTTCTCATCATAAACCTGGAATATCAGAAACTTCAGGTACGATGATTCATCCATGCCGAGGACTATCGGATGATCGGGTGACTGTGCTCTCTGCTCTACGAGTCTCAGACGCTTATGTGCATCCTTTGCGGCTTTACACACGGTCTCAAGGAAAAGCGCACTATCCATAAAATGAGAACAGGTGCAAGTGCAGAGATAACCTTTATCATTAAGGAGCTTCATTCCTCGAAGGTTGATCTCCTTATACCCTTTGACGGCATTCTTGACCGAGTCGCGCGATTTTGTAAATGCGGGAGGATCGAGTATCACAACATCAAATCTCTCACCTTCTTCGTACAGTCTCGGAAGCTCTTCAAACACGTCGATGCATCTGAAGGATACCCTGTCTCCCACTCCGTTAAGAACTGCGTTTCTGGTCGCCGTATCGATAGCGAACTGTGAAATGTCCAGGCCGATAACACTCTCTGCACCGCCGAGCGCGGCATTGAGAGCGAACGAACCGGTGTGAGTAAAGCAGTCGAGAACCCTTGCTCCCTTGCAGAGCCTTCCGGCAGCCTGCCTGTTGTACTTCTGATCAAGAAAGAACCCGGTCTTCTGTCCGTCCATCACATCAACAATATATTTTACACCGTTTTCAGTGATCTCTATCTCGTTGTCAAACTCGGGTCCGATAAATCCTTTAAAAGGCTTCATTCCTTCAAGACGACGAAGATTTGACTCGCTTCTTTCAAAAACTCCCCTAATGCATATGCCGTCGCTTGCAAGTACCTCTTTCAAAAACTTTATGATCCTGTCCTTTAAGAGATCTATCCCCAGTGCAAGAGATTCCACAACAAGCACATCTTCAAATTTGTCTACGACAATACCGGGCAGATAATCTGATTCGGCAAAAATGATCCTGCATGAACTTGTATCAACAACTCTTTTCCTGTGTTCCCATGCATCCCTGACACGTTCTGCCATAAGCGCATCAAGATCATCGATCTTTGTGCGTCTCGTGAGCATTCTGATAATGATCTTGGAATGTCGGTTGATAAATCCCATGCCCATAAAGAAGCCGTCAAAATCTTCAACTTCAATGATGTCTCCGTCCGAAGGGTCTCCGACGATCTCTGAAATCTCATTGTCATAGAGCCACAGTCCGCCCTTTTTGAGATAACGTCCTTCTCCTTTTTTGATAACTGCCTTTTTTGTCATCGGGATATCCTTTCTTGTACTAATCGTCTGCTTCTTCTATCTGTACCGGTTTCTTTTTGAACACGATAAACTTCGAGATCAGATAATTCAAAATAATTATCAGCGCCGAAATGGTTACTTTAATGATCCAGAAGTCGGCTTCCATCTTGGTTACAAAGATAAATGTGGCCGCAAGCTCAACTATCAGGGTAAAGATCCTTCCGATAACAAACATGAAGAATCGATTAAGCACAGTCATTTTTTCTGCGCCGTTCTTCCCGGAGGTCTTAAACACAAAGACATGTGCGGCGAAAAATGCGAATACCACGGCAGCAACCCATGCCAAAGCATTCGTAATGTTCTCGTTCACGCCGCAGATGTTGTAGAGCAGGTAAGATACCGAGAAATTAACGAGAGTGGTCAGTACTCCCGATATGGCGTAAAGGATCGTTTCTTTCAATGTGATGGACACTTCAAATTTGATCTTCATAAGGATTTTCTCCTTGTAGATTTCATAAACTTAATCTATAATCTAAATGTTAAATGAATTAACTAAGAGGAGGAAGTCGTAATGGCGATCACAATCAAAAACCTCATGGAGGACATAGTTGCCCACAAATTTGACAAAATGGCCGATAAACTCGGATGCTGCACCTGCGATATCTGCAGAACAGACATCCTCTGCTATACTCTCAACAGACTTCATCCCAAATATGTTGCTACCAACAACGGCGAGCTTCTTTCCAAGATCGACTCCCTCAGTAATACATTCGACATCGCGATCATCACCGAGATCACAAATGCCGCGATGATCGTTAAGAACCACCCCAGACATAACTGATCATGTTTTCCAAGTAAAGACCGGTTGGGTTAAGCCAACCGGTCTTCGTCATGTTTTTTACCCCAAAGGTGACTTTTTCTGAGTCTCTGATATTCTGCGTATGCTTTTTGCAGGATCTCTCTTTCGTTAACAAACTTTAAGAGATGTACCGCTTCATGATACTTATAATATCCCGAATCGAAAAAATACTCCTCTTTCTGAGGCTTGCTGTAATAGCTGTCAGCTATCATAAGATACCAGTGAACTTCTTTTGAAATAACCGAATCAGACGCATTGAAAGTATACCTGCTCGTGTCAATAAAAGACACGATCTGAGCGTCAACTCCTGTTTCTTCTTTTACTTCCCTGAGAGCCGTCTGTTCATGTTCTTCACCCGGTTCTACTGTTCCTTTAGGCAGTACCCATCCGTCGTATTTGTTACGGAAATTCTTATACAGAAGAAGTATCCTGCCTCGAAATATGACTACACCACCACAGCTCGTTGCATCAACCATGGCACATCCTCCTCTCATCGAAGAAATATGTTCTTCTTTGACATGGGTGCGGTTTTGGTGTAACAAAACTGTTTTGTAGTATAACAATTATTCGCGGTTTTTGCAAGTTTTCAAAGTACGCCTCTTCTGAAATGACCGAAAGTATATTCTACTCCGTCTTCTCCCGCACCGTTTAAAACATTGGCGATCGTATCGATCGATTCCGTTGTGAACTCGTATCTGACCGACGCCGGTGCTATCTCTTCTGTTTCACTCTTTAGCTCGCGCAGGTCAAGAACAGAGCTGTTAAGGATGATGTTCGTACAGTAATCGCATCTCCTGATGACAGGGAACACATATCCCTTACTGTCTTTAAGCTTTAAAAAACTCTCCCCGATGCTGCCTGTATTCCTGCCCGCCAGGCACTCGAGTCCTTCGTTTCTGTAGACGCAATGAGCTGTCTGCATGAGAGGCAGTCTGCCGTATACTATAAGCTCTCCGTTCAAAGGTTTTCCAAAATCCGCAAAATCTCCACGTGAATGACTCCAAAAGCTCGTAAGTTCTTCCTTATTAAGCTCCGGACTGTATGTAAAATCATAACCGTAAAGCTCTGCGCAGACTCTGTTAAATACGTGCATCGTATGATCAAGTATTATCCTTGCATCATTTCTGTCTTCAAAAAGACTGAGTTCCTCGTTGTTTCTGATAAGGAAACCACAGTATTTCGAAAGATTTTCTATGATCCCCGAGCCTTTGATGGATCTGAGAGTTTCCGATCTGCAGATGTAAGGCAGTGCAATAAAAAGCTCGCGTCCTTCCTCTCCGAGTCTTTGAGCAAGTAGTTCTAATCTCTTTACTGCACTTTCCGTATCACGAAATCCCTGCATGGGAAGGTAAATTCTTTTTACTCTTTTTTCTTTGAGGACCGGTTCGAGTTTTTCCTCAAAGTAAAGAAGAACATGCAGGTCAGGTTCCTTTTTTTCACTTACGTCGGAGTCGCAGGATCTGTCAGAAAGATCGGGTATCGTCCTTTCGTCGATCGAATTTATGTCTGATAGTTCTTTAAGCACTTTTTCGGCATCTACAGAACTATCTTCGCGCCTAAATCTGCTCACTATCTTGCGTTCAAGAGCTTCAAACGCCTCACGCCTCAGTGTATTTAATACTCCGACAGGGATAAACAGACCATCCTCTATCCTGATATCGGTACTCTCTATCTCAAAGCATGAATCTCCTGTTTTGCAGAGGTGCTTTCTGATGTTTTCGACATCCGCCGAAGCTGTTTTGGCTGCTTCGGGTGATGCGCCGCACACCGTTACCCGAAGCTCTTCCGGGTCATCCATGGCAAAAGCACAAAGCTCAAGCGGCCTCATAAGACCCGCTTCAAACCTGAGCCCGATCTTGCGTCCTATCGATCCTTCCACGAAGCGAACGCTTATATCATCAATGACGACATTATTCCTCACTCTGAAAACACGCTGTCCGACAGTTGCCTTCTGCCCCTTTGAAACGAGTATACTGCTTGTACTCCCGGTTGTCAGATCGTTACCCGATGTGTATTCGTAAAGTGAAGAGCCGTCGTCACGCCTGATCTCAAGTACATCGCCGTGGTTGATGTTCTTATCAAACGTTATAGTTGCCTCACGTCCGGAAACGCCTGTTACAGCGCCGACAGCCACACCGTTATGCGAAGCTTTGTCGGAGCAGATAAGATTCTTTTCTCCGAGCATAAATCCGGTACAGAATCCGCCCCGGTTGTATATCTCACGAAGTATCTCCACATCATTTTCCAGCTCTTTTTTGTGAAGCTTTAAGTACTCCTCATACCTGTCACCTTGTTCGGCTGCGATATCCATATACTTTCTGTACGCGGCAACCGTAGCGGCAACATAGATCGGAGATTTCATCCTGCCTTCTATCTTAAAAGAATCCACCCCGGCACGCATCAGACGGCCTATCGCGGGGATCGTGCACATGTCCTTACAGGACAGGATAAACGAGTCGTTTACACCTGTATCATAGTTCTTACGGCAGGGCTGGGCGCAGCGACCTCTGTTGCCGCTTCTGCCACCGGCGAGGGAACTCATAAGACACTGACCCGAATAACATACACACATGGCACCGTGAACAAACACTTCTACCTCAAGATCGGTACTCTTTTTAAAGAGCTCGATCTCTTCTATCGAAAGCTCCCTAGCAGGGACCACTCTCGTAATCCCGTCTGCAAGCCCGCAGATGACCCGTGCACCTTCCGCTGTCGTTACGGAAGCCTGAGTACTGATGTGAATCGGAAGCCCGGGGAACAAAAGAGAAACAGCCTTCATTACACCGGGATCGGAAACGATCACGCCGTCAAGACCCTCTTCATAGTATGGCTTAAGGAAATCATAAAGACTGTCAAAGAGCTCGTCGTTCTTTAAAAGTGTATTGACTGTGAGATAAAGCTTTTTATCAAAAAGATGACAGTGATCGATCGCACCCAGAAGTTCGTCGCGATCCGGGTTATTGGCATAAGCGCGTGCGCCGAACATCCTGCCGCCGATATATACGGCGTCACAGCCGGCATTTATTGCTGCTTTCAGAGCCTCCACAGACCCCGCAGGTGCCAATAATTCTGTCATAGAGATCTACTCCCTTCTGTACCGATAATCCTTAAACAACACGAATGAGCACATTTAAGTGCCCATCCTTAAAAACATATTTACTCTAACGTTTGTTCTTCTTCTCTGCCGTGAGCTCAGTCTCGAGCTTGACGATCTTTTTCTGTTCTTCAACTATCTTTTCTTTGAGCTGTTCGCGTTCTTTTGCAGCCAGGTCGAGCTTGGCCTTGAGGTCGATGATCTCCCGTCTTAAAGCCCCGATCTCGTCCGCATGACGATCTATATCGTTCTTGAGCTCATCGTTTCTGGTCTTGATCTTACAGTACTCGTCAGCGAGGTTGATGCAAAGCAGAATGTGCTTCGTCTCAAGATCCATGGATTTGTATACATCCATCTTCTTGACTTCGTCGTACATGCTGTTGATCAGATAAGCAATACGCTGAAGGTACTCGTCGCTTTCAAAGCCCGACAAAGTGTACTGCTTGTTAAGGATCATTACCTGAGTATCGTTTCTTTTGTTCATAGGCTCCCCCTGGATCAAAATCTGTCCGATCTTTAATCTGCGAGATAACGCTTATATTCACCGATGACATCTTTCATGACGTCCGGTCCCGGAGCTCCCTTTGTACAGCGCTTCATAACGCATGTCTTCATGGAGATAGCTTCGTATATATCTTCTTCGATGACCGGCGAGTACTTCTTAAACTCATCAAGTGTCAGATCATCGAGTGCACATCCTTTGTCAATACAGAGAAGTACAAGCTCTCCGACAATCCTGTGTGCATCTCTGAAAGGAATGTTCTTAACAACCAGATAATCGGCAACATCTGTTGCATTTGTAAATCCGTTCTTAGCACTCTCTTCCATGACCTTCTTGTTGAAGATGACAGTCGAGAGCATGCCGTTAAAGAGTGTTACACAATTAAGAACGGTGTCGGCTGCGTCAAAGAAAGGCTCTTTGTCTTCCTGCATGTCTTTGTTATATGCAAGAGGGATACCTTTAAGGGTCGTGAGCATGGACATGAGTGCTCCGTAAACACGTCCCGTCTTGCCTCTTACAAGCTCTGCGATGTCGGGATTCTTCTTCTGAGGCATGATACTGCTGCCCGTTGAATAGGCATCTGACATCTCAACAAACCTGTACTCGTTGCTGTTCCAGATGATCATCTCCTCGGAAAATCTCGAAAGATGCATCATGATCGTCGAAAGTGCGGAAAGAAGCTCAATGATGTGATCCCTGTCGGAAACAGAATCCATACTGTTAACGGTAGGTCCGTCAAATCCGAGCTCTTTTGCGACAAACTCTCTGTCGAGCGGATACGTGGTACCTGCCAGGGCGCCCGAACCGAGCGGGCAGAGGTTCATCCTCTTACGGATATCAAAAAGCCTGCTCCTGTCACGCCTGAACATTTCAAAATATGCGCTCATGTGATGAGCGAGCGTAACGGGCTGTGCCTTCTGCATATGTGTAAAACCGGGCATAAATGTCTCGGTATTGTTCTCAATAACGGTAAGAAGTGTTTTTAAAAGGTCCTTAAGCTTTAAATCAAGCGAATCGATATAATCACGGGCATAAAGCTTGACATCGAGAGCAACCTGATCGTTGCGGCTGCGTCCTGTATGAAGCTTCTTGCCGGCATCGCCGATCCTCGAAGTAAGCTCTGATTCAACGAAGCTGTGGATGTCTTCTGTTGTTTCGTCGATGACGGTTTTACCGGACTCAATGTCAGAAAGGATCTCTTCAAGTCCCTTAACGATGGCCTCGCTGTCCTCAGCCGGAATAATTCCGCAACGTCCGAGCATACGGGCATGAACGATACTGCCTGTAATGTCCTGACGATACATTCTTTTGTCAAATGCTATAGAGGCATTGAAATCATATACAAGACTGTCTGTAGTTCCTGTAAATCTGCCTCCCCAAAGCTTACCCATATAAAACTCCTCTGTTCCTGCACCAAAAACTCTTAAATGTATGTGCCGGGAACATCAATAAATTCTGCTTGACTGGTTGTTGACTCTTCTGCGGCGTCTCTTAGCGATCGACTGATCTTCATCATCGAAAACAACAAGCTCGCGCTTGTTAACAAGCTGATCTTTCTTAAGGAAACGCATATCATTTCCGAACCTTACTTCAAGAAGCTTGACATCGGAATTGTCATATACTTCGCCCTCACCGTAAACTACGTGTCTGACAAGATCATGCTCCTGAAGCTGCTCGATCTTCTCACGAAGTATCCTCTTGTCCTCATTATCCTGTTCAAGATCTGCGGGACTTGCGGGTACGAAATTATCCTGTGCGGGTTCTCTTCTCTTAACATAAACCTCACGACGGGGCTCGCTCTGAGGAGCGGGTCTTGCGCCTGTGGTACGGATCTGGGGAACACGTCTGCCTGCGTCTTTGTTCTGGGTGTTGATCTGCTTGAGCTTCTCAACCTTGCGTGCGGGAGTCGAAGGCTGTCCCTGTGCTCTGTGTCTGATGTAATTAAGTACAACAAAGAATGCAAAGAATACGACAGAAAGCAGAAGTAATACCCAGACAACAGTCCAGATGATACTTCCTTTACTCTCTTCTTCCTCTTCGGGTTCTTCTTCCGAAGCTTCGTCCTCAGCGAGAGGATCCTTGGCCTTCTTGCCTTCCTGGTCGGATGTGGAATCCTTTGAAGGTTCGTCAAGGGGATCTACGGGTGTAACCTCTTCCTCAGGCTCGGGAGAAGGTGTGGGTGTAGGAGTGATCACTTTCTCGGGATCCTTGGCTACATAAGTACTGGTCGAGAATCCGGTATAGGTGTTACCTTTCTGTGTAAAGGTGATATGGTACCAGATAATACCGTCATCAGCTTTACGCTCTTCAAGGATCTCTACCTCGTCACCGGTAGAAAGCTGGATCTTCTTGCCGGAATCATCGGTAACCTGATCAAAGTTGACGCCCGCTCCCTCACGAACGTTAACTGTGGCTGTAGCAACACCGACATAATGAGGATACTCGTACTCTTCCTCATCCGCCTTCGCCTGAACGGTAAAGATCAGACAAAGTCCAAGGAACATAAGCGTAATCTTCAGTAAACTCTTAAGTGAATTCTTCATCTTAATCCCCTTCTTTAAACTCTCTTATGTAAGTCACACAGGACTTTTCAATTTCAGAAAGCTCTATGTATTTTAACAATGATATATATAAGTGTCAATGAGCATCTGCCCGGGGGCAGATACAGCGGGTCAGAAATCCTTAAGTGAAGCGACTGTGACTTCACCGGCACCGGCCAGCTCCTCGATACTGCTGTCGAAGCCGTTCTTGGCGAAAAGACAGAAGCTGCATTTCTTGATTCCCGCCTGCATCGAAAGTGCTTTAAGTTCGGCCAGCGATTCGATTGTCGCTATCTCGTCCTCAAAGGAACAGATTCCGCAGATCATGTTGTTCTTCTGATCCGTGCCGACTATATCGATCGTTCCTTTCTTGCCGTACCAAGTCTGCCAGTGGCTGTACTCGTGATCGAGCTTACCGTACTGTGACATCAGGTCGAGATACTCACGGCATACATCCGCGAAGAACGGCCGCAGGTAGGAATTAAGGGCCGGTCCGATGATCTCATCGTACACCTCGCTTCCTTTTCCGAGCTCTATCCGTGTAATGTTCGGATAGACAAATGCGTAGTAGAAACTGAGCAGTGAATCACTGATCCGGTAAAGACCTTTCATCGTGTTCTCGACGTTTTTGACATTTGCCGAGAAGAGCTTTTCGACGACATCCATCTCGATCAGGTTTTTGATATAAACGCTTATCTTGGCTCTCGAGTATCCTGTCGCCAGGAACAGGTCGTTCAGCTTGATGAGCCCACGTCCGAGTGATATCAGGATCGTGTTGTAGGAACTGAGCTCTCTGAGTTCTTTACGAAGGACCGCTTCGGGCTCTTCGATGAGAGGTGCCTGTCTTGTGAGGAACAGATCGATGATGTTTTCCCTGAGTCCTTTCGATCTGTCCCACATCGAAAGATACTTTGGAACCCCTCCGAGGATCGATCTGATGATGATACATTCCTCTACCGATTTGTTCGGGAACCACTCAACCATCTGGGCAAATGATATGGGCTGGATCTTCACGATACCGGTGATCGATGATGCAAATCCGGGATCAAGTTCGATCATACTGTTTTCGACGAAGTTTATCGAGGACGAAAGCATCAGGATCATGAAACGTCCGCATGTCTCCTCATTGTTCAGGATAAACGTTATGTCGGAGTAGATGTTCTTTGATTCGATGTGATGGAATTCGTCAAAGATCAGGATCGTCTTTTCTTCCTGCTTGTAGTCACCTTTTTTGATCTTGTCGAATGTCTCTTTTACGAGTCTTTCGTGTTCGCTTTCGCCGGCCGGAAGGAACCTTTCGTATATCGTTTTCTTGTTTTGGGCAAAATGAAGAGCAAGAGCAGTCTTACCTATTCCCTCTTTACCGTAGAGAACAAGCAGGTTGCTCCTATCGGTTGCATAAACCGATTCGAGACTCTTACGCTCTTCTTTCCTTCCAATAAACATGATAATCTCCGTAAACCCTGACAGTTACATCCTTTCGGGAACAACAATACCAAGCATATCCACGCATTTCTCGACTACCGCAAGTACAAGTTCAAGAAGTGCGGTCCATCTGTTCTTGATCGCAGAATCTTCCTGTGAAATGATCCTGTTGTCATGATAGAAGCTGTTGAACTGATCCGCGGTTTCGTAAATGAATGTGCAGATCTTATGAGGTGCGATCTCATCAACCGCCTTTCTCATCGCATCATGGAAGCCGGCGAGTGAAAGCCACAGCTTCTTCTCCGAATCCGACACAGAGTCAGAACACGCAACGGCTCCCTTCGCATCAAAACTGTCCGAAACACCGAGCTTTTGAAGAAGCGACTTGATCCTGACAAGCGTATAGAGTATGTAAGGACCCGTATTGCCTTCGAAGGAGGTGAACCTGTCGATATCAAAGATATAATCCTTGGTTGCCTGATTCGAAAGATCGCCGTACTTAATGGCAGCAAGTCCGACCATATCGCTGATCTTCTTCTTTTCATCCTCAGGAATGTCCGAATCGGCCATCCTTTCGGCTACTTTGTCACAGATGCTCTTGATGAGATACTCAAGTCTCAATACTCCGCCGTCTCTTGTCTTAAAAGGCTTGCCGTCGGGACCGTTCATCGTTCCGTTACCGAGGAAAGTAAGCTCGGTCGAGTCTTTTGCAATGCCGCCCTTTCGACATGTCCTGAACACCTGATCAAAATGAAGCTCCTGACGCTTATCAACCACGTAGATGATCCTGTCGGGATCAAAAAGCTTTTCTCTTTCATAGATGGTAGCAACATCGGTTGAGGCGTAAAGGAATGCTCCGTCGCTCTTCTGAAGGATGCACGGAGGCATCTCCTTCTGATCCGTATCTTCTTTTACATCCACAACGAGTGCACCTTCGCTGATCCTCGTAAGGCCCTTGGCCTTTAAGTCCTCGATGATCTCGGGAATATAAACATTGGCGTCACTCTCTTTCTTCCAAAGCTCAAAGTGAACGTTCAGATTGTCATAGTTCTTCTTAAGGTCTTCGATTGAGACATCAAGAATGTGCTGCCAGATCGCTCTGAACCCTCTGTGACCTTCCTGAAGAAGCTTGGTAGCCTGTTTTGCCTCCTCACGGTAAGCTTCGTCTTCTTTGGATGTCTTGCTCGCAAAAGGATAGATCTCTTCAAGCTCCGATATCGTAAAAGGTGCTTCTTTGGGATATTCGCCCGTAAAAGAATCATCAAAATAAGGAAGATCGGGCTTTCTGCGCTTGAGTTCGGTGATTATGAGACCGATCTGAAGTCCCCAGTCACCAAGATGTACATCACCGATCGCTTCAAAACCGTCAAAAGCAAGAATTCTCTTGATGCTCTCACCAATAATGGCGGGACGAAGATGACCGACATGCAGCGGCTTTGCAACGTTTGCTCCGCCGTAATCGATGATAACCTTCTTGCCTTTACCGGTCCCTTCAAATCCGAACCTGTCATCGCCGAACATGTCTTTAACATGCTCAAGAAGTGCCTTGTCGGAGATCTTAAGATTGATAAAACCGGGCGCAACGGTCTCCACGCTGTCAAAGAATCCTTCTTCAACCTTGGATGCAACATCGCCTGCGATAGCAAGCGGAGCCTTATGGTATTGTTTGGCCGCCATGAGCGCACCGTTACACTGAAACTCACAAAGATCGGGTCGATTTGAAACCGTAACGACTCCGTATGATTCATCATAGCCCGCAAGAGCAAAAGCTTTCCTGATCTTCTCTGAGATTGCCTGCGTTAGACTTAACATGATTTCCCCCTGAAATGTATTCGTGATCAAATGCAGCATGCGCCTGCATCCGATCAAAGATTAAGCAGCATCGTCGCGAAATTAAAGTAGATCATAAGCGAGAGCGCATCCACGATCGTGGTGATGAACGGACTTGCCATAACAGCCGGGTCAAATCCGATCTTTTTGGCGATCATAGGAAGCGAACAACCCACAATCTTTGCAACAAATACAGTCACAACAAGTGTCAGGCATACAACTGCCGCTACGCTGACGTCAACCCTGTCAACAAGAAGAAGCTTAACAAAGTTGGTGGCTGCGAGAGTCGCACCGATAAGAAGCGATACTCTCATCTCTTTCCACATGGTCTTCGGAAGATCCTTAAATTCGATCTCCTCAAGCGAAAGAGCACGGATGATGGAAACAGAGGCCTGACTTCCGGCATTACCACCGGTGTCCATAAGCATCGGGATGAACGAAGTAAGAACGATCATCGTCCCGAGTGCATCCTCAAAGTAGCTGATTATCATGCCGGTAAAGGTTGCCGAGATCATGAGTAAAAGCAGCCACGGGATCCTTTTCTTGTATGTTTCGAAGACACCGGTCTTGACGTACGGCATGTCCGTAGGACGGATAGCTGCCATCTTTTCGATATCCTCTGTGGCCTCCTGCTGCATGATATCGACGATATCATCGACCGTGATGATACCGACAAGTCTCTTTTCACTGTCAACAACGGGCATTGCGGAGAAATCGTAATGCTGGAAATCTCTCGCAACATCTTCCTGGTCGTCAAGAGTGTTGACCGAGATAACGTGCTCGGTCATTATGTCACCGACAAGAGTATCGGGATCTGCAAGCAAAAGGCTTCTGAGTGTAACGGTACCTTTAAGCTTACGTGCCGCATCAAGTACGTAACAGACGTTGATCGTCTCCTTGTCTATACCGTCATTGCGGATCTTCTCGATCGCCTGTGATACCTTCATGCCTTCCTTGAGTCCCTCGTACTCGGTCGTCATAAGGCTGCCGGCGGAACTGTCGGGGTATTTGAGAAGTGCGTTGATCGTGCTCCTGGTCTGCGGACTTGTGTTGGCGAGAAGTCTCGTAACAACGTTGGCCGGCATCTCGTCCATAAGGTCGGCAGCATCATCGAATGAAAGGTTCTCGATGATCCCCGCTGCCTCGCCGAGTGTAAAGGTCACGATCATGTGCTGCTGTACATCGATGGGAAGATAAGCGAATACATCGGCCGCCTTGTCTTTCGGAAGTATCCTGAAGAAAGTAAGGAGCTCTCCTTCAGGCATCTCTTCAAGTACCGAAGCGATATCGGCTTCATTCTCTTCCATTGCGTATTCTCGGAACTCTTTATATGCCTTTTTGGCAACAAGTTCTCTCATTTCTTCGATCATACGCCATCACCCTCTTCCACTTTACTTTTTACTAAAATCCGCAAATATTGTACCATCGTTTTACTTATAATTCAACCTAAAATTAAATAAAGGTATAACTTTCTTTTGCAAATGTATACTTTTAGAGATGAACGAACAAATAATGAGCCAAAAACAAATAAGCCGACACTGAACAATGTCGGCCTAAATGCTTTTTATATTTTTTATTCTTTTTCTTCCGTTTTATGAGGTTCAAAGCCCTCAGGCAGTTCGATCATAACTTTCTCGATGGTGTTCTTTTCGAGAACAAGCACCGTGTATACAACACCGTCCTCATCGATCACGCTCTCGCCCTCCGATTCGGGGATATCCTTCATCAGGTGGATAACATGACCCGCGATCGAATCATAATCATCGGATTCGATCGAAAGGCCGACCACTTCGTTTATCTTATCAAAATCTGTTTTGCCTTCAACAATATAAACCCTGTCGGAGATCTTTTCTATGGGGTCAAGCTCATCGGTGTCATATTCGTCTCTGATCTCTCCGACAATTTCCTCGATGAGATCCTCGATAGTCAAAAGACCTGCTGTAGCGCCGTACTCATCAAGAACTATGGCCATCGACTTGTATTCTTCACGCATGTCAGACATAAGCTCACGAGTGTTCTTGAACTCATATGTAAAATATGCTTCGCGCATATAGTCTGTGATCTTAAAAGGTGTGCCGGGCGTGTACTTGACAAGGATATCCTTAGCCCAGACAATTCCGGTGATATTGTCTATCGTCTCATGATAAACCGGCATACGCGAATACATATGCTCACGTATCACATTAAGCAGTTCTTCGTATGTAATATCATCACTTACGCAGACCATGTCACCCGTAGTAACCATGATGTCTTTCGCGGACGAATCACCGAAATCAACCACGTTATTGATCATCTCACGCTCATCGTTTTCAAGGACACCTTCCTCGTTGCTTACGTCAACGATAGAAAGGAGCTCGTCCTCAGTGATCGCCTGTTCCTTCTTGTTCTTATCGATCCTGAAGATAAAGAAGAACAGGTCGGCTATCTTCTCAACTATAAACGTAACAGGTAACAGAAGATAAACAAGAATCCTGATAACGGGAGCATAAACGCGGCAGATCTTCTCAGCCTTGCTTGCCGCGATCGTCTTGGGCATGATCTCACAAAAGATCAGCACAACAAGAGTGAGCACACCGGTAGCTATACCGACATACACCGAGCCGAACTTATCCGTCGCAAAAACAGTTGTGATCGCGGATGCGGCGATATTAACGATATTGTTGCCAACAAGAACCGTACTTAGGAACCTTGAAGGGTCCTCGATCAGGCTGTAGATAAGCTTAGCTCGCTTAGAGCCGTCTTCAGCCTGTGTTCTGATCCTAAGCTTGTTGAGCGAAGTAAAGGCAGTCTCAGCCGACGAGAAAAACGCCGAAAGGAATAAAAGGACCACCAGGATTATCAGCTTCGCGACGTCAGGATCCAAATAAATCACACTCCTCTTTTATAGAAAATTATAGTAACGTTCGCAATTATATAGTTTTTAAATTCTTTTGTCAAATCAGCGAGTAGCGGGGCAAGTACTTAGCGGGTAGAGGTGTAATTACTCACATACGCTTTTTCTTTTTATGCTTGTCTCTCCTCGTGCCGACCTCTTCAGGCTCTTCCTCTACCTTGCGGTTTGAGAAGAACACAAAATCATCGATCGAGTTTAAGATATCTTCAAAATCACTTCTGGGTGCTTCGTCTATGTACTTCTGAAGGATCATGGTCTCGTTCTCACCTTTGTATTTACCGTAAAAGATGTCAAATAGATTATGACCTCTTACATAGATCTTGATCTTCTCAAGATTGCGCTTGATATCCTCTTTCGATCTTATGGTTATACCCGTGATCTCCTTCATCCTCTTAACACTGGAAAGTTTATGCAGGTATGATTTGAATTTATCAAACAGGATATTGTAAAAATCTTCTTCATTCTTGATGACTCCGATCTTGGCCATAACCTTCGGATTAAGGAAGTAGTTCTCAAAAGAATAATACTTTAGTACGAGAACGTTTCTGGGCTGAACTCTCGGGATATTGCCCGTATCTTCCTGCGACCTCGAGTAGTAATAAGAACAGAGCTGTTTTACAAGTGTTTCGGGTTTCTTGCCGTCACTGTCCCTTATCATAAGGAACTGATCCTTAAGATACAGCTGGTTGATATATTTGAGGTTCGCATAAGTCTTTATGTTCGTACAGCTGTTGGTCGTAACGATAGAAACACGCTGCAGGCGTCCGTCGGCGTCGTGGATCTCGGAGTAGTATTTCTTGAGCAGCAACGGAAGCCTGTTGCTGTCCTGCTTGCCCTCGACGATAAAGACGAAGTTGACGTTCATGAGGTCGTTCGCCGAATATCCGAGATCATCGAGTATCACATCTATATCGGGATCCTCGATCGCGGTGGTATAGAAATTATCATCAAGGACAACCTGCTTGATCTGCTTCGAAGTAAAGTTAAAGATCAGGTTGGGCGAATGGGTCGAGAAAATAACCTGGTTCTTTTTTGAGAGCCTGTAAAGGATCTCACTGGCCTCCTTCTGAAGCTGCGGATGCAGGTAGATCTCGGGATCCTCGATCATGATGATACAGGGCATGGTCCTCGAATCGTCGAGATACGCCTCAAGCATGGAAAGGATGTAGATACTCTTTCCTCCGGCACTCAGATGCTCTACCGAATCTGTCCCGTAACGGTCTGATTTAATGACCGCCGTACCGAGGCTTAAGAGTTCCTCGGGATTAATATTGAGGACAAATCTGAAGTTCTGCTGCTTGCCGCTGTTGCGTGTATAGTATTTGTTAAGGTTATACATGAATTCGTCAAGCTTGACGTTCATGAGCTTGTACTCGAGAAGCTTGAAGGTCTGCGCGATCGTCATCGATTCGGGCTCCTTCGAAAGGATCTCGGGAATACAGTTAAAGCAGTTGATACACGGACATGCGGGATCAAGGATACATGACCTGTCTTTGAGTGAGCTGAGCATGTCGGATGTCTGGGCGGAAAAGATCTCGTCCTGGATGCCCTTAACGTCACGTGATACATCAATAAAATGCACCTTCGGTATAATGGCTTTAATACTCTCGTTGTTACGGCTGAAGCCGTCGTAATAACGTACGGAAAGGTCACGATCCACTACGAACACAAACTTTAATATACCACCGAACTGGTCGGGAGGAGTGATCTTAGAATAGTTCTCATAATCGTGAGACACCTCGCTCTTGGTAGTCTCAAACGAAGGAAGCACCTTTTTGAACTCTTCGTACCATTTGTCAAAGTTCTTATACTTGCTGATGGTACCCGATTTATGGAACATAAGGATATCATCGTTGGAAAGCTCAAGATCCACCGCTATCTCGATGTTTCGTTCCGAGTCGTTGAAGTCACCCGGACTTACGACATACTCTCCCGCAACGGCTCTTATGGCATGAAGTATGGTTGTTTTACCGGTGCTGTTCTTTCCGACGATGATCATGGCATTCTCGATGTTCTCGAGGATAAGTTCCTTGATCGTCTTAAAGTTCTTGATAAAAAGGGATGAGATCTTCATTGAGTATCAAGTGCCTCCGTAATTATTTTGGTGACCTTCTCATAATCAAAAAGCCTGAGCGTTTTGTCGATATCGGTCAGAAGCTTCTTTTCATCCTCGGGAACACTTCCGTCACGGAGCATATCTGTTACAAGATGCTGTGCGGCAGTCTCCTCAAATTCATCAAGCAAAGCTTTAACAGCGATAAGTATTTCATCGAACGTGGTTTCGGAAACAAATCTTGAGTCCGAAGAACCCGTATCGGCTTTTTGACCGGTCGAAATAAGTATCATATTTATTTTATCGATGATTTCGGCATACTCCTTTAGTGTTTCCTGTGCATTTTCATCTATTATCGCATTTTCACCGTTTTTTCCGGCCATTTCGAGCGCAAGTGCCTTCTGCGACAGTTCCGCAAGACCGATGGCTTTTGTCACGCTTTTAACGGCGTGTATCTGTGTTGTAAATCCCGCATAATCACCGTATTTGAGCTGTTGTTTCATGAGTTCGAGCTTTTCTCTTCCGTCACTGACGAAGATATCAAGAACACCCTTCATGGTTGATATGCTGTCACCGGCGTATTCAAGAGCAACATCAGTATCAATGTCTATCGATTTAAGCTTGTCAATGAATTCCGTATCATCAGAACCGTCCGGTTCTTCATTTTGAGATTTCTTTACGGCGCCGAACACGATCTTATCTCTCGGAATGTACTGAAGAAGCATCTCTTCAAGCCTGTTCAGGTCGATAGGCTTTGAAAGGAAATCGGCAAAGCCCTCGGAAAGAAACATCTCCTTCATACCGGAAACCGCATTGGCCGTAAAAGCGATAAAAGGCGTCTCTCTGTTCGGGTTGCTCTCATTCGAATGGATCTCACGGATAGTGTCGATTCCGTCTTTTCCGGGCATCATATGATCAAGGAAGACAACATCATATTTTTCCGACTCCGTACGGGTTACACAATCTTCACCCGTTTCAACACAGTCGATCATAAAGTCATGCGGCTCACAGAGACTGCTGAAAATCTTAAGGTTGACTGCATTATCATCTACAACAAGAATCCTTGCGGTAGGAGCACAATAATCCTTGCTCACAATCATATTTGAAGTAGGCGCTAAAGAAGTATCATTAAAGAAAGCTCCGAGATTCAGCGCAGAGATAGGTGTTCTAAGCGTCTTACCTCTGTAATTTTCGATCGATTCAGCATAATCCTGTATGCATGAGAGTCGTTTATCAAGTATGATCCTGCTGTTTGAAGACGAGAGCTTTTGAAGCACGGCAGAATTAACAAATATATCCGTGATCGTAACATCGTCAACGATCATCTCAAGACCTTCGTAGCCCGCGATACAGGTATTCTCGATATTAAGGGCGCTGCATGATTCACTCATGTCCTCTTCGAGCGCAACATTTTCGAAACAGAATGCGATCCTTCTTGTCTGTTCGTCGCCTATCAAAACAGAAGGAGTCTCATTACTGATCTCCTGAGGTATGATGATCGTAAATGTCGTTCCGACACCGTACTCGCTGTCAACTCTGATATTACCGCCCATAAGCTCGATAAGCTGTCTGACGATCGCAAGTCCGAGTCCTGTTCCTTCGATCGATTTGTTGATATCGGGATCAAATCGTTCAAAACGATCAAATATCCTGGTGAGGTTCTCCTTGCGGATACCGATACCCGTATCGGTGATCTTTGAAGTGAGTATGTATGTCGATCCTTCTTTTCTGCCCTTGATCTCAAAGAAGATCTGGCCTTTCTGCGTGTACTTGCATGCATTGGTCAGGATATTAAAGAGTATCTGCTTGACTCTGATCTCATCACCCACAAGGTACATAGGAAGATTCGGGTCAAACCTGAGACGAAGGTTAAGCTTTTTCTCATGAACTCTCTCCAATATACCCGTGATCAGATCATAAACGACCGAAGATATCATGTATTTGTCTTCTACGATTGAAAGCTTGCCCGACTCGATCTTTGAGAAATCAAGTATATCGTTTATTATACCGAGAAGATTCCTGCCCGAATTCATGATCGCATTTGCATACCCGAGAATCTTCTTGTCTTTGGCATCTCTGAGAAGAAGCTCTGTCATTCCGAGAATGGCAGTCATGGGTGTTCTGATCTCATGTGACATTTGGGCAAGGAAAAGGCTCTTTGAACGATCAGCATTGACTGCCCTGTTCATCTCCTCTTCCTTTTCCATGTACTGTTTTTCGAGCTGTTCCTGGCGTTTTTCCAGTGAATTGATGCGTCTTTCTTTCTCGTCGATGATATCTTCGACACGCATGATACGTCCTCTGTTTTCGGACGAATTTCTGACACCTTCGGTTATGAGATCAAAGGCCTGATTGATCTGATCCGCTTCACTGGGGAAGTTAACAACGGCGATACCGGGTATAAGGAAGAACTCTTTTTCCTTGATCTTCCAGAGATTCATAAACCTGTCCTGGATCATCCGGACGGTTATATCAGCATCCTTTTTGGGAACGGTCACCAGATAAATATTGGTCTCAATACAGAAAGTGTTCTGTATTCCGAATCTGTGATAGAGAAATCTCGAAAAAGATCCGGCAAAGGAATCAGTATAAGCCGCAAGATCGTTATTTTTAACATTCTGCGATATAAACTGCGAATCGAACACACCAACACCGACAAGCACACATTCCGAGCCCGAAGAACGTATATCCTTAAGGTGCTCAACGGCACTTCTTCTGTTATAGAGGTCGGATCTGAGATCCACAAAATCGTTATAATTGTGATTCGAGAGATAAAGCACAAGAGTTCCGAGTGATTCCGCAAATCCGTAAAAAAGATAATCCTTAAGGATCCACTGAAGCGTACATGCCGTGATCACAAAAACCACAAAGATATAGAAAGGCAGCCTTCTCCTGAAGGATATACTTTCGCTGAAGAAAGTGATCATAACAAAGCTGAAGAACAGATACATAAATATAAGGACTAGATTGATGATCATAAAAGGTCCCTGCACATATGTATTATCTTCCTCGAGATAAAAAAGCAGTCCGGTAAAAGGCGTGGATATGACCATGATCGAATACAGCGAATAAGGGATCATAAGCAGCGCCAGCTTCCCGACACGATTCTTTATGATCGCGTCCGTCCTAGACTGAATGAGCGAATATACACAGAATAAAGCCGACATGGCACCTGTTACGATAAAATACAGGATAGCTATCAGATAAATTGTAAAGGCCGAAAACGCATCCTTATAGAGGATCGTATACGCCGAAAGGATGTCAAGAAGGATGCTCGCCATGACGATCGCAGAAATATACAGGAAGAGCTTGCTGCGCATACTTTGAAATCTTCGTCTCGAAAAATAATAAACGAAGAACATGATCATGATGATCACCGCGCAATAATCAAAATCAAGATTATAATTCATAAAACCCCCTGACGGGAAAAACCGTCAAAAAGTCGTGATGTCAACCCCGGTCGGACTGTTTGCCGATATAAACGTTTCAAAGGAGCCTTCGGCGAATCCGTCTTCGGAGTACGGTACTTCAACGATCAGGTCGTAGCATGTGTCAAAAAATACACCGTAAAAATCCTCTTTAGGTTCGGCAAGCTTTGTTTTTCTGGAAATAAATCTTACTTTTTTAAGCGATGTGCAATAAGAGAATGCACCCTCATCAACTTTTTTAATCTTTGCGGGAACACTGAGCGTCTTTATACGATCATTGCCGGCAAAGGCAAATTCGCAAACAGTCCTGACTGTCGAAGGAAAAGAAGGATCATCCCCGGCAGCGGATCCACAGATCAGCTTCTTACCCGACTTATTCAGGAGAAATCCCGATGCGGATTTATACTTTGGATTCTTCTTGCTGACCTTGATCTCAGTAAGACTGTTACAGAAAATAAACGGGTTACCCTCAACAGACACTGTGGTCTCGGGGATGGTGACCGATATTATCCCGCTTCCCGCAAAAGCTTCCTTACCGATGTATTCGGTTTTTGAGAGCTTAATACCGGTCAGTGAACCGCACTCGTAAAAAGCTCCTTCTTCTATCCTTTTGACACTTGAAGGAAGTGACACCGAAGTAATGCCGGTGTTGGAGTCAAATGCTCCTCCTCCGATCGTTTCAACCCCCTTTTCCACTGCGTAATCTCCCGAGACTGCGGGAGCGGCGACAAGTGTCTTTTTATCCTTCGAGTAGATCACTGTTCCGTCGGAATAATATCTTTCGTTCATGTTGCTGACTGCGATCGACTTGAGCGAATTACAGCCGCCGAAACAATGGCTGCCAATCTCACCCACCTTGGCGGTGATGAAGATCTCTTCGAGATCGATACACTTATAAAATGCTCCGGCTCCGATCTCTTCTATGCCGTCCTCTATTATCACTCTGTGTATCCCCGATCTGCACGAAAATGCAAGTGCTTCGATCTTTTTAACGTTATATGCGACTTTCTTATGATAGACCATAGAGGGAAGTGTGAAATCATAAACAAGTCCTTTATCAGCTTCTTCGTCGACTCCGATGACACTTACTTCACCCCAGCCGTCTTTAGGCGCAGCGGTAACAGCATAAACGATCCCGTTCTTTCTGAACGTGTTCTGCTTGGCAGACACCTCCCCTGCGCCGGCAGGGATAAGTCCGACAAGGATCGCAACCGCGATGATCACACATATAAGTCGTTTAACAGTACTTTTCATAGGATCCCCAATTCCGTAACATCATTTCATCATAAAGGTGTTCTCTATGAGTGTCTTGACCTCATCGTATTTGAAGAGGGCAAGCATCTCGGACGCAGTCTCAACGGCCTTTGTCCTGTCATAATCAAGGTTCGCGCCGGAAAGTTTCTTAAGACAGCTCTCAGCGTCGTCGGCATTAAACTCGTCAAGGCTGATAATAAGCTCGTCAACGATCAAGATGATCTCTTCTTCGGGAAGAGTAACCTTGGGCTTGTTGAAGCCATGGACCATTATCTCGTTCTCTCTCACGAGCAGAGTGTCGATCTTGCGAAGGAAATCATCAAATTTGTTGATGAAATCATCAAGATTGTCTTTAATGAAGTTCGCATCTCCATCTTTGGCATGCATTTCAAGGTTCCTGCACTTTTCGGAAAGCTCCAGAGCTCCGACCGATGCCGTAACACTCTTGAGGGCATGTATGGTAACACGGAAATCGCTGAGGTCGATCTTCTCCTTAAACCTGTTAAGCTTGGCGATCTGTGTGTAACTGTCGTTGTAAATAACCCTCAAAAGACTAAGATACGAGGAGTAATCATTGTTTGAATACATAAGACCCTGCTTGATATCAACGTCGGTCAGGATATTGCTGATACGCTTATACCAAAGCTTGTCTTCTATCGGCTCCTCATCTACTTCTTCGGGAACGTTCTTCCGAACAATATACTTGTCGGGAAGAAGCCTGAGCAGCTGTTCTTCAAGGTCATGAACGTTTATGGGCTTGGAGAGATAACCCTGGAAGCCTTCGTCGATATACATCTTGGAGCCGCCGCTTGTGACCATAGCCGTAAGAGCGACAACAGGGATCTTGCGCGCAAATTCGTTCTCACGCTGTCTGAGCTTTATGAGTGTCTCGTGTCCGTCCATCTCGGGCATTACGTAGTCCATAAAAATGATGTCGTAATAGTTGTTGTTTACGAGAGCAAGACATTCCGCGCCGCTTCCTGCGGTTGTTACGTCGATCTCATAGTTCTGGAACAATTCCTTGGATACGAAGAGATTAACAACATTATCATCTACTACAAGAACTCTGGCCATAGGGGCAGTGAACATGTAGTGCTTTTTGGTGTCCTTGTGAAGGAGCGAGAAATCACCGATCGGTGTATCAACAGCGATCTTCTGGTCAACTTCGATCGTAACGGAAGTTCCGGTTCCTTCTTCGCTGTTAAAGTATATCCTTCCGCCCATCTTACCGATGATGGCTCTCGTGATGATAAGCCCGAGTCCGATGCTCTTGTTCTCATCCTCGGCTCCGCTTCCGCCGAGACTGCTCTGACCTTTAAGCTCACCGCTGCGAGGATCACGAACGAACTCATCGTTCGAATAACCCATAAACTTCTCACGGGTATTTTTGTTCATACCGATACCGGTATCCTCGATAACAAACGTAAGCTTAGCTGTACCTCTCTCTCTGGAGCATATGATCCTGAATGTGATAACACCGATATGTGTGTACTTGCTTGCATTGGAAATGATGTTGGCGATCGCCTGAACGAGACGTACTTCGTCACCGATAAGCCTGATGGGAAGACTCGCATCGATATCCGTAAGGAACTCAACCTGAGATCCCTTGAGCATGTTGCCGGCACGGTGAATGATCTCGTCTATAAATCCTCTTGTGTTGTACTCGGATTCGATGATCTCGATCTGATCGGTCTCAACCTTTGTAAAATCGATAAGGTTGTTGACAACACCGAGCAAAAGGCTGCTGGCAACCGAGATATTGTCGATATCCTCGCGAACATCGTCGGGGATATCATCACGGCGCAGAATAACCTCGGACAGACCGATAATGGAGTTCATGGGAGTTCTGATCTCGTGAGAAACACTGACCATTAGCCTGTTTCTGGTATCACGCATCGCATTACCACGGTTGAACATGACATCGATACCCTTGTTCTGAAGTCCCCTTATAAGGAGTAAAAACCAGATGGCGACCGATGCAAAAAAGATCGAGATCGCACTGATGAGATTGATCTCAAACATACCGGTAATATTGAAGACAAGCGATGTAACAGTACAGAGCAAAAATAAAACCGTAAAAACATAGCAAATGTCGGTAACAATAATAAACTTCTTACCGCCAAGTGCCATCCTTTCACGGAATCTTATGTTGGTCTTTGTCATGATGACAAGGACATATATCATGTTAAATATTGAAATCCCAAGTAAAATGTCTACTGCTATACCCATTCGATTATCCTTTCCGTCCTTATCCGCTATTCTATCATAATTAGCAACAAATGAAAAGTTTTTTAGTGTAATTTGACGAAGATTTTTATTGACTTTTTCACAACCTATAATAACGCTCTTCAAAATCCACAAATTTTGAACTCTCATTAAAAAGGACTTGTTAACGCTTATATGACAGTCACGTTTATATCCCCCAACTTTACAACAATACTCCGAAATGCTATACTTTGCGGGTACGTGATCAAACATCCGGTTCCGAATTTTTCGGTACGATATACCGGCTTTATGTACTTAAAGATCATGCATTTCAACAGGAAACGGAAAAGATAGATGAAGATAAAAAAAGACATTTTTAAAAACGAAGAATCCTCAGCTTCAGGTATAAGGATAAACAAGTACCTTGCCGACAGCGGTATCTGTTCGAGACGTGAAGCGGATACGATCATCGAAAAAGGCAGGATCACTGTTGACGGTGTAAAGGCCACTCTCGGTACTCGGGTACTTGAAGGACAGACAGTTTGTCTTGACGGACAGCCCGTTGAGCCCAAAGACAAGCTCGTACTTATCGCATTCAATAAACCGATCGGTATCATAAGCACCACCGACAGACGTGTCGATGACAATATCATCGACTACATCGATCATAAAGAACGCATTTTCCCCATAGGCCGACTGGATAAAGATTCTTCCGGTCTCATACTTCTCACCAATGACGGCGATATCGTGAACAAGATCCTCAGATGCGGTAACCGTCACGAAAAAGAGTACGAAGTCGAAGTCAACAAGTTGATCACCAAGGATTTTATAAAAGCCATGTCTTCCGGCGTTCCGATTCTTGATACAGTTACTCTACCCTGCGTTGTAAAGCAGACCGGAGAAAGGACTTTCACGATCATACTCACACAAGGTCTGAACAGACAGATCAGACGCATGTGCGAAGCTCTCGGCTACAGAGTCCTCGCTCTTAAGCGCGTCAGGATCATGAACATTAATCTCGGAAGACTTAAAGAAGGCTCATACAGAGCGCTCACTCCCGTCGAACTCGAAGGACTGAAGGCTCTGATCGCAGACTCAAAGAACACACCGGGTCAGTATCATAAAAGAAATACAACATTGAAATGTAAAAAAACAATCAGGAAACGGGGATCATATGGATCATAACGAATATTTAAAGCTTTCGGAAACAATAGATTACCACATGAAGCGCTACTACGATCAGGACGATCCGGAGATCAGCGACTTTGAGTATGATATGCTCATGCAACAGCTTAAATCTGCCGAAAAAGAGCATCCCGAATGGATCACCCCGGACTCTCCTTCCCAGCGTGTCGGAGGAACATATAAAAGAACAGCCGGGAAAAAAGTTGTTCATAACGTTCCCATGCTCTCGATCGAGGACTTGTTCGAGCTTGATGATGTCAGTGCCTGGGTAACAAAAGTTCAGGCCATGCATCCTGATGCAAAGTTCTGTGTTGAAGCCAAGATTGACGGGCTCAGCATGACCGTCAGATACGCACGCCGCCCGGACGGAGCTCTCGCTCTTACTCTCGCAGAAACACGCGGAGACGGCGCGGTCGGAGAAGATGTTACGGAAAATGCCCTCTTTGTCGAAGGCGTTTCCAAGCAGTTAAAAGGTATCGACACCGAATCACTTGAGCTGCGAGGCGAGGTTTACATGCCGCGTGACGCTTTTTATAAATACAACGAAGAACAGAGCCGTATCGGAGGCAAACACGCTGCCAACCCCCGTAACCTTGCTGCCGGAACACTCAGAGGTCTCGACAGCTCTGTTGTTAAAAGCCGCGGTCTGGCTTTCAAGATCTTCAATGTCCAGAGCGGTCCATCATTCTTGACCGTAAGCCATTACGATGGACTCGATAAGCTTTCGTCATGCGGATGTGCGACAGTCACAAGGTTTTTATGCTCTGACAGCGCAGAAGTCCTTGAGGCGATCAAAAAGATTGGTGATATGCGTTCCGAATTCGATCATGATATCGACGGAGCTGTTGTAAAGATCGACAACACAGAATACAGGAACGATTTTCCGGCCGGAAGCAAATATCAGTCCGGCCATATAGCATACAAGTATCCGCCCGAAGTAAGAACAGTCGTTATGGACGAGATCATCGTAGATGTCGGAAGGACCGGAAAGCTCACATATACGGGTGTATTCCACGACAAAGAGACGGGCGGTCCCGCTCTTTTGTGCGGTACAAGCGTACAGAGAGCCACTCTTCATAATCAGGACTATATTAACGAACTCTCGATCGGTATCGGCGGGTCGTACTCGCTTTATAAGAGCGGTGAGATCATTCCCAGGATCAGTGCATGTGTCGAAAAACCTGCCGAAGTATTCAAATCGCCCCTCACATGTCCGAAATGCGGAAGCATTCTTGTAAAAGAAGAAGGCACCACTGACATCAGATGTGACAACCCGAACTGTCCGGCTCAGCTTGCCAGAACCATAGCATACTACTGCTCCATTAGTGCCATGAACATCATGGGTCTCGGCGAAGTACTCGTTAACACTCTTATCGATAACAACTACCTTCATAACATCGCCGATATTTACAAACTTAAGGACAAAGAGAAAGAGCTCGTTTCATCGGGTCTTATCGGAAGAGAGAAAAACACAGCTAAGCTCCTCTCGTCTATCGAGGCTTCCAAAACAGCCGGTCCCGTAGCCGTGCTCACCGGACTTTCGATACGTAACATCGGTAAAAATACCGCGAAGCTGTTAATAAACGAATTTCATTCGATCGATGCTCTCTCCGGGGCATCAAAAGAAGCTTTGACTTCCGTTAACGAGATAGGTGAGACGACAGCTGACTGCCTTATCTCCTATTTTGCAAACGAAGAGAACAAAAAGATCATTGATAGTCTCCGCGAAGCGGGAGTCGTCATGAGCGAAGAGCCAAAGGAAACATCAAGCAATGTTTTGGCCGGCCTTACTTTTGTTATCACCGGAACATTTGAAGAAATGGGTCGCAACGAGCTTACCGCCCTGATAGAGAATAACGGAGGCAAAGTTACAGGCTCTGTAAGCAAAAAAACCGATTACCTTCTTGCCGGGGAAGCGGCAGGCAGCAAGCTTGACAAGGCACGAACACTTGGTATCCCGGTACTCGGATTTAAAGACCTTGAAACAACTTTCCCCGGGTTTGACAAAAATCCCGACAGGTGACATAATCACAGATTGGATAATATGTCCATAAACAGTAATAAAATGCAGTGAGGAAAAGAAATGCCTATTAAAGTTTCGGCCGATCTTCCCGCAAAGAAGATCATGGAAGAAGAAAATATATTCATGATGGATGACTCAAGGGCCATGTCTCAGGACATACGTCCTCTTGAGATCGCGATCCTCAATCTCATGCCCCTCAAGGAAGCGACCGAAGTTCAAATGCTCAGGTCTCTTTCGAATTCGCCTCTTCAGGTCAACATGACTTTCCTTACTACCTCGTCATACATCGGAAAGAACACGGCCAAGAGTCATCTTGACCAGTTTTATCTTACTTTTGAGGATGTAAAGAGCAAGAAGTTCGACGGACTTATCATCACAGGTGCTCCCGTCGAGAATCTCGAATTCACCGATGTCGCATACTGGGATGAGCTCTGCTCTATCATGGAGTGGTCCAAGAAGAACGTTACTTCTACTCTTCATATCTGCTGGGGTGCTCAGGCCGGAATATACTATCATTACGGCATAAATAAGTATCCTCTCGAGAAAAAGATGTCAGGGGTATTCAGTCATCGTGTCCATAAGCGTAAAGAGCCCTTTGTGCGCGGCTTTGATGATGTCTTCTATATGCCTCACTCGCGTTATACCGCTGTCTCGGTCGATGAGGTTTATGCTGACGAGCGTCTTACGGTGCTCGCCGACTCTGAAAAGGCCGGTATCTGCATCGCGATGGCCCGGGAAGGCAAGCAGATCTTCGTATTCGGTCATCCCGAGTATGACAGGATGACTCTCGACGAGGAGTACAGACGCGACACGGCCAAAGGGATCAACCCCGAGATACCCGAGAACTACTATCCGAACGACGATCCCGAGCAAAAGCCTCTCCTCACTTGGAGAGCTCATTGCAACACCATGTACTCGAACTGGCTTAACTATTACGTATATCAGGTAACGCCTTACGATGTGGAATCTATCGGTTCGTAATTTATTTATCCGATACACTGACCGAAAAAAATGATCAAAGATCTTATCCGGATCCTTTCACATGTTTCGAACTGACATGACGAGGTAAAAGAGTTGAGAATTGTTTTAAAAGAGATCGACCGCGATATTCCGTTTGAAAAGAACTCCCATCTTCTCCCTCTTGTCAGCGAAGCAAGACGTGAAAGGATCTTTCGTCTGAAAAACGATCATATGAAAAACGTCTCGCTCTTTGCCGAGATCACAATGATCGAAGAAGCTGCAAAGGATCTTTCCCTTTCCAAAGAAAATGTCCGTATTGAAAAAACAGATCTCGGGAAGCCCTACGTATCGGGCTTTGAGAACTATCACATTTCCCTGTCGCATTGCGACGGGATGATACTCTTCGCAAGTGACTATTCTCCTGTCGGAGTCGACATCGAAAAGCCCAAGACGAACTTCGAACGCATCGCAAAACGTTTTTTTACCGAAGACGAATATCACAGGATTAAAAATGCTCCCTCTCCCGCCGACGAATTTCTGCTCGTGTGGACGAGGAAAGAAGCGTTTGTAAAGCTCACGGGTGAAGGCCTGAAGCGGGCACTTGACTCCTTTAACGTTTATGACGAAAGCCTTTACTCGTACCGGACTGAAACCACAACGTCAAAGATTTCCGGGATGAAATACCTTTACTCGATTTGTTATAAAAAGCAATAATAGAGACCATAAGTATAATTCAGGAGTAGTAATACATTCATAATTGGTGGGCATCATACGGGGTATCCTTCATACGGGGTATCCTTCATACGAGGTATCCCTCATACGGGGTTCCTGCCACGTATGTTACTTCAAAAACCGCTTACGCGTTAAATTGTTTTTGAAGTGACATACGGGCGCGGAACCCCTATCCCGTTATCAAAGAGTTATTTAAAATCGACTAAGAAAAGGAAATCGTTAAATATAGAAAACAAAGTACAACTTTAAATACTTTCTAAAATGTATGGTAAATGAATATGCCGTACAATCGAGTAGGCTGACTCCTACTCGATGCGACGGGGCATCTCGCGTACAAGTCCGCTCGATGTCCGTTCACTCAGCCGTCTGTTCACAAACAAGCTTGCAACAGACGGCCTTCGCTTATCGCACAAAATAGGATTCTCCGCGCCCGTAT
>JAEEQC010000010.1 GCA_016285135.1 Lachnospiraceae bacterium
CCGAAGTGCTTCGGTTCCTTTTGTTTTGTAATAAAATACAGATCCAAAAAACAACAGCCCCAGATTTTGGTTAAGTGTCGGGCACGGATCACAAGCGGATAAGACCGTTTTTAGAACAGGAGGAATTGCGTAATGGAGTGGTTTTTGGCGATCACATCGCTTGTTGCCGGAATAATTCTGGTTGCTAAGGGAGGAGACTTCTTTGTGGATGCCGCGAGCTGGATGGCTAAGGCTGCGGGTATCCCGACCTTTATCGTCGGTGCGACGATCGTAAGTCTCGCTACCACACTTCCCGAGATCATAGTTTCTGTGATGGCCGCTGTTGAAGGCAAGACGGAGATGGCCATCGGAAATGCGGTCGGTTCGGTTACGGCCAATACGGCCATGATCATGGCGATAGCTTTTGTCTTCATGAAGATCACGATAGTCCTTAAGGATTATCTTGTGCAGTGTATCCTGCTCATTCTCACGAGCGGTATCCTTATCCTCGGATGCCTGAATGATGTGCTTTCAACATGGGCCGCTATTGTGCTCATCACGATATTCGTGATCCACATGATCGTCAATGTGCGCCTTGCAAAGAGACACAGCGCGGCAAGCAAAGAAAGAGAGGCCGAAGTCCCGAAGGACAGGAAGACTGTTATTATCAACATCATCAAGTTCGTCGGCGGAGCGGCAGGCATCGTGGTCGGTTCGAGATTCCTTGTGGACGGCGGAAGCGACCTTGCGGCACTCCTCGGTGTTCCCGAGAGGATCGTAGCGGTGACAGTCGTAGCGATCGGAACATCGATCCCCGAGCTTGTAACAACGATCACAGCCATAAAGAAAAAGGAGTACGGTCTTTCGGTCGGAAATATCGTCGGAGCGAACATCATCGATCTTTCGCTCATCCTTCCTCTCTGCAGTCTTGTGTCCGGAGAGAATCTTCCGGTGAGCCCTCAGGGTGCTCACATCGATATGCCGGTCTGCCTCGGAGTGACGGTGCTCGCGATCGTGCCGCTGCTTATCCGCAGGAAGGCGTCGAGGGTTCAAGGTATTATCCTGCTCGCAGCTTATGTGACTTATCTCATCTTTACGGTCTGAAGTAGCAGAATCCTACCCTTTTTGATCTAAACTCGGATCAATAAAGTACCAGGCTGAAAATTATAATAAGCGACAACCGGCTCGAGCTGCCACGTCGTATTTTTTCCAAACACGTTCTCACTCTGTATTCGGACGTAGCGGTACATAAGTGACCATAAGACGGTCACTAAGTACCGACGTCCTCAACGGGTTTGGGAAAAACCGACGGGCGCGCTCGAGCCTATTTTAGTTTGATAAATATGGAGAAAAAAAGGGTAAATCGAAGGAGTAAGTTAGAAGGGCAAATTAATAGAGATAACTAACGAAACCTTGCTATATCGGCATGGTTTTGATAGTATTAACAGAAAATGGGCTCAAGAGCGGAAAAATACGCTCAAAAACATAGAAAGAGGAATAAGATGGCGAAGGACTCCAAAACGCAAAAAGTTCATAAGGATATAAAGAACTCCAAGACTAAAAAAAGCTTAAAGGATAATAGTATCCTCGGAATAAAAAAAGTACATCTCTCAGCGGCGACGGTTTCGGTTGATATAGGAGACGGAAGCGAAAGAGGGGCTTACGTCGGGCAGGGTTATATCCTGAATAAGCTCGGGAGGCCGCACAGGGCGGTCAGTATCATGTACTGCTATTATCCGCTTGATGAGGCATGGCCCAAGCGCGCGAGCGAGGCGTATCCCGATAAGGAGGTCACATTTGCGTGGGACTATCCTTATGATGATTATTTTCCTTATCTCGGAGGGCTCGGAGGAAGTACGGATGGTGAGCCCTTTACCTGCATGCGTGATATCAGGCAGCATGGGCAGGAGGTCATCCTGACACTCACGGTCGATCCGAAGGTCGGAGATGAGCATATCATCGCGATAGCGAAGGATTTAAGACCCTTCGGACGGATCATGCTCAGGATGAACCATGAGTGCACAGGCAACTGGTTCTCGTTCACCAAGAGAGCTTCTTATAAGGAGATCGCGGATTTCTTCGTGAGATTCAAAAAGATCATGAATGAATATGCGCCAAACGTCCGCATGATCCTCTGCGCGGGTGCCGTTATGGACAAGGATCACCCCGAGCTTGAGATGGAAAAGGAATTTGGTGAAGCCGGTGCGGTTGCCGACATCTGGAGTATCGACAGGTATATCGGCCTTAACTGGGGCTGGCCCTTCGAGGTCGCAGAGAAGGACAACCACGCTCACAGGCTTGAGAGCGCAAAACAGAATTATGAGCTTACAAAGATGAGCTACAAGCGTTACTGCGAGAT
The DNA here is from genome assembly GCA_016285135.1 of Lachnospiraceae bacterium. Taxonomy (GTDB): domain Bacteria; phylum Bacillota; class Clostridia; order Lachnospirales; family Lachnospiraceae; genus RUG11977. The sequence continues at coordinate 2,339 of JAEEQC010000010.1, forward strand.
CTATGGCACGAAGAAACCTTTCGTTATGTCGGAGGTCAATGCCGACGGAGACGTTGCCGGACCCTTCAAGCAGGCGAAGGTGATGAAGGACTTTTATACATTGTTTAAAAAGGATCCCGAGCACTGGGCGAGCGCGATCACGCTTTATCAGTTCAGGGACGACGGAAGGCTCGGGCTTGAGTTTACGGACCCCTCCGATCCTTCTGTCGGGATCGAGTGGCCGCTTATGGACACGTACAGGGAGATCATTAATGACCCGTTCTTTACGCCGCAGCTAAAGCAGGGGAAGACCGAGAAGCTCCCCGTAACGCTCAGATGGGGCAGCTCGGAAGATTCAGACGGGATCGCGATAGAGCTCGATATGGAGAAGAATCCCGTTTTTGCTGAGGTGAATTTCCCGGAGTCGCTCGTACCGGCCAATCTTATGCTTGAGATCAACGGACGCTGGTTCCGTAAAGCACCCGGAGCGAGATTCGTCGATCTCATGCCGGCATTTTATAAGAAGAAGCTGAACGGTGCATGCAAGCTCAACCTTAACCTGTTCGCACCGCCCGCTTCGGGAGAGAACGATCCCTCGCAGGGAGACGACTGGGCTACGAACTACTACTTCACACTCACGGAGTTGCCGTCCGTGAGACTCCGCTTTGAACCTATAGTGTGATGACGACGTGACGAACACCGCCCCGAATGTGAGGCATATCGACATGTGAGTGACGAACACCGCCCTATCACCATATTTTGATCGAATCACCTTGGGGGTTGCGTGAAACACCATAATCTGTCATAATGTTATAGATTATAAGGGGTTAAAAGATCAATGAGTACTTCAAGAAACAAGACCGTACTCGTGACCTTATGCCTTTTTGTGTGTGTGATCGCATGGAGCTGCTTTATGACGGGCTGTTCGTCAGGGACGGATGACCCTGCCGCTGCGTCGTCAGGTGCTTCTCTGAGGGAGACACCGGTGGCACAGGAAAGTGAGAGTGCTCCTTCGCCCGTCGCTGAGAAGTCGGATGAATCGATCGGTGAACCCACACAAGCCGGCATAGGCGTCAGTGAGACGGAACAGAATACACAACCGGACGAGACTGTCGGCACAGCAGAAGAGACAGTCACACCGGACAGTGAGCAGCCGGAAGAAAGCGTTCCGGAAGAGCAGAATGAGCCGGACGAGCCGGAGGAACCGGAGGTTCCCGATACGACACCTCCCGTTTTTAAGGAATACCGCAGTCATCTTGTTTATATCGGTGACACCGTGTCGTACAGGAGCGGCGTGATCCTTACCGACGACAGCGGCGAAGAGCCCGTCCTTACGATAGATTCTTCGCAGGTCAATCTCAAGGAGGCGGGAGAGTACCCTTTGATCTACACCGCTACCGATGCGGCGGGGAACAGTGCAACATGTGAAGTAACGGTGGTTGTCAGGGAACGCGAGGAAGTCACAAAGGAGATGCTCGATGCGAAGGCAGACGAGATAATCGAGAAGGTCCTCGGCGACGCACCCCGCGATATGGAGTCGCTTGAGACACTTTTTAAGTGGACCAAGAAGAACATCCATTACGTCAATTATTTCGAACAGAATGATGATATCTCGGCAGCATGGGAAGGACTCGTTTACGAGAGAGGAGACTGTTACGTCTATGCCTGTGCATCGAAGGAACTCCTCACACGCGCCGGATTCAAGAACGATATGATCAGGACCGCGAGACATTACTGGAATCTCGTGGATCTCGGAGAGGGCTGGTACCACTACGATACATGCCCCAGAAAAGATAAGCCCTATTTCTTTATGTGGGGCGACAACCAACTTATGGAATATTCGAAGGCCAACGGCGGTTCGCACGACTATGACCACACAAAGTGGCCCGATGTTGTGCCGTAAGGGGATAAGCCGGATGGGCGACACAGTCTTAGAGAGAGAGGAGCAGAACAGTGCAGAAGATACTCATGTTCTCAACTACATGGGACAACAAGTATACAAGCGAGCTGATCGACGGTGTTGAAGAGGCCGTTATCGGCACGAATACTGAAGTGCACGTTGTCAACGCTTTCGAGTCGGCACAGACATCGTCCTACTATCAGAAGGAAGGCGAGATTTTCCTGCTTCCCGATGTTGACAGTTACGACGGTATTATTCTTGCGCTTAACGGCAACGACTCCGTGCGTGCCGTTGAGGGAATTGTCAGGCCTTACATAGAGGCCGGCAAGCCTGTTATAAGCATCGATCAGGAGATCGAGGGTGCCACGTTCTGCGGTATCGACAATTACTCCTCAATGTACAAGCTTGTGGAGCACATGGTCATAGATCATAAAGCCAAGGTTATCAACTATGTGGGCGGTCCCGAGGACCATCAGGAGAACATCAGCAGACTCCGCGCACTCAAGGATTGCCTTGATGCGCACGGGATCGAGCTTGATCCCAAGCGTGTTCGCAACTACAGATTCCTTCGTGCGGACGGACAGCTCGCATACGAGGATTTCAAGAGGATGGGGATGGAAGCCCCTGACGTTGTTATCTGTGCCAACGACTACATGGCGGTCGGTTATATCGAGGCAGCCATGCGTGACGGACACGACGTCCCGAACGACTTCGCTGTGACAGGATTTGATAATGTCAATATCGGCCAGACCTTCTATCCTTCGGTTACAAGTATCAACAGAAACAGACATAAAGCAGGTCTCGAAGCCACAAAACGCCTCATGCAGATGATCAAGAACGGTCCTTCGGAGAAGCCCGTCCTCATCCAGGGACGTATCAAGCTCAACGAAAGCTGCGGCTGCAGGTCGAGACGTGATTATCGTGCAGATTATCAGGACATGATCCTCCTCAACGAGTTCAACCAGAACATGAGCAATATTCAGGAGTATGTCCGCAACAACCTCTGCAGCAAGAACAGCTTCGAAGGCTTCATGCTCGATTTCGGTGAGGGATGCGAAGCATTCAAGATCGAAGAGATGGCGATCTGCATCAACAGGTCATTCTTTGACGGCATGATCGAGAAAGAGCAGAAGGGCTTCACGGACAGCATGAACTACTACAGCAGTAACGTGAGCGGCAACTTCAAGCGTTCGGAGGAAGGCATCTTCCCTGTTTACTGGAACAGCAAGAATGAGTCGAAGATCTTCATCCTTTCGCCTCTGCACTTCGGCAGCCAGAGCTTCGGCTACACGATATCGGAGTACGACGAGACATTCTTCAGGTCGGGTAACTACAGAACTTTCATGAACAGTATCTCTCTTGCGCTTGAGAATATCAGCCAGAGGATCGCGATCAACGGCGTCAACCTTAAGCTCCAGAAGCTCTATGTCAGGGATTCGCTTACCGACCTTTTGAACCGTTTCGGCTATGCCGCCTATGCGGGGCACTTCTTCGAGAAGAATTTCGGAAGGGTCTACATCGTCTATATCGACCTTGATGACCTTAAGAAGATTAACGATAAATACGGACACGCCATGGGTGATGTCGCTCTCAAGGGGATCGCAGCCGCGATCTGTACCGCTTTCGCAGACACCGATATCAGAGTCAGGATGGGTGGCGACGAATTCCTCGTTATGGGTGCGTTCATCAGCGATGAGGACGTCAAGTCGAGGATCGCGACTCTTGACAGGTTCCTTGAAAACTACACCCATGACAACCAGCTTGAGTTTGCAGTTTCGGCAAGCGTGGGCTTTGTTATAAACAACAGCGCGGAAGAAAGCACCAGCCTCGAAGAACTGGTTAAACGTGCCGATAACTGCATGTACGAGATCAAACAGAAAAAGAAGAAGGTCCGCGAATGATCAGCCGCGAAGTCCGTGTACATACTCCGACATCTCAAAAAGAGCTTTGTCATAATGGAAGGTCGTGTACTCGTCGGCGATGAGGGAACGCGCTTTTGCGGAATAACCGAGTGAATCTTTTCCCCATCCGATCTCAAAGGTAAAGGTGATGAGCGTGGGATTTGGTGCCTCGACAAGCTTTTTACGGGTATCATCGAGACGGGGTATCATGATCAGAGGGTATTCGTTCGTTTTTGTAACATAAACATTAAATCCATATGCGCGGCTGTATTTGGAGCCGTTAGCGATCGAGCAGGCATAATCCGTCATCGTGGAGCCTACGCCGTTAAGACCGTATTCTTTGTCTTCCTTGACGGCAGTGTATTTGTTCTTGCTCGATTTTTTCTGTCCATTGTTAAGAAATTCTTTGAAGTGATCGGCAGCGTCCTTGCTGAGCTTGCGCTGTTCGCTGCTGCACCAGGGCTTTTCGGTGTACATGATCCTGCCCTGCTGGTGGTAGTCGATGTACATGGCAGCCTTTTCGATGACCACGTAGTGATAGAGAAACTTCATCATGGCACGCGTCTCGGGGGCCGATCCGGCGAAGGGACCCGGGTAATAAAGCTTGTCGGGTGAAGTACTGAGATAGTCGGACTTGTCGTAGCCTTTCTTGAGCTGGGACCAGGAAAGACCGGGGAAGTTTCTGTTGATGTCTGTGCCGCTCGTGGTGGCCTTCCAGAGCTCGCCTTTCTTGTATGAGTAGGTTTCGGGATTGTAGCACACGCCCTCGCGGCCGTCCGGATTGACACAGGGCACGGCAACAAAGCGGGTGCGGCTGAGAGTCTTGCGGGCTTTCGCTGAATTGTCCTGCAGGAGGTCGACAAGCTCTTTGAGGATGTAAGTACAGCCCGCGGTCTCGCGTGCGTGGATCGTACCGGTGAGGATGATCGTGTCCTTCTCCGCGTCGGAAGGGATATCAACCTCGATCGCGTACATGTCGCGGTTTTCAGTGGATTTGCCGATCTTGTAGAGGTTTACCCCGTCGATACGGGAGAGCTTTTTCATGATGTTCACAAGACTGTTGTATGTATAGCGTTTTTCGAGATCCATCTCGACGTCGGTGAATTTTTTATTGCGTTCGGTAACGTCCTCCCACTTTTGCTCCATGGCATCGCGGTAGGCGTAGATGGGCATGCCGGGCGTTCCGAGGTACTTGCCGTAGGGCGCGATCGCTTCGGTGATCTCTGATTTGCTCATTGTTTTGTCGGTAAGAGGAGAAATGCTGTCGGTGTAGTAGTCGAAGTGATTGATTATTTTGAGCGTTTCGGTCTCAAAGACCTCCGCGGTGCTCTCTGCCGCAACAGCCGAAGACGCTCCGACGGGGGCGTTTACGGTGATAATGATGAGCAGGAGCAGGGAAAAGACCCTGCGCCACAAATAATTGCGGGTTGACATGACTGTTGATACTCCATTCCTTTTATACGACAAATGTGGAGCTATTATACACGAAAAATCCGTCGATATCAATAAAACCGTTTCAACCGGCAGGGAAGACTTAAATGTTCGGTCAAGAAGGAAGGAAAGCATGAGAGTTAATGAAGTGGGTACATTTGGGATATGTCTGGATGCACATACCACGGACACTTTTGAGGGACGTATGTACGTTTCGGTCTTTAAGGAGGCACGTCCTTTTAAGAGCATCCACGGTCTCATCGCCGAGATGAGCAAAGCCCTCGAAACGGCCGGCGTTCCGCATCCTTTCTTTGAATACAGGACCTTTGCGGACAAGCAGGATGCCGATAAGAAGGATAAAAAGGACGAACTCCCCAAGCCCCACTACGATCATGGCGGCTACAGCGGGGAGGTTGCGACCTTCCTCGTGAACATCCTCTACAGGCAGAACGCTTCGTGGCAGGGGACCGTCACATGGGTCGAGAGTGACAAAACAGCGAATTTCAGGAGCGCACTCGAGCTTTTTGTGCTTATCGAGAGCGCATTAAAATAATCTTTAAGGGGTATTTAGTGGTTAAAGAGTTTCTGACTGTTGAAGGCGAAGGTGTCGGGACTGTTGTTGAGAAGAAGTCCCGCTTCATAGCCACGGTTTTTTATACGGACAGCGAGGACGATGCGAAAGAGAAGATCGCAGCGCTGCGCAAGAAGTACTGGGACGCCAGGCATAACTGTTACGCCTATGTGATAGGAACGGAAGATCCCTTAGAGCGCCAGAGTGATGACGGCGAGCCTTCTCACACGGCCGGGATGCCGATCCTTTCGGCACTTAAGGACAGCGGACTCAGGAATGTCTGCTGTGTGGTGACAAGATATTTCGGAGGAGTGCTCCTTGGGACGGGCGGCCTGACCCGTGCGTACCGGGAGGCGGCGGTGCAGGGTATCGCGGGATCCGTGATCAGGAAGCGAATGCTTATGTGCAGAGCCTTGGCGCTCACCGACTACGCCGGTCAGAGCAGGATGCTCAGGATCCTTTCGTCCGAAGGGATAGAACCGAAAGAAACATTTTATGAGGCGGACGGAGTGAAAATACTCTTCCATTGCAGCGAAGAAAAGCTGCCCGTGATCACATCCGCGATCGGTGAGGCAACCGCCGGGGAAGGCAGGGTCAGCTGTGAGTGCCTCGAATATGTAACAATTTCGTAACAAGAAAATGATTGCATGTGAAAGTGCGTTAAACTATAATCCTGCATAGTGGATAAATGTGTCAAGTCCCGCGAGGGTGAGACTTGAAATATATCATCATTATTTTAAGGAGCAATATGGACTACAGCAGATACGGAATGAAATGCTACGCTCGTAAGCTGAAATCTCCGCTCAAAAAGCTGAAGAGTAAGTTTTGGATCGTAGTATTCCGACTTCTTATCATAGGTATCGTCGGAGCGGCGATCTGTCTGATAACGGCAGGTTTCGGCGCGGTCAATGCGCTTATAGACACCGTTCCTCAGATCAAGCTCGACGACCTCAAGCCGATGGGCTACAGTTCAACTTCATATTATTCCGACGGTACGGTGGCTCAGGTTTTTGCGGGCGCACAGGCGAACCGTGTGCTCGTGACGATAGACGAGATCCCTCTTAAGGTCCAGCATGCGTTCGTCGCACTCGAGGACATCCGTTTCTACGAACACAGCGGTATCGATATCAAAGGTATCATGAGAGCCGGTTTCTCGGTAGTTAAGGAAGGTGACCTCAGCTACGGAGGAAGTACCATTACCCAGCAGCTCCTCAAAAACCTGATCTTCGCGGGAGGTAACGAGGACAATTACCTTGACAAGATCATCCGTAAGGTACAGGAACAGTATCTGGCTATTAAGCTCGAGGACTACATGAGCAAGGACGAGATCCTCGAGAACTATCTCAACTACATCAATCTCGGAAACGGAGCATACGGTATCCAGGCAGCCGCCCAGAGCTATTTTGACAAGGACGTTTCGGAGCTGACGATCTCCGAGGCCGCTGTCATAGCTGCGGCAGCTTATTCGCCGACGCTCCGTAACCCCATCAATTATCCCGAACTCAATGCCGAAAGACGCGAGAGCTGTCTCAAAAACATGAAGCAGGCGGGCTACTGCACGCAGGAAGAGTTTGACGAGGCACTTGCCGACGATGTCTACACCAGGATCATGGACATTGCGAACAGGAAGAAATCGTCGAGTGTTACCACTTTCTCATACTTTACCGATGAGCTTATCAATCAGGTTACAAAGGATCTTGCCAAGGAACTCGGCATCACGACCGAGCAGGCTCAGCACAAGCTGTACTTCGAGGGCATAAACATTTATACCACTCAGGACAGACAGATCCAGTCGATCGTCGACAAGTACTACACGGACGATGAGAACTTCCCGGCATTCGGTTTCACGAGCTCTACGGGATCATGTTATGAGCTTAACTACTCGCTGTCCGTTTACCATGATGACGAGACTATCACTCATTATCAAAGATATCATCTCCTTGATTACTTCAAGGACTACAACGATGCGGAAGGTCTGTACTACCATGAGCATGGCAGGACAGGCATCAACGAGCTTTTCCTCGATCCCGACGACATGAATGCCAAGATCGACGAGTTCCGTAATTCCGTTGTCAAGGAAGGCGAGAAATACATCGAGAGCAAGGACTTCGTAAAACAGCCCCAGTCCTCGTTCACGGTCATCGAGCAGGCAACCGGTGAGGTCAAGGCAGTCTACGGAGGCCGTGGACCCAAGACAGGTCTCAGAACGCTCAACCGTGCTACGCAGAGCCCCCGTCAGGTAGGATCTACCTTCAAGGTGCTTGCATCCTTCCTGCCCGCGATCGACGCAGCGGGACTGACGCTTGCGTCTGTTCAGGATGACTCGCCGTTCTTCTACCCGCAGACTACCAAGGAAGTTTACAACTGGTACAACACCGGATTCAGAGGACTCCAGACGATCCGAAAGGGTATCTCGAGCTCGCTCAATATCGTGGCGGTCCGCACCCTTCAGCAGATCGGTGCGCCCCTCGGCTACAGCTACCTTGAGAAGCTCGGCTTCTCGACACTCGTCAAGTCCAAGAAGATGGATGACGGTACTTTCTACTCCGATATCAACCTCGCGATCGCACTCGGCGGTCTTACCGACGGTGTCTACAATCTGGAGCTGAATGCGGCGTACGCAGCGATCGCAAACAAGGGTGTTTATAACACGCCCATCATGTACACCGAGATCCGTGACCACGACGGCAATCTCCTCATCAGCAAGAAGACAAAGTCCACTCAGGTCATGAAGACATCGACCGCATGGCTGCTTACCGATGCCATGGAGGATACGATCACAAACGGTACCGGCTCGCGACTCGGGTTCAAGAACTACAAGATGCATCTTGCGGGCAAGACCGGTACGGCTTCGAAGAACAACGACCTCTGGTTCGTCGGATACTCGCCTTACTATACGGCAGCCGTATGGACCGGATTCGACCACAACTTCGAGCAGAAGGACAAGTCCTACCAGCAGGATCTGTGGCGCAACATCATGGAAGAGATCCATTCGACTCTCGAGCTCCCCGACAAGGAATTCGAGATGCCCGATTCGATCGTGAAGGCCAATATCTGTACCAAGTGCGGAAAGCTTGCTGTTGCGGGCCTGTGCGACGAGGCGGAAGGCGGATCGTGCGTAGCGTCGGAGTTCTTTGCCAAGGGAACTGTTCCCACAGAGAAGTGTACATGTCACGTTCGTGTGACGATCTGCAGCAAGTCCAAGAAGATCGCGCGAGACGAATGTCCCGACAAGAAAAAGAAGAGCGTAGTGCTTCTTGTGAAGGATGAGAACTATGAGTATCCTCCCGAGTGGGAAGAACTCCTCAAGAAAGAATACAAGTGGCCTATCACCACAGCGGATTCGCCTTATGTATACCATCCCGACGAGCTCTGCGACAAGCATCTCCCCAACGGCATGATGCTCGATGAGAACGGTGATCTCGTTCCTGCCGATGAGGAGGATGAAGAGCCTGAAGAAAAGAGCGGGAAGTCAAAGAAAGAGTCCGAGGAGACTCCGCCCACGCAGGAGTTTAATGATGAGGGCGGCGACGTCGTGGCAGACGATGTACCCGCCGGCTGACCTCCCGTCAGGCCGCAATGACCGATATCGCAAAACAAAAGCAGGAAAGTCCGTCTTCCCTGCTTTTTTCTTGTATCGACTGTTGTACTGACCCGTTTTAACGCATATATCAGCTTTTGTACTTTCCCTTTATCCTGTTAAGACGCTCCTGCGTCTGTGCCTCGTGGCCGAGCTCACCCGGGAAGTAGTACTGCCTGTCTTTGAGTGCATCGGGGAGGTACTGCTGAGGGTAGTAGTGGTCCTCGTAGTCGTGGGGGTAGACATAGTCAAGCCCGTGGCCGAGCTTGGCGGCACCCTTGTAGTGGGCATCCATAAGGTGGGCCGGGACTCTCGGGGTCACACCCGAGGAGACTTCGGCGAGCGCTTTGTCGATCGCACAGATCGCAGAGTTGCTCTTGGGAGCCGTGGCTACGTAGATCGCGGCTTCTGAAAGGACTATCCTTGCCTCCGGCATACCGAGCCTTTCGACTGCCTGGGACGCTGCAACCGCCACTGTGAGTGCATTCGGATCGGCAAGAGAAACATCCTCTGCGGCGCAGATCATGATCCTTCTGGCTATGAACTTGATGTCCTCTCCGGCATAGAGCATGCGGGCGAGGTAGTAAACAGCGGCATCCGGATCGGAACCGCGCATGCTTTTAATGAATGCGGAGATCGTATCGTAATGCGAGTCTCCGTTTTTATCGTAGTTGATCGCTCTTTTTCTGATGCATTCGGCGGCGACCTGAAGGTCAACGTGCACCTTGCCGTCGTCAGACTTTGATGTGGTGAGTGCCGCAAGCTCGATGGCGTTAAGAGCGTTTCTGGCGTCACCGTTCGCGGTATCGGCGATAAAGTTTAACGCTTCGTCGGTGATCTCGATATTGAACCCTCCGAGTCCTTTCTCTTTGTCGGTGATCGCACGCGTTATCAGAGTCTTGATATCTTCGATAGTCAGAGAATGAAGCTCAAAGATGAGAGAACGTGAGATAAGAGCGCTGTTGACCTCAAAGTACGGGTTCTCCGTCGTTGCACCGATGAGGATGATGGTTCCGTCCTCGACGAAAGGAAGCAGGTAATCCTGCTGGCCCTTGTTGAAACGATGGATCTCGTCGATAAAGAGGATCGTGCGCTTTCCGAAACCTCCGAAGACTCTTTTTGCTTCTTCGACAACATCCTCCATGTCCTTCTTGCCGGCACATGTCGCGTTTATCTGCTTGAATTCACAGCTCGTGGAACCCGCGATGACTTTGGCAAGTGTGGTCTTGCCTGTCCCGGGAGGTCCGTAGAAGATAACGGAACTGAGACGGTCCGCTTTTATGGCGCGGTAAAGCATCTTGTCCCTGCCGATGATGTCGCGCTGTCCCACTATCTCGTCAAGGGTCGTGGGCCTCATTCGGGAGGCAAGCGGAGATTCTTTTTCGCGGGAAAGAGAACCCGAGTACTCAAACAGATCCATTTGGTCATCCTCTCAGGAAGAATTTCTTTGGGGAGCGTGCCGGGGAATTTGCCCGGCAAATTTCGTAACACTGTAATTATAGAGGTCTTCGGATCAATTGGCAAGAAGAACGGGAAACAAAAGTACATAATTAGTTAATTTTTTCTTGACAAACTTACATAACGTGAGATATAATTGCGATAATCGAAAAAGGGCAGAAATGGACCGAATTCACATTTCGTTTTGATCCAAAACCAGGAGGTTTCAATATGAACTTTAACGTAAGATTAAAGCAGCTCAGACAGAAGAACAAGCTCACACAAAGTGAACTCGCCGACATCCTCGGCCTTAAGCCCACAGCGATTTCAAATTACGAGTCCAAGCGTAATGAGCCTTCGTTCGACAAGCTTATTGCCCTTTCCAAGTATTTTGATGTTTCGTGTGATTACCTGCTCGGTGTTTCCGATGCATATCTTCCCATCGTCGGTGAAGTACTTGACAAGGAGATCGTTGAATTCTTTAACCTCTACCAGCAGCTCAACAGCCAGAGTGCAGAGGAGGTCAGGAGCTACGTTAACTACCTGATCTACAAGCAGGAGAACGAATAACGAGCTTCTTTTTGACACAGTGAAGCCCGAGGGCCTGAAAACAGCGTTTTCGGACCCTCTTCTTTTTTAGAGATGATCATAAAGGGGTAAATACATGGAGAAGATCCTTCTTGTTGATGATAACAATGTCAGCCTGTCGCTCGCCAAAAATATGCTTGGCGACAAGTATGAGATCTATGCCGTCATCTCGGGAGAGCAGGCACTCAAGTTCCTCGAGAAGAAGGACGTCGATCTCATCCTTCTTGACATCAACATGCCTGACATGTCCGGGTTTGAAACACTGAAGCTTATCCGTGAGATGCCGGAGCACATCAATATCCCTATCATCTTCCTTACATCGGACGCAGACCCCGAAACGGAGCGCAAGTGCTTCGAGATGGGAGCATTTGACTACATCGTTAAGCCTTTCCAGAAGATCACCCTCTGCAGCAGGGTCGCCAGAACACTCGATCTTGTTTCACTCAGGAAGGATCTTGAAGGCAGACTCCTCGAAAAGACAAAGCAGATAGCGCGCATCTCCCTCAAATCCATGATGATGATCGCCAATACCGTGGACAAAAAAGATCCGCTCGCTGCCGAGCACTCGAACAACGTGGCGTGGTTCTCCGTTGAGATCGCCAAGAAGCTCGGATGGAGCACGGACGATCTTTATAACCTCCAGAATCTGGCGCTGATCCATGATATCGGCAATATAGGAGTTCCCGAGACCATCATCCGCAAGAAGGGACAGCTCACTCCCGAGGAGTATGACACCGTTAAAAAGCATACAACTCTCGGCAGGAACATCCTTGCCGACATGACAGTCATCAGGAAAGCGGCCGAAGTGGCCGAGACACATCACGAGCGTTACGACGGCAAGGGTTACCCAAACGGCCTTTCGGGACGCAGCATCCCGATCGAAGCCAGGATCATCGCGATCGCCGATGCATTTGATTCGATGACGACAGACAGGGCATTCCGTAAGAAGCTCACCCGCGAGGAAGTATTAAACGAGTTCGCGAAGGGCAGAGGAACACAGTTTGACCCCGAGCTTGTGGATATAGCGCTTGACCTGCTCTCAAATGACAACTTCAAGCGTGACGAAGCGGATGTTATCCGTGAGGAAGAGCTCGCTGTCGAGAGCTCGAGACTGTTGCAGGACGTTCTTTCGACATACACCGACAGACCGCGCAGAAGCCATGTACGTGATCCCCTTACAGGTCTGTGGAGCAGTTCGTACGCCATGGACGAGATCGACAATTACCTCTCCGAAAAGCGCGCGAGCGGCTGCTTTATGCTCGTCGATATCGACGGCTTCTCGCAGATCAATGACAATCTCGGTCACATCGTCGGTGATTCGGTTATCAAGAACATCTCGGTCATCCTTTCAGAGATGATGCGAAACGACGACATCATCTGTCGTGTGGGAGGCGATGAGTTCATCCTCTTCTTTAAGGACGGCGGCAGCAAAGAGTTCGCAACCGCGAAGGCGGAGGAGATCATCCTCTACCTCGACGACGGACTCAAGAACCCCGTTTCGGATGAGCGTATCTCAGTGTCTATAGGCATTACGCTCGCACAGACGGACGGCAGGGATTTTGCGACTCTTTACAACAAGGCCGACAAAGCGCTCTACCTCGTCAAGGAGAACGGCAAGCACTCTTACCACTTCTTCTCGGATGAAGGAAGCATGATGCGTCACACGCTTGCCAGCACGAGGATCGACCTCGAGTACCTCAAAAAGTTCGTTTCGGAGAAGGATTCGACACCGGGCGGATTCATGGTAGAGTACGAGAGTTTCAAGAAGATCTTCAGATTCCTCGGCCGTGCGCAGAGAAGAACATCGAGTCCCGTTATCCTGCTGCTCCTTACGATCACCGCACAGGACGGTTCGCCCGCCAACAGCGAGATCCTTGAGGCTGCGATGATCCACCTGAAGAGCGCGATCACCTCCGCGATCAGAAGCGGGGACGTTACGACCAACTACAGCAGCAGCCAGTATCTTGCGATACTCCTTGAATCGACCACACAGAACGGCTACCTCATAGCCGAGAGGATACGAAAGATCTTTTACGAGAGCATCGACTATCCCGACATCAGGCTCACGTACGATATCGATACGACGCCTTTTATTCAGAACAATACCTACGAGGATGATGATCTATGAACCCGAACACACAAGAAAACAACACCATCGAGAGACCGAAGGCGGTGAGGATAGCCGCACTCGTGGCAGTGATCCTGATGGGAGGACTGATCGTTGCGGCTGTAGTGATCTCCTTCCTTAACATCGAGGGTTCGGGAAAGTATGTGATAGGCCTTCTGACGGTCAGCTTCCTGCTCGGTGTAGTGATCTACCTGATCGGCCTCTTCTCGAGGCTTTCGAAGAGCAAGAAAGACGTGAAGTAACAGCGAGTCACGATATCGAAACATCGATCGCGGCAAGCTTGAAGTCGAGCTTTACATCCTTGACGGGATGTAAACGCTTATACGAACGGATGATCCTTTCCGAAATAAGCGAAGCGTTCTCCATCGTCACATCGCTGAGGAGCACTATGAACTGCGTAAGGCTGTAACGCGCATAAACATCGCGCCGGCGCAGAGTTTCCTGGACAACGAGTTTGAGCTCGTCCATGCAGCGGTTGTAATACTTAATGTCGGGGGGAGTGATCTCGCCGTCGACATCGGAGAAAAGAGTGAGAAGGCAGAGATACGCGGTATCGCCGCTTCGTCTGCATCCGCGCTCCGTCAGCTGGTAGATATCCTTAAAAATCTCATATTCGCAGAAGAATGCGCCTGTGTTGCCAAGAGATTCCTGAAGCTCGGCCTGTACGAGATCGATGCTCTTCTCGGTGACATTGAGCGCTTTCGTTATCTCCCTGTAAAGAAGCTTGATCTCGCTTGAAGGAGTTATACCGAACTCTTTGTAGAAGACTTCGGTGGTCTCGTGGTACTTCTCAAGGGCCTCACGGCGTGCGCCGGTGAGGTACAGGGATTTGATGAGCAGATAATAGAGCCGCTCGTCGTTCTTTTCGAGATACATGGCTCTCTCACATGCCTGGAGGGCAAGAGAGTACTTTCCCTTCGAATAACACATCAGGACGAAATCGCAGACCGTGTTTACATAGAGAGTATGAAGCCTGTCACGGATGGAGCTTGTCCAGACGGATCTGTTGGTGTGAAGAAAGTCGCCTTTGTAAATGGCGAGCGCTTCCTGGTAGAGAGCGAAACGGCGTGTATCGGATGTGCTTTTTTTGTTCGCCTCGGCAAGGAGTGCCTCGAAGGTCTCGAAATCCATGACGGTGCGGTCCGCGTAGTTCCAGGTGAATACGCCTTTTTTAAAGGTGATCGGCGCAAAGTCTTTCCCACTGCTGAGAGGAGCGAGGAAGGAGCGAACACGATGAACAAGCACCTTGATGGAGCCACGGGTGCTGCTTTCCTTCTTCTCGTCCCAGACAAGAGAGCTGATTTCGGCCGAGGGGATCTCGCGGTCTTTGTTGACAGTGAGATACGCGAGGAAGTTCCAGGGCTTGTGCGCTCTGTTGATCGAATCGGATACGACGGTATGGTTGTACCTGATCGAGAAGTCACCGAGTGTTGTTACGTAGATCGTGTTGTCCGCCATATAAACGCTTTCCTTTCAGAATATACCGTAATTATACCCTCTCAAAGAGGGGCGCGCAAGCACCGCAAGAGAACCGTTTTAGCCGAGAAAGCCCGCGGACTCACATATGCGTTGCAAGGGAACCCTCCTTTACTCCGGACGTGCGGTGAAGTATAATACAGAAAGTACAGAAAACAGACGTCGCTTTGCGGACTGTGCGAAGACGGCGACGGAAAGGACAGGTAAACCGTGATTCAAGAGATTGAAACATACAAAAAACTACTCGACGGTGTCGGTGAGGCTGTCTTTTTATTCGATTCGAGCGGAAAGATCATCTACCATAACGACGCGGCGAGTTCCGAACTCGAATACAAGGACTTCAACGGTGTCAACGTTTCTTCGATATTTCCGAGGATGATCCATTCTACCGAGGACAACAGGGTGTTTTGGTCGAACCGTACGATCAGGGACAGAAGAACATTCGCTTACCGCAGCAACAATACATGCTACCCCGTCAAGCTCTCGGTACACAAGCTTGACGAAGACTCGGAGTATTTTGTCGCCTACGCGATCAACGATCAACAGCACTACGACGACGAGCGTGCGAACAAGAAGATCGTTGCGGACGCCGAGGAAGCCACCCGCATGAAGGACCAGTTCACGGCGAACATCACGCATGAGCTCAGGACTCCCATCAACGGGATCAAGGGTCTTGTTGAGGACCTCAAGAGGACTCCTCTTAATGTCGAACAGCAGGAGTGCGTCAAGATAGTGCTCCACAGCTGTGACAACATGACCAAGATCATTAACGATATACTTGATTATGCCAAGATAGAAGCGGGCAAGATCACCCTCGAGGAGAGGGAGATGAGTCTGACTAACGTCATAAACGACGTGCTCCGCCTCCAGATATCAAAGGCCGTCGAGAAGGGACTCAAGGTCATCGTCAATATAGTCGGCAAGGTCCCCGACGCCGTCATCGGAGACGAGCTCAGGATCGGACAGATACTCAGCAACCTGCTTTCAAACGCCATCAAGTTCACGAGCACGGGCTATGTTGGACTTGACCTTACCGCCACGAGTGTCGACAAGGATTATGTGGAGCTGCTCTTCATGGTCATCGATACCGGTATCGGGATCTCTCCCGAAGAAAAGGACAAGCTTTTTAGGAGCTTCTCGCAGGTGGACGGTTCGATCACCAGACGTTACGGCGGAACCGGACTCGGACTGGCGATCACCAGACAGTTCGCTTCCATGATGGGAGGAACGGTCAGTGTCGAGAGCGAAAAAGGAAAGGGCAGCACTTTCTACTTCTCGGTCAAGCTCAGACTCGGAAGCAACCGAGGAGACCTGATAAACTTCCCTCAGGGAAAGTCGGAGTACTCACATGTCTTCGGAAAGGCGATGAGCCAGGAATCCGAGGAGGAAGACGAACTCCTTGCGGGCCCCGAAGAAGAGAACGCAGCTTCTTCTCTTACCCTCACGGGTTCGGGTCAGAGCATCCCGCTTTACATACCGAAAGAAGAAGCTGACATGAAGGAGATGAAGGATTGTATCGAGAAGCTTTCGATCAGCGCCGAACTCGGGGCGTGGGAGAAGGCCGAAGGGTACGCGACGACTCTCAAGCAGCTTGTTGCGAACTACAATCCGGATCTTACCAAGAAGGTGTTTGCGCTCCTCTTGAATACCAGAAAAGAAAAAACGGAAGAAGTACTTGAACAGACAGAACAGATCAGGAGAACCATATGGAATTCAAACGAGTAGAAAAGGACAATGTTCTTCTTATCGATGATGTTACTTCGAACCTTATCACGCTCTCGGAGATTATCCGTAACGAAGGGTATATCGCGAGACCCGTGAAGAGTGTGGAGTATGCGATGAAAGCCGTTGACGCGGAGCTCCCGAGCATCATCCTGCTTGATGTGACCATGCCCGATATGAACGGGTACGACTACTGCCGTATCCTCAAAAAGGACATCCGTACCAGGAATATCCCGGTGATCTTTATCTCGGGTCTTACCGCAGCCAAGGACAGGATCCGCGGATTCGAATGCGGTGCGGTTGATTTTATCACCAAGCCTTTTGAGAACATGGAAGTCCTGATGCGTATCAACACGCATCTCAAGGAATACCACATGCAGAAGAATCTGTACATCAGAAACCAGAAGCTCAATATCCTTGTCAGCAAGCAGCTCCAGCAGCTTGAGACGGAGCGTATCAATCTTATCACCTGCCTTGCGAACCTTTGCGAGGACAGGGACATCCCCGAGAACTACCACCACTCGGACAATATCGCAGCCAACAGCAAGCTCATCGCGATGGGACTTTCTCTTACCCCCAAGTACGAGAAGGTCATCACGAACAGCTTTATAGACATGATCGAGATCGCCGCCAGGCTTCATGACGTCGGAAAGCTTGCCGTTCCCGAAAAGGTCATCCTCAAAAAAGGCAGGCTCGGAAGCAAAGAAGCCGACATCATGTACGGACACTGTGAAGAGGGACGCAAGATCGTCGAATCGCTTTCGGACAACGGTTCGGGCATAAACATTTTCCTGCGTATGGCCATGGACATCGTTACCTACCACCACAAGAGATGGGACGAGAGCGACCACACCCGTAAGGACTTTCCGCTTCCCGCAAGGATCGTCGGGATCTGCGATGTGTTTGATTCGCTCACCGCACCCCGCATCTACAAGAAACCATACAGCAAAAAAGCAGCCCTCAAGGCGATAAAAGCCCAGTCCGGCAGGATGTTCGATCCGGATCTGGTGGACATCATGCTCAGGCTCGAGAGACGTCTTGTTGTCACGGATCACGGAATGGAGATCGACGACGAAGACGAGTACATCCCGGAGTGGCAGATCATCGACCTGAGGAGATAACACGTTACTTATGAGAAACGATTACCTTGATTACGGACGTCACAACAGAAGACGTTCGGCCGGAAAGAAGACAGCGATAGCCGCGATCGTGATAATGCTTATAGCGGCAGCGGCGGGACTTGCCGTCTTCTTTATATCTTCATATTACTACGAGGTCATAGACGAGCAGGACAACAGCCGGTACGCGACACCGGTTCCCATAAGCGTTGCCGAGAACATGCAGGACGACGGAGCATACGCACAGACGGGAGTCTACGGGCTCTGGTACAGTTCGCAGGAACAGCAGGAAACGGATGAACTCGAGTCTGTTTACCATCCCGAAGAACACCTGTGGATGGGTGACTTTAAGGACGAAAGGCCCCGTGTCACGGCCAAGGGCCTTTATATCTCATCTAACTATCTTGTGTCCAAGTTTGATAAGGCTGTCGAGCTTGTCGACGGCACGGAGCTCAACGCTGTCGTGATCGACGTAAAGACCGAGGACGGGTACATCACCTTCAAGATGGAGAGTGACACTGCCCGCGAGATCGGCGCCCTGACGGATTCGATCCCCGATATCAACAAAACACTGAAGAAGCTCAAGGATAAGGGCATCTACGTTATAGCGCGCATCGTATCCATGATGGATCCGAAGCTCGCAAAGAACCGCCCTGAGCTTGCTGTTACCAAGAAGGACGGAACTCTTTTTAAGGACAACGCGGGAAAGACATGGCTCAATCCTTTCAAGCAGGGAGTCTGGGACTACCTGCTCGAGATCTCGAAAGAATGCGTAAAGGCCGGCTTTGACGAGATCAACTTCGACTACATCCGTTTCTCGACGGGCAAAGGCATGAACGACGTGGACTTCTCAAAAGATGCCGGCGACAGGACGAGGATCGACGCGATCACGGACGGTATCAGGATGATCTGCGAGGAGATCAAGCCGATGGGCGCATTCGTTTCGTGCGATGTCTACGGCGCGATCGTCACCAGTACGGTTGATGCCAAGATAGTAGGACAGAGCTTCTACAGGATGGCGCAATACCTTGATTATATCTGCCCCATGGTCTACCCTTCCCATTATGCGGACGGTTACTACAACCTCGACCACCCCGACATGCATCCCTACGAGCTTGTCAATCACGCACTCATGGATGCGAGTAAGGTGCTCTACATGATAGATTCGGACGGCAACAAGGCCGACGTAAGACCGTGGCTGCAGGATTTCACGGCCTCGTGGGTTAAGTATCACCTTGACTACGGCCCTAAGGAGGTCAGGGATCAGATCAACGCGGTTTATGACAGCGGATACACATCGTGGTTGTTGTGGAACGCCGGAGTCGAATACACCAAAGGAGCGCTACGGCTCGACTAAACGCCGATCTGCGTTGTTGTCGTCAGGAGCTGTACATGGGGTGTAAATGAGTGGGGGCTTGATTAAATTTGGGGGCTGCGCTATACTAGGGAAAGTTATTTTTTCTTATTTAATGTATTTTGAGAGAGATTTTTAGACAAGAGGACAGTTGTTATGGAAGAAGAGATCAGAGAGATAGCACAAAGGATCAGCGGACTGAGGGATGCCTGCGGGTATACGCAGGAGGAGTTTGCCGATGCACTCGGGATCGACAGGAAGGTCTATGCCGAGTATGAGGAAACCGGAAAAAACATTCCCATAAGCGTTATCTATGATATTTCCAAGAAGTGCGGAGTCGATTTCGCTGTGATACTCACGGGCGAGTCTGCAAATCTTGACAAGTATCATGTCGTGCGTGCGGGCAAAGGACAGTCGATCGACAGATACCCCGGCTACATCTTCAAGGATCTTGCGTTCCGCTTCCCGAAGAAGATCATGCAGCCCCTCCTTGTTACCATCGATCCTTCGGACAAGACCGCGGACCTTGTTTCCCACAAGGGTGAGGAGTTCAACTACGTGGTCGAAGGAACGATCATCGTTACGATCGGCGACAAAGAGCTCACGCTCGAAGCCGGCGACAGCGTTTACTTCAATCCCACGATCCCTCACGGACAGAGATGCGGATGTGACAAACCTTCAACTTTCCTTACGGTGATCAGCGAGGTGTGAGGGCCCTGGGCAGAGCCTGTGCTTTAACTCCGGTGCAGACTTACAGGGCGATCAAAGGAACACACCCGGGCCGACAGGTGACTTGCGGCCTTTTGCCGACAGTTCCCCGAGTTGCGACTCGCAGGGCAACGCTTCAATAAAGGAAAGTGAAAGGAAGATTGAGATGTTAGAGAAATTTTTACCGCGTACGAAATTTGATTCATACGAAGACTTTAAAGCGAACTATAAAGTTACGATCCCCGAGAACTTCAATTTCGGATTTGACATAGTGGACGGCTGGGCAAAAGAGAAGCCCGACAACAGAGCACTTGTATGGTGTGATGACGAAGGCGAAGAAAGAACCTTCACCTTTGCCGATATGAGCAGGCTTTCGAACAAAGCAGCCAATTATTTCAAGTCCCTCGGTCTCAAAAAGGGAAGCGTCGTAATGATGATCCTCAGAAGACGCTATGAGTACTGGATCTGCGCTACTGCGCTCATCAAGCTCGGCGTTATCATCATCCCCGGAACACTGCAGCTCACGGAGCATGACCTTGTGTACAGAGCACAGGCGGCCGACATCGAGATGTTCATCGGCCTTGATGACGACTTTGTGGTTGAGCAGATTGAGAAGGCAAGCGCCAAGTCACCGAGCGTTAAGCACATCATGCTCGCTAACGGCCACAGAAAAGGCTGGCTCAATCTTCATGACGGCATGAAGGATCAGAGCGAGATCCTCGAGCGCCCCACAGGCGATCAGGCAACACACAACAACGACATCATGCAGATCTACTTTACTTCGGGCACGACAGGCATGCCCAAGATGGTCTGCCATAACTATATACATCCCCTCGGACACATCGTAACAGCCGGCTACTGGCAGTGTGTTCAGGAGAACAAGCTCCACATGAGCGTTTCGGATTCCGGCTGGGCAAAGTTCGGCTGGGGCAAGATCTACGGTCAGTGGATCTGCGGAGCGACGGTCTTCTGCTACGATATGAAGAAGTTCGTTCCCGCAAACCTTCTTGAGAAGATTCAGAACTACAGGCTCACAACATTCTGCGCACCTCCCACGATGTACAGATTCATGCTTCAGGAGGATGTTGCGTCCTACGATCTTTCGAGCGTAGAGCGCTGGTGTACCGCAGGAGAGCCTCTCAACCCCGAGGTTGTGAACAAGTGGCGTTCCTTCACGGGTCACACGATCGCGGAAGGCTTCGGTCAGACCGAGGGTACCGTGCTTGTTGCGAACTTCCCCTGGTTCGAGCCCAAGGCAGGCTCCATGGGCAAGCCTTCGCCCATCTACGATATCAAGCTCTGGAACAGTGAGGGCTGTGAGGCGGAAGACGGTCAGGAGGGCGAGATCACGATCAGGAATCTCGACAAGGAGTACCCCGTAGGACTGTTTATCGGATATTACAGAAGCGAGGAGCTTACGAAGGAAGCGATCGGCTCCGGCGCATATAACCTCAAGGACGTTGCATGGCGTGACAGTGACGGTTACTACTGGTTCGTAGGCCGCCATGATGATGTTATCAAGTGCTCCGGCTACCGTATCGGACCGTTTGAGGTTGAGAGTGCGCTCATCACGCATCCCGCAGTCATCGAGTGTGCCATCACGGCAGCACCCGATCCCATAAGAGGCCAGGTAGTTAAGGCAACCGTAGTGCTCGCGAAGGGTTACGAGCCCAGCGATGAACTCACGAAAGAGCTTCAGAATCATGTCAAGCACAACACCGCTCCTTACAAGTACCCCAGGATCGTTGAGTACGTTAAGGAGCTTCCCAAGACACTCGGTGGAAAGATCAAGCGTGCGCAGATCAGACACGAGGATGCACAGAAGGGTGCACAGCCTCAGGAAAACAAGTGATCTGTCACGGTACAAACCTGATTAGGAAACGGAGATTAGCGATGAACAAAAAGAGCAAGGCAGTAGTGATCATAATGCTGTTGCTCTTTTTTTCGCTTTTTTTGACAGGCTGCGAGACGAGGGGCTCATTCGATAAGGCAGCGACGCTTTATGAGAGCGGTGACTATGGGGCAGCCGAGGAGCAGTTTGAGCTCGCGATCGAGAAGAACCCCGACAATATCGATCTCAGAGTCGGACACGGATTCAACCTCGCCATGCTCGGACGCTCCCGGGAAGCGATCGATGAGCTGAAGCCGATCTACGAGAGCAGGTTCCTTGACGGATTGGTGGACGAGAGTGATATCGACTTTATCTGCGATCTCGGAGACGTGCTTGTCGATCTTTATATGGAGGAAGGAGAGCCGGTCAATGCGGCATATATCTCCGATCAGCTCATCTATCTGGCAAGAACGACTGAGGAAAAGGAAAAGTACCGCCTCAAGAGCGCGAAGGTCTATGTAGAGCTCTACAAGGACAACATAGAGTTCGAAGACGTCTACAGACGGGCACTTTCGGATATCATAGATCTTTCGGTATATGCGGGCAACGAATATGTAGCACTCGTGAACAGCTACCGATCGGGCGGAGACTATAAGGGCATGCTCGCGGCTGCCGACAACATGATCATATACATGAGAGGAAGATCGGCTCACATTGACAACTTCCCTTCGGCTATCGGAGTCATCCTCGATACCGCCGAGGCTGCCGCTTATGCGGGATCGGACAAAACACCCGAAGACTACTACAATGCGGCGCAGGAGTTTATCACACTTGCGGGTGATAAGGGTCTGACCTATGAACAGAAGCTTCGTTATAAGATAGTGATCGCCGAGAGGATGCGTCAGACGGATGTCGCGATAAGGCTTCTCGGAGTTTACCTCAACCACTGCAAAGACGACCAAAAAGCCATCAAGGAAAAGGCATTTTTGGAAAGCAGATTTTAAACCCGATGAGGGCCCCTCCTACTGATGAAAATAGTCCCGAAATCGCATAAAAAAGCGCTTTCGGGGCTTGTTTTATTACATAGGTTCAGTAAACACGCCACCACAATATCTAGTGGTGAAACATAAATTTCTCGCATATATTTTGTGCTTTTCTGTTGACACACGAACCCCACTTTGCTACACTCTTTATGTAAGCGGCTCGGCCGTGATTATAGAGAGGAGAAGAGAAGTAAATGAACAGCTTTACTGTTACTAAGAGGGATGGGGAGATCGCCGAATTTAATCTCGACAAGATCTCAAGCGCAATCAAAAAAGCATTCAACGCCACAGAAAAACTCTACAACGACGACATCATCAACCTTCTTGCACTGAGGGTTACATCCATGTTCCAGAGTAAGATCGAGAACGGAACCGTCAGCGTGGAAGCGATCCAGGACTGTGTTGAGGAAGTTCTCAACCAGACAGGCTACAACGAAGTGGCAAAGGCATACATCCTTTACCGCAAGAACAGAGAAAAGATCAGGAACATGAAGTCCACCATCCTTGACTACAAGGAGCTTGTGAACAGCTACGTTAAGGAAGAGGACTGGCGTGTTAAAGAGAACTCCACCGTTACTTACTCTGTCGGCGGACTTATTCTCCATAATTCGGGTTCCATCACGGCCAACTACTGGCTTTCCGAGATCTATGATGACGAGATCGCAAATGCCCACAAGAATTCGGACATCCATATCCACGATCTTTCCATGCTCACAGGTTACTGTGCGGGATGGTCGCTTCGTCAGCTCATTAAGGAAGGTCTCGGCGGAATTCCCGGCAAGATCACTTCTTCACCCGCAAAGCATCTTTCCACTCTTTGCAACCAGATGGTTAATTTCCTCGGTATCATGCAGAACGAGTGGGCAGGCGCACAGGCATTCTCCTCATTTGATACATACCTCGCACCTTTTGTTAAGATAGATAACCTCAGCTACCATGACGTTAAGCAGTGCATCCAGTGCTTCGTCTACGGTGTGAATACTCCCAGCCGTTGGGGAACACAGGCTCCTTTCTCGAACATCACTCTTGACTGGACCGTTCCCGCAGACCTTGCAGAGCTTCACTGCATCATCGGCGGTGAGGAAGCAGACTTCTGCTACAAGGATTGTAAGAAAGAGATGGACATGGTCAACAAGGCATTCCTTGAGATCATGATCGAAGGCGACGCCAATGGCCGTGGCTTCCAGTATCCCATCCCCACATATTCGATCACACGTGATTTCGACTGGTCAGACACAGAGAACAACAGACTTCTCTTTGAGATGACAGCCAAGTACGGCACACCTTATTTCAGCAACTACATCAACTCCGACATGGAGCCTTCGGATGTACGTTCGATGTGCTGCCGCCTGAGACTTGATCTTCGTGAGCTTCGTAAGAAGTCCGGCGGATTCTTCGGTTCGGGTGAGTCCACAGGTTCTGTCGGTGTTGTTACCATCAACATGCCCAGGATCGCATACCTTTCGGCAAACGAGGACGAATTCTATAAGCGTCTCGACCACATGATGGACATCGCCGCAAGATCACTTAAGGTTAAGCGCGAGATCATCACCAAGCTTCTTAACGAGGGTCTTTATCCCTACACAAAGAGGTACCTCGGAACATTCAACAACCACTTCTCGACCATCGGTCTTGTCGGCATGAACGAGGTTGGTCTGAATGCCAAGTGGCTCGGCTGCGACATGACAGACAAGAGAACCCAGGACTTTACGATCGACGTCCTCAATCATATGCGTGAGAGACTCTCCGACTACCAGGAGGAGTACGGTGATCTCTACAACCTTGAGGCTACTCCCGCAGAGTCCACCAGCTACAGACTTGCAAAGCATGACCGCTCACGCTGGCCCGATATCAGGACGGCAGGCGCTAAGGGCGACGCTCCTTACTACACCAACTCGAGCCACCTGCCTGTTGATTATACGGAGGACATCTTCGCAGCACTTGATATCCAGGACAGACTCCAGACACTTTACACATCGGGAACTGTATTCCATGCATTCCTTGGTGAGAAGATGCCTACATGGCAGTCGGCTGCTAAGCTTGTCCGCACAATAGCCAACAACTACAAGCTTCCTTATTATACGATCTCACCTACATATTCGATCTGCGCTAAGCACGGTTATCTTGACGGAGAACAGAGCGTCTGCCCTATCTGCGGCGAGGAGGCCGAGGTTTATTCAAGGATCACGGGATATTACAGACCGGTTAAGAACTGGAATATCGGCAAGTCCCAGGAATACAAGAACCGTACTACATACAAGCCCATGAAGTACGACCGCTTCAATATTAACGAGGTTAAAGAGGACAGCACGGTTTGCTGTGAGCCCGAGGCGGAGGCAACAGACAGCCACGTTTCCGAGCTTGTGGGAGACGGCCTCTATCTCTTCACCACCAAGACATGCCCGAACTGCAAGCTCGCAAAACAGTACCTTGACGGACTTGATTACACAGTGATCGATGCCGAGGAGAATCCCGAGATGGCAAGGGAGTTCGGTATCATGAGCGCACCCACACTTGTGGTCATGCAGAACGGTAAGAGAACCAAGTATGCCAATGCTTCAAACATCAAGCGTTACGCAGAGATCTGATAATTATAATATTGCTGAAGGACTCTCGAGAGATCGAGAGTCCTTTTTTGTGCGATAAACGAAAGCCGTCTGTTGCAAGCTTGTTTGTGAACAGACGGCTGAGTGAACGGTCATCGAGCGGACTAGTACGCGAGATGACCCATCGAATCGAGTAGGAGTCATCCTACTCGATGTGCGATAAACGAAAGCCGTCTGTTACAAGCTTGTTTGTGAACAGACGGTCGAATTCCTGAACTTGTAAAACTGCGATTTTTATAGTACAATAAATATGTATGCGCACAGCGCACAGTATTCGCAATTTACAGTTACAATAAGGAGATACACATGATCGCAGCATGCAACGTGACACTGCGCCTCGGAAAGAGAGCACTCTTTGAGGACGTCAATATCAAATTTACGGAAGGAAACTGCTACGGCCTCATCGGAGCGAACGGAGCGGGAAAATCCACCTTCCTCAAGATACTTTCGGGACAGCTCGAGCCTTCGAAAGGCGAGGTTGTTATCACTCCCGGACAGAGACTTTCGTTCCTCGAGCAGGATCACTTCAAATATGATTCATATGACGTGACGGACACCGTAATCCTTGGAAATAAGCGTCTTTACGAGATTATGAAAGAGAAGGACGCTATCTATGCCAAGGAAGACTTCTCGGATGAGGACGGCATCAGAGCGAGTGAGCTTGAGGCTGAGTTTGCCAACATGAACGGTTGGGAGGCTGAGTCGGAAGCAGCCACTCTTCTTAACGGTCTCGGGGTTGAAACAGAGTATCATCACATGATGATGTCGCAGCTCAAGGATTCCCTTAAAGTCAAGGTGCTTCTCGCACAGGCGCTGTTCGGTAATCCCGACATCCTCCTTCTCGACGAGCCTACGAATCACCTTGATCTCGAAGCCATCAGCTGGCTCAATGAATTTCTTATCAATTTTGACAACACGGTCATAGTTGTATCCCACGACAGATACTTCCTCAATAAGGTCTGCACACAGATCG
>JAEEQC010000136.1 GCA_016285135.1 Lachnospiraceae bacterium
CATGAGTGTGAATTGTGTGCCCGATTTGATCATGTCATCGGCGATCTTGGGAAGAAGGTACTCTTCCGTCAGAGGATCCGTCATGCCTCTGTGGAACTTGGGGAATCCAGCCTTAAGCACTTCGAGGAATGAGACCGGAAAACACCAGAAATTCATGGAGACAAAGCTTCCCTCGTCGAGCCTGACGCCGTCCGCTTCCGCCCCGGAAGCGGTTTTTCGGATGTTTCTTGTTTCTTTGATCCCCGTGAGCTTTTCGCCGTCAAGGGAGCAGATCCCGCGGGTCACCCCGCCGTTGTCGGAAAGAGTGTTCCCCAGCACGTAACCGATCAGTCCGCAGCTGTCGAGTGAAAGGAGATCGGCGGCCTTAACGAAAGCGTTACGTCCGTAGTAGTCGTCCGAATTGATGACAGCGAAGCTCGAGTCGATCATGTCGGCAGCGCACAGCACTGCGTGACCCGTGCCCCAAGGCTTGGTCCTGCCGGCGGGCACCCGGTCCACCATCATGTCCTTTTCCTGGAAAGCGTAGCAGATCTCAACCCCGAGGGGTTCGCAGACGCGCTCGATCCTGTCTCCGATCCTTTCCCTGAAATCAGCCTCGATGTCGTGTCTGATTATGAACACGACCTTGCGAAATCCGGCAGCGATCGCGTCATGCACCGAATAATCTATGATAAGCTCATCGGTCGGTCCGACCGGTTCGAGCTGTTTGATCCCACCACCATACCTTGCCCCGATCCCGGCGGCAAGTATCACGAGTGTTTTTTTATCCATCCTGTTTTGTTTTCCCTTTATATATTCATTTTTCCTCACACCACTATTAATACGACTGTTTACCCTTTATAATATGTGCATTTTTCAGCTTCTTGTAAAGGCGAAATCTAAAACTTCTTATTCTCATGCCACTTCCAGGCCGTCTCGATCACGGTCTCGATGTCGCTGTACTTTGGAACCCAGCCGAGCACCCGTCTTGCCTTCTCGCTGCTGCCCACAAGGATATCGGGGTCACCGGGACGACGGTCCGTGATGACCACGGGGAAGTCCCTGCCGGTCACCCTTTTCACGGCCTCGACGATCTCGAGGTTGCTGAAGCCCTTCTCGGTACCAATATTGAAGAAGTCGTTCTCTCCGCCGCGGTCAAAGTAGTCGAGCGCCGCGATGTGCGCTTCCGCGAGGTCGAGCACATGAACGTAGTCCCTGATATTGGTTCCGTCGGGGGTGTTATAGTCATTTCCGAAGATCATCATCTCGTCTCGGAGGCCACTCGCCACATCAAGAGTGATGGGTATAAGGTGCGTCTCGGGGGTGTGGCTCTCACCGATCTCGCCCTCCGGGTCCGCGCCGCATGCGTTGAAGTAACGGAAGCCGACGTACCTGAGACCGTACGCACGGGCGTAATCCTTAAGGATCATCTCGATCATGAGTTTCGTTGACGCATATGGACTCATGGGTCTCTGCGGCAGATCCTCCGTGATAGGCACGCGCTCGGGCACGCCGTACGTCGAGCAAGAAGAGCTGAAAATGATCTTGTTGCAGCCCTGTTCTCTCATCACGCTAAGGAGATTGAGGGTGTTCGAGATATTGTTGACATAGTACTTTTCAGGATCAAGACAGCTCTCGCCCACATATGCGTAGTTCGCGAAATGGAAAACAGCCTCGATGTCGCGCCCTTCGAAGGCTTTCCTGATGTCGTCCTTGTTCGCGATGTCGCCCCGGACAAACTCTCCCGCGACGACAGCCTCTTCATGGCCGTACACGAGGTTGTCGAGCACAACTGTATCAAATCCCTTGCGGGCAAGCATTTTATTAACATGGCTGCCGATGTATCCGGCTCCGCCGACTATAAGTATAGACATAATAACCCCTTTTGATCTAAAACTGATGACTCGTCCGCTTAACCAAACCAATAAATCCTCATAACATAACATTACCACTTTTAACCCAAAAACACAAACGTTATTAGGATTTACCTCTTGAAGCACACCACGGTGACCTGCATCTCTCCGTCAAGTATCTGCGCAAACACGTCGCCCTTCATTCTGGCCATGAGCTTCTTGCAGATGTAGAGACCGAGTCCGCTGCCGCCCCTGCTGCCCACGTTCGAACCGCGGTAGAAGCTGTCAAAGATGTGCCCGAGTTCTTCTTCGGAAAGAGTGCAGCCGGAGTTTGTAACGCTTATAAGCCGTGCCCCGTCCTCGTCCTCAAAAGAAACGCCGATAAATCTCCCGTCGCCGTACTTGATGGCATTCTCGAAGATGTTCTGAAGCACCTCCACGAATCTGTCGCGGTCACCTGCGACGAGGATGTCGTTGTAACTGTCGATCGTGAGTGTTGTGCCGATGTTTGCGAGCTTGTCGGAATAGTAGGATCCGATAACGCCTATGGCCTCCGAGAGATAAAACTCGCCGTCCCTCACGTCGAAGCTCTGGAACTCGTCACCCGAAGTACTGATGACCTTTGCCACGTAGTTCTCGATCTCGCCTGCATTCTCATCGATCTTCTCCGCTACCTCGCGGATCTTCCCGGGATCCGTGTAAAGATTCTTTCTGAGCGCGGCAGAGTAGAGTTTGATCGCCGAGAGCGGTGTCTTTATATCATGCGACAGGGAAAGCAGGAAGACATTCTTCTCCTTCTGAAGTTCGAGATTCTCGTTCTTCTCGCTTTCAAGCTTATCGCGGAGCATATCAAGTCCCCACAGGAAGCGTCCGAAATACCTGGTCTTCTCTGCCTTCATAGGCGCTGTGAGATTCCCCTTCGCAAGCTCTGACGGGTACCCGGAAAGCTTATGGAAATTTCTGATGATCACCAGATAGATGTAAAAAAGTACTATCGCGACCGCAATGACCATACCGGCGATGACGATGTTAACGATCAGGAAAGCACGTCTGCTCTCGCCTTCAGGGTCAGCTTTGTATTCGATACGGTACAGAGTTCCGGCGATGTCGCGGATAACATAAGCGTTATCCGAGTAAAAGAATTCAGGGTCCGCAGCCGAAACGCTGTCCGTAATAAAATAATCCTTGTTTTCAGATTTTTTTACTCCAAGGATCGTCTCATAAGCAGAGACATCCGGCTCGAACCCGGGATCTCCAGCGTGTGCGAGCAGCTCATGCTCGACCCTGCCGATCTCAACCTTGTAGATATCGACCTCATCCCGGCCGATTTTGAACATGATAATTTCTACCACCGCGATGATCAGCAGCAGGATCAAAAGGATCGATATACAAAGTCTCATGTATGCTTTTATCACACTGTTCTTCACGTTTCTCCGATGCCCTCCGGATTATTTGAGTCTTTATATCAAATATATCTTTTATTTACGGTCCTGTGAAGTCCCAATCCGTTATTACGTGACCGGACAGGCCGCCCCTGCTCGATGCGGCAGGGCATCTCGCGTACAAGCCCGTGAGATGTCGGCTTGTACAAGAAGGTATAAAAATATGTAAAAAAATCAGATTTTTGTGAGGAATTTTAACCGCTTATGGACTCTATATTGTCAAACGTGACTTTTTTGACGTTTCAACGTATTAAGGACACTCAGTAAAACAAAGGGAATATAGGGAGATAAACACGGACAATACGAGTTTAAGGAGTAATCGGAAATGAGCAGAAAAGCGTTATTGATCGGAAGTATCTCAACCGCTGCGGTCGCGGTCGCAGTCGCTGTTGTTTTTATCATCATGGGAAACATGGATGCCTACCGCTCGATCAAGGTGTTTGAGATCAACGGATCGTGTACGGTGACCAGAGGCGATGACACACTCGACGCCTTTAAGGACATGGCGCTTTCGTCGGGCGACTCTTTATCGGTCGGCGATTCGAGCTTTGCACGTCTCAAGCTCGATGACGATAAGTTTGTGTACCTTGAGGCAGGCACAAAGATCGAGCTTTATGCCACCGGAACTCAAAACGACAGCAAGACCCGCGTGTACATCAGCCGCGGTTCCATGATGACGGAAGTCACGAGGAAGCTCTCCGCAAGGTCTTCGTATGACATCATTACTCCCAACACTTCTCTGGCCATTCGCGGTACCAAGGTTCTGACACAGGTGCTTGAAGATGCGGTAACAGGGCAGATCAAGTCGTGCAATGCCATCCTCGAAGGACTTGTCAGCATCAAGGGTATTAAACTCAGACCCGACGGCACCGTTATTGCGATCGAACGTGAGCTTGGACCCGGAGAAAGCATCTCCTTCTCAACTGATAAGGACGAACTTGTTTCGGCAGAAGACATGATGTCTATAGCCGAAACCGGCAAGACCGTTGACGGTACCCCCGTAGAGATCGTCCCCGAGGAAGAAGCCGGTATCTCCTTTATGACCATAGCCGATGAAAAGAAGGAAGGCACGCTCAGCCTTTCACTGTTCGACGACGCTTTCCTTGATAACATTAAAGAGATCCTCGTCAAAAATGCGGAAGAAGCTGCGGGCGAGGCCGGCCTCTCCGACGAGGACGTCGCAAAGATCGAGCAGGAATTTGACGATGTCATGGACGCTTATATCAAGATCAGAGGGCAGCTGGAGGGCGATACCAAAGCATCAAACGACAGCACTGAAGTTGCAGAAACAACCACAGAAACAACCGTTAACGATCCGGATGCGCTCGGAACCGTCACTGTGGACTCCGAGTCCCCTGCGACAGAAGATGCCGACTCTGTCGAGCTGACCGAAACAGAGACAGACACCGTCGAGGAAACTATCGAAGCCGGCGACGAAGCAGACAATAACGATGCCGGGGATGCTCAGTCCGAAGATGAAACAAAAGCAGAAGAAGCAAAAACCGAAGAAACAGAAAACACAGACGGCACAGATAACAGAAGTGATTCTACAGAGACATCAGGTTCTGACGG
This sequence comes from Lachnospiraceae bacterium, assembly GCA_016285135.1. Classification (GTDB taxonomy): domain Bacteria; phylum Bacillota; class Clostridia; order Lachnospirales; family Lachnospiraceae; genus RUG11977. Next base: position 4,847 of record JAEEQC010000136.1, read on the forward strand.
TACACAGGGAGAAAGCGGTACCGGCTCAGGTGATAACGGTGCCTCCTCAGGCGATAACGGAGCAGAAAATGACGCCACAGAAAGCGGATCCGGCAACACTGACAAGTCCGAGGACAATAACAGTGAAACCGGAGAAGAAGGCGCAAAAGACAATACGGTAAATGACGGGGCGACCGACGGTGAAGAAAACACCGAAAGCAATAAAACATCAAGCGGCCAAGGTACCGAAACAGGTACAGGTACAAGCACCGGTACAGGCACGGGCACAGGTACAGGCACCGGCACAGGTACAGGCACAGGCACAAGTACAGGCACCGGCACAGGTACAGGTACAAGTTCAGGCACGAGTACAAGTACCCCCACCTCGAGTGCAAAGCCCGTATCATACACAACCCAGAGAGTTTATTCGGGACAAAGCGGATCATCGCCCGCAGTAGGACTCGTCTTCTACAGCGGTGCAAATGCCATTTCCGCAAGCGATCTGCCTCAGGAGTTCGAGGTTGATGAATGGCTACCCGGCATGGGAAATAGCAGCACCTACAGCGTGCTCATAGAAGAACAGTACCGTGACGCCTATATGTTCACCGGCTGGTACACCACTCAGGCAGCTGCAGACAGCAGTGACTCGGCATACAAAGTTGAAAAGATGCCTTCCTCTTCCGGCGACAGCGTAGCTCTTTACGCCGGCATAAAGAAGAAGCCAATGACAGTCGAGATCACAAACCTGTTCCCGACGGCCGGAAAGCTTAACATTCCGTCGGGCGGAACTGACAATGACGGTCACTCCTACGAGAGTGTAGATAACCGTGTGATCATTTCGGGATACGAGTACGGCGACAGCTTCAGCTTGCCTGAGGACTATGATTATTGCATAAACGCCGGCATGAGCCAGACCGTGATGGATAAGACCCCGTATATCGGCGCTGTAAATGCGACGCAATCATCTTATTACTCGCCGTTTATCTGCTACAGTACCCTTGGTGACCTGAATATCAGCAGGGTCATGACACTTGATACTGTTCCCGAGGACTATAACAGCGGAAAGATCTTCTTAAACAAGAAATCGACCACTTCTCCGAGTGGAAGCGGTGTCGGCAAGAGCATAACACTCGATAAAGACACTACTCAGGACGGAACTCTCAAACTCTACGCATACTTCGCAGAGGAAGTGAGGGCGTCTGTTGCCGATTCGAGTGTAGATCTGGTGTATGGAGGTTCCTCTGTAAACTGGAACTATCTGAACTTCACAGCCAACGGAACCGGAGCAGTTGAGTTCACCGGCAACACAGACGAAAAAGATCAGCAGTGGTGGTACTGCAGCGCTACCACGAACGAGATCTCACTCAAGACATGGTTCCAGGGCAACAAGCCTGTAACAGTTCCGAAGTTCACTCTGGACAACGGAAGTACATCAGATGACAAAAAGGCCATACTCTGTACCTACGGTGCAGG
>JAEEQC010000137.1 GCA_016285135.1 Lachnospiraceae bacterium
TTCACAAGGTAAAAGATCAGGAAGATAAGGCCGAGCGCGGCGATTATGCTGACGATCGTCACTATCCTCTCGACAAGCGGATTACCGATCTGGTCGAGCTCGTCGTTACGGTTCGAGCGCTCCCTGACGGGATAATCACGCACGGGTGCCTGAGGATTCTTCCTGCTGTAATGTACTGTATGAGACTGAGCCGAACTGTTGTTGAGCTCCTTGATCTCTTCGGGTGTGATACCGCGTGTATCGGACGAGATAACTCCGGCGTTCTGTGTGATGGTCACGTAGTCTCCGTCGGGATCCGTGATCGAACGGCGAAGGTCGGCAATAAGCTCGGCAACGTTCTGATACCTGCGTTCAGGCTTCTTCTGCATACACTTCTGAACGATCATATCAACGCTGTGAGGAACCGAGGGGTTAAGTACCGTAACGGGTGTAGCCTCGCTCTGAAGGTGAAGGAGCACTACCGAAACGTTGTTGTCGCCCGAGAAAGGCACCTGTCCGGTGAGCATCTCGTACATGGTGACACCGAGTGAGTAGATATCACTTCGCTCATCACTGTAGCCGCCTCTTGCCTGCTCGGGAGAAAGGTAGTGAACCGATCCCTCACCGTCCTGAGTGAGCGTGAAAGACGAAGCCGCCTTTGCGATACCGAAATCGGCAACCTTAACCTTGCCGTCTCTTGAAATGATAATGTTCTGAGGCTTGATGTCTCTGTGGATGATATGATGGTTATGTGCAGCCTCCATACCCTGGCAGATCTGGATGGCGATGCCGACAGCCTCTTTAACATCAAGACGCTGCTTACGCTCAATAAACCTCTTGAGAGTGATACCCTCAACAAGTTCCATGACAATGTAATGAAGCCCGTCGTCATCTCCTACGTCGTAGACACTGACGATATTGGGATGAGAAAGACCTGCGACCGACTGTGCCTCTGCCCTGAACTTCTTGATGAAGTTGGTATCCGAAGAGAATTCGGACTTGAGCACCTTGATCGCAACATAACGGTTGAGACGATGGCACTTTGCTTTATAAACATTGGCCATACCGCCAGAACCGACTTTGTCGATTATCTCATATCTGTCATTGATAAACATTCCGGGTTTTATACTATCCATCACTATCTAACCTCTCTCAAACACAAAAAAGTATAACTGATATGTTGTCCTTGCCGCCGTTCTCGTTCGCCTTGGCAATGAGCTTCTCGGCGAGAGATTTAAGATCGTCCCTGTGAGCACTCACAGTCTCAAAGATCTCCGCATCCGAAAGCATGTTGGAAAGTCCGTCCGAACACATAAGAATTATGTCGTCCTTATCAAGGACAACCTCGAACATGTCGGGGTTTACAACTACCGTGGCGCTGATCGCGCGGGTGACAACGTTCTTCTTGGGATGAAATCTGGCTTCATCCTTCGTTATATCACCATTCTTAACCATCTCCGCAACGAGCGAATGATCCTGCGTGATCTGCGTGATCCCCGATTTGTTGATACGGTAGAGTCTGCTGTCGCCGACGTTGGCCGTGTACATGACGTTGTCCTCTCCGACCGTGGCGAGAACGAAGGTCGTTCCCATGCCCATGAGCTCGGGTGACTTGGCAGCCGCAACTATCATCTGTTCGTTGGTATTTCTGATTCCGTCTTCAATACAAGTAAGGAGACTGATCGGCTTATCTCCCACACTCTTAATATACTCAATAAAATGCTCAACACAAAAACGTGATGCGAAATCGCCGGCGTTATGACCTCCCATACCATCCGCAACTATGTACAGATTAGGAAGGATGCCGACTGTCGTATCACTCGAGAAGATATAATCCTGATTGATCTGTCTTGATATTCCGATGTCAGTCATACCGATCGACTGCATCAATACCTCACCTCGTTTCGTGTTCCTGTGGTCCCTAAAGACCGAGATAACGGCGCCTGAGTTGACCGCAAGCGGCATCGATATCTGCGCCCATACCTCTTCTAATAGTAGCATTTATTCGATTTTTTTCAAGCATTAATTTGAATGCGCTTACGTTGTTATCACTGCTTCGCTCCCAGTTTCTCTCCTTTATGGGGTTAACGGGGATAAGATTTACGTGCGTGTTTTTGCCTGCGAGAAGCTTCGAAAGCTCCTGCGCGCACTCCGGAGTATCGTTAACTCCTTTGATGAGCGAGTACTCGAAAGTCACTCTTCTGCCGGTCTGTTCGAAGTAGTAATCGGCCGCATCCATGATCTCACTGATCGAATACTTCTTTGCAACGGGCATGAATGTCCTTCTGAGCTCATCTGTCGGCGAATGAAGCGAAACTGCGAGCGTAAGTGCGAACTTCATATCTGCAAGTTCACGCATCTTCTCCGTAAGACCGCATGTCGAAACGGTTATGTTCCTCCCGCTCAGGTTCATCCCCTTCGGGTGTGAAATGAGCTTTACGAACCTGACGAGGTTATCGAAATTGTCCATGGGTTCACCACTGCCCATGACAACGAGGCTATGGATGCGGATGCCCTCATTCTTCTGTATCTCGTAGATCTGACCGAGCATCTCACCCGCATCGAGATCCCTGATCCTGCCGTCCACCGTCGAAGCGCAGAACGAGCATCCCATCCTGCATCCTACCTGCGAGGATATACAGATGCTGTAGCCATGCTTATATTCCATGAGAACGCTCTCTATCACATTGCCGTCGTGCAGAGCGAACAGATACTTCTTTGTCCCGTCGAGCTTTGACTCAAGGCGCTCGGCGATACGAACCGGGAACACATCGTATCCGGATTCACGAAGTTTTTCCCTGAGAGATGCCGGGATGTTCGTGACATCGTCAAGAGTAGCCCCGTTACCGGAGTGGATGCGTTCGAAGATCTGCATCGCGCGGTAACGCGGCTGACCGAGAGTGCTCATAAGAGATTCGAGGTCTTCGGGGAGAAGACTCAGAAGGTTCGTTTTGTAATCGTTCATTTCAATTCCTCATACAACGCTGTAACGCAGGCTCAAGCATATAAACCTGAACACGCGGACTCCGTCTCAGACGGTTTAGCCGAAACTGCCTCAATCACCTTCATGGCTTTCGTACCGGTCGACATTCGGCATCCATGCCTCAGTGTCTCCGCTAGCTCGGCATCCGTGCCTCGCTCACGATGGCGCGTCGCAGTTTCGTAAACCGATACTTCGACTGCGTAAGCGTTTCAGGTTCACATGCTTGACCTGCTTGTTACCAGCGTTTATCTACAAACTAAAATGGTCTGGTTAAATATGTAATACATTATATGATCTATTTTGTAAATGAACTTATGAAAAAACCATCGGACCCAAATTCTCCGGGTAATATCGTCCTCTGCTCTACAAGCGAGAACTCACTGTTCTCGGTTATAAAACAAACATTATCTGAGTTCTCGTCAGTAGTGAGCGTACAGGTCGAGTAAAGGAGCTTTCCGCCTTTTCGAACGTATCGGAATGCGTTCAAGAGTATCTTTCGCTGGAGGTCCTGCAAGGCTGCGATCCCTTCGGGAGATGCGTTATACTTGATATCAGGCTTCTTCCCGATGATACCGAGTCCCGAGCAAGGCAGGTCGCAGATAACTGCGTTGAAGCGGTTCTCAAACTCGGGATTGAAAACAGTCGCGTCATTGACTCTGAGTTCGATGTTTTTGAAACCGCAACGATCAACATTTTCGCGGATAAGAGCGATCTTCGAGTCGGATATATCGCACGAAACAACGCTACCCGCTCCGCCTTTTGAAAGCATGATATCCGCCGCATTCAGGGATTTGCCTCCGGGAGCCGCGCACAGATCAAGTACACTCTCGTTTCCCTCGAGTCCTATCATCCGCCCCGACAGCGCGCACGCCGCGTCCTGGACGGTGATGAGTCCGTCCCTAAATTCCTTTACAAGATTGGGTGCGGGACAATCATATAAAACATAGGCATTATCGCATAAAGACGACTTCTCGGCTCTTATGCCCTGCGAGGTCAGGGACGCGATCACGTCCTCTTCCTTCGCCTTCGAAACATTGATCCTGACGGGCAGACCGTTCGGTTCAAGGAACGCCTTAAGGATGTTTTCGGTCTTGTCAGGGGCGAACTCTTTGATGAACATCTGCACGATCCAAAGCGGCATCGAATAGGTATATGAGAGCTTCTCCTCCCGACCGAGAGATTCCGCGTATTCTTTCATGAAGAAATCGCTCTGTCTCTGGAAAGATCTGAGATTGGCATTAATAAACGATTTAAAAGGAGCAGCCGGCCCTTTCTTAGCGAGCGCGACCGTCTCGAACACGGCCGCGTGGTCCGGGATGTCGGTAAAGGCGAGCTGGTAGATCCCGATACGGAGTATGTTTCGAACCACGGGTTTGAGCTTGTTTATCGGCCTGCCGCTGAGCTTTTCGATGATCCTGTCGAGCATGAGCCTGCGCTCAACGACACCGTAAACGAGTAACTTTATCAAAGCCCTGTCCATTTCCTGCATGTCGCCGTTTTTCCCAAGCGCCTGCGACAGCACGATGTGACAAGGCTCCTTCTTCTCGATCATTCGTGTTGTCAGATTGAGAACCGTTTCTCTGACTGAAGGCATAAATCTTACTCTCCTCTCGCCCGTTTTGATCTATATACCTACTTTCTGATAAATCGTTTGTCTGACTCGGGTGTATCTGCACTGATAAATCTCTCTACATTCATATGAAGATCATATTTCTCACGAAGTTTCGCAATAGTCACCATCATAGGCGATGCATGATGAGCATCGATCGCTTCCTGATCCTCCCAACTGTCAATGAGTAAAACTGTCTCCGGATCGTCAACGGACACAAAATACTCATATCGAAGATTGCCTTTTTCAGCCCTGATCGCATCAACGGTTCCGCCGGAGATCATTTCCTCCGCAAATTTACGGGCATTTCCATCTTTCCCTGTGTACTCCAAAACAACCGTGATCGCCATTTTTACACCTCATATAATTCTGTCCGTTAACGCTTATGTCGCCCCGCGCTATCTCTTCTACCCCCACGCCTTAAAGCGAGATAATAAATTATCGAGCATATACAGAAAAATAACCCGATGCAAAATGCAGCCATGAAAATCAGTACAAGTATCCAACCCATGTTACTTAGCATGTTTATCTTTGATTTTTCCTTAGATATCTCTTCCTTTTCTTTTGAATACAGCTCTGTGTCCAAATTTACTCCGAACCTTATCCTGTCTTCAGGCACGACCTTCCCTAACTTTGCTTCTGCCTGTTCTACTTCAGCCGTCATGTCATTAATAGTGTGTACCAGCAATAAATATACCAGCATAACAAGGATACCGATAACGAAGAACAGCACCGCTCTTTTAAATACAGCACCGGGATCATGCCTATACTTTGCGGTAGTGAGCCCCGAATTGTCTGCTTCCAGAGTTACCTGTCCGTGCTGCTTGTCCACATCCTTGATCCGGTACAGACTATCGCATTTGTCACAGTGACATTCATCCTTGACACGGTGATCAAATCTGACCCCTGCTCCACAGTTAGGACATATCGTCGCATAACCTGTGTTTTTAATAAACGGAATAAAGTCTCTCATTTCTTACCTTTCTTCCATTTTCGCTTATGTAAGTTTATGTTTTTATCATATCACCTGACATTGTGATCATTCAGCTATAATGGCACTAATTTCAAAGGCGATGATCAAGCCGAAAAATGATCGTTCAAGGTAACTTTGATATTGATATGATGTCGCAGTCAAAACACTCCTTATCGAAAACAATGTGCCGATTTTCGTTGAAAACTGCTATTTAACATTGTATCAAACCAAAGTGTAAAATAATAGTTTTTTCGTGCTTATTCTTTATCAAAAAGGATATAAAAAGCGTACCCGTAGATTCGCGGATACGCTTTTGAAATATGGTCAATAATAATGCATAAGGCTCCTGAGTTATTTAGAACTTAAGGATGCTTCTACTGCTTTCTTTAATGTCTCAATCGACAGACCCGACTCGAGAGAAGCTTCCTCGTACGAGATCATGCCTTTGATTATAAATCTGCTGTATACCTCAGCGCAGCCTTCGCTCCGGCCTTCCATCCGACCCTCGGCGCGGCCTTCTGCACGTCCTTCCTCTCGGCCTTCCATCCGACCTTCAGCCCTAAGTCTGTCACTTGCAAGCTCGAGTACTTTTCCTCCCATAATCTCACCTAACCTTTCCCTGTTCTTATCAGATTTTCTGCACAAATACGCCAT
>JAEEQC010000138.1 GCA_016285135.1 Lachnospiraceae bacterium
TTTGGACTTCTTTAATAAGATTCATGATGTCCGCGGAAGTCGCGCCGCCCTTATTGATCACGAAGCCCGCATGCTTCTCTGAAACCTGCGCGCCACCCACACTGAAGCCCTTAAGTCCCGCGTCTTCGATAAGTTTCCCCGCGAAGTAACCCTCGGGGCGTTTAAAAGTGCTTCCCGCGCTCGGAAACTCAAGCGGCTGCTTTTCCTTACGTCTCGCCGAAAGCTCGTCCATCAGTGCGAAGATGCTGTCATGGTCACCCTTCGCCAGCTCAAACTCAGCCTCGAGCACCACAAGACCTCTCTCGTGGATGATGCTGTGCCTATATCCCAGTTCAAGCTCTTCCGCCTTCATTTTGAAAGGCTCTCCGCCCTCGCCGCTCATAACCGTAACGCCTATAAGTGAATCCTTTACTTCTCCGCCATATGCGCCGGCATTCATTACTACCGCGCCGCCCACGCTTCCGGGGATCCCGCGTGCATATTCGAGTCCCGTGAGGCTCCTCTTCGCACATTCCATGGAAAGCGTCGAAAGAAGCACTCCCGCTCCGGCCTTCACGATCCAAGTTTTCTCATCGTTGATTCCGGTTGTTCCATCTTTGATTTCGGTCACTTCGTCGTTCCCGGTTGTTCCATCTTTGATTCCGGTCTCCTCTTCGTTCCCGGTTGTTCCATCGTTGATTCCGGTCTCTTCTTTAATTGAGATCTCACGCATCTCGGACGTGAGTATCACTACCCCTCTGAATCCCTCATCAGGTGCGAGCACGTTGGTCCCGTTCCCCAAAATATAACAGGGAACGCCTTCCTGCCTGCACAGGTGAAGGAGCTCCCCGAGTTCTTTGCTGTTTCCCGGGTAAGCCGCCAAGTCGGCAGGTCCTCCCGTCCTGAAAGAAGTGCAGGATGAAAGGAGCACGCCCTCTTTGACCTTCATCTGCGGAAGCTTCTCTTTCAGCAAAGTAAGTCTATTGTTCATATCATCCAAATTCTCCAAAATTTGATTTCCGCCGCCTGATTCTCCAAACCTTGTCCAAATCTTACAGCGGGATTCTTGTTTTTTCATTTTCCGCCGCCTGATTCTCCAAACCTTGGCCAAATCTTACAGCGGGATTCTTGTTTTTTCGTTTTCCGCCGCCTGTTTTTCCAAACCTTGGCCAAATCTTACAGCGGGATTCTTGTTTTTTCGTTTTCCGCCGCCTGATTCTCCAAACATTGACCAAATCTTACAGCGGGATTCTTGTTTTTTCGTTTTCCGCTGCCTGATTCTCCAAACCATGACCAAATCTTACAGCGGGATTCTTGTTTTTTCATTTTCCGCCGTTTTTCGGCGCCCCGCATCAAGTTTTATGCCTTATAAGCGTCAAGCGCACTGTACGCCGCACCCCAGATTCCGGCGTCGTTTCCGAGAGAAGCGAGCTCGAACTTGGGATCGCGCAGAACGTTCATGTTCGAAGGCACGTAGTACTTCTTAATAGTGTCCGTGAGGATGGTGCCTGCTTTCGAAACGCCGCCTCCGATAAGGAACACCTCAGGGTCGACAGTAGCAGCGATCCCCGAAAATGCCTGGGCGAGGTAGGCACACATGATCTCAACAACCTTGATTGCAAGCTCATCGCCTGCCTTGGCCGCATCACAGATGATCCTGGCCGAAAGGTTGTCTGCATTCAGTGATGTGGGCGGGCAATCGTCCGATGCAAGGAACTTCCTGGTAACTCTGGCAAGACCTGTCGCCGAAGCGTACTGCTCGAGATGACCCCTGCAGCCACAGCCGCAGACATCCTCTTCGGCGGGGTTGACAAGGATGTGTCCGATCTCACCTCCACCGCCGTGGGTGCCACTGATGACCTTGCCGTCAACTATGATACCGCCGCCGACACCCGTGCCGAGCGTAACGAACACAAGATTACTGAATCCCTTGGCCGTTCCCTGCCACATCTCGCCGAGCGCTGCCGCATTGGCATCATTGAGAGCGGTACAGTTAATGCCTGTGAGCTCCTTCATACGGTCTGCCACGTTGAAGATCCCCCAGCCGAGGTTCGGGCACTTCATGACGGTTCCGTCCGACTTAACGGGCCCGGGCACGCCCACACCCATTCCGATCACATCGCCGCGGTCGATCCCGAGCTTACCGAGTGTATCTTTAACAGTCGCAGCTATATCCGCAGGCACTTTCTCGCCACCGTTGCCGCGATCCGTCCTGATCTCCCACTTCTGCACAAGCTCACCTTCACTTTTGAAGATGCCCAGCTTTACGGAAGTACCTCCAATATCTGTGCCTATAACATACTTAGACATAGTGTTCTCCTTATTCCTATTTCAGACTTCTCATAATCATGGTGCTATTTACTTCTATACTTTTTATATAGTGTATAGGTTTTTCCGCGTCGGTCAAACATTCCAAAAACAATTCGACGTCAGCGTTTTTGGAACGTTTCGGCCTGACAGGAAAAACCGTACGCAGAAATCCTAATACCCAGAGCATCTTCACAACTGAACGCCCGTGCCTCCGAAGGCGCGCTGGTACAGCTCCTTCGCCGCATCGTACCCCATCTTCTTCTGCCTGCAGTTTACGGCTGCAGACTCGCAGATGATCGCGAGGTTTCGACCGGGTCTTATGGGGATGTTGTGCGCAACGACATTGTTTCCGAGGAAGTTCACGTAGTGTTCCTCGAGACCCATCCTGTCGTACTCCTTGTCCCTGTTCCACTCCTCGAGATTGATGACGAGGTCGATCTGCTGCGTATTCTTAACACATTCAACACCGAACAGCGCTTTAACGTTTATGATCCCGATCCCTCGAAGCTCGATAAAGTGGCGCGTCATCTCCGGAGCCATGCCTATAAGCGTATCATCGCTGACCTTCTTGATGATGACTGCGTCGTCGCTCACGAGACGATGCCCGCGTTTGATGAGCTCAAGTGCAGCCTCACTCTTTCCGATGCCGCTCTCGCCGGTGATCAGGATTCCTTCGCCATAAACGTCGACGAGGACTCCGTGGATCGTCATGCTGGGTGCGAGCTGGACGTTGAGCCACCTGATGATCTCGGCCATAAAACTCGATGTCGACTTGTCCGTAAGGAAGATCGCCACTCCGAGCCTTGTTGCCTCATCGATGATCTCCTGCTCGACCTCGAAGCCGCGGCAGTAGACAACGCACGGGATCCCGAGCCCGAGGACCTTCTTCATCCTCTCGAGGCCGTCCTCCTGCTTGAGCATGTACGAACGCTCCACGTTACCGATGATCTGGACACGCTCCTTGTCGAAATTCTCCATGAAGCCCGCAAGCTGAAGCGCCGGCCTGTTGATGTCGGGCTTAGTGAGGTAGATGTTGGTGATATCCACATCCGGTGTAAGATTCTTAAGTGAAAACTTCTCCACGAGTTCGGTCAAAACGACCTTGTCTTTTTCTTCCATCATATACTCCTCTTTCTGCGATCTGTTTTTTCACAAACAAAAATACAGTTATTAAGACCGTCAAATATCCCTACAGCAGCAAGTAAAGCAGCGCCCCGAGCGCGATGAACACATCGGCCAGGTTAAAGATGATCCTTTTGATCGGCGCAACGCTTATATAATCGATGACGAACCCATGACGGATCCTGTCGTACGTGTTCCCGATCGCACCGGCGAGAAGCAGTGCGGCCGCAGGCCGCTTGTTCTTGTTCTCGTCATCCCTGACCGTGAGCCACAGTAAAAAAACAACGGCCAATACCGCAACGATGCTGACCGCAACGACAAGTCCGCGCTTGCCCTCACATTTGTTCATCGCGAAGCCTTTGTTGGTCGCCTTCTTGATGGTGATCTTGTTTTTTAGGAAGCTGCGCTCCCCCTTGCTCTTCGAAGCGGCGATCTTTAAGATCCTGTCAGCCGCGAATCCGGCTGCCGCCGTTATAAACGTTAATGGACAATTCATCTGTTTCCTCTTTAACTGCGTTTCTCACCCCTGCTTTTTCCGAAGGGAATATACGAACCTTTAGTCTCATCAATCCCCGCAGGGAATACGACAAACCTTTAAGCAGCTTCAATTCCCCAAGTGAATGATCAAATCTTTTAAGTCAAACACTTCAGCACTTTTCAACAAGTCCGCTCCACGGTACGAGTTCCGAGAGCTTAGGTGTGTGCGGCATCCTCCTGAACGAAGGATAATGTATGCAGACCTTGCGTGACTTTCTGTCCTCTTCAAGCTTCTTTTCGAGCAGCTGCATGTCGGGGTCGTAGATAATGAACACGTTCTGATCCATCAGGAGTCCGGCGTCTGTGAATGCACAATAAAGCTTGATGATGTTCATGTCGCTCTCATAAACGTTGATGCGGGCAGAAGGCGCGAGGTTGACGAGCTCTGCGGCGTGGTAACCGAGTCCGAGCCCGACCACGTCGTATTCCGCAATCCCCTTGCTGTACCATGATCCCGCCAGCATAAACCCTTCATTGATCACACGCATATTGGTGTGGAGGTAGATGCTTCCTGCCGCCTTATCCGTAGAGGCGGTCTTTGCTTTTCTCTTGCTACCGGGCTGCTCATCCGCATCGGTTGCGGGGAGGGGCGCCCTGAGTGTCATGAGCCCCGAGGAGGTGAACTCAACCGTGTACCCCTGTGCAAGAAGCTGCTCGGGAAGCATGGGCTCCTCAAGAAGTGCGTTGCGGTTGACCCTGAACCGCTCGCGCTCGTCCTCATGCGCAAGATAAGCCTCAGATCCGGGCTCGGTGGCAGCCGGAAGATCGGCATCGTAACGGAGCATCGAGACATCGATCTTAGCGCGCATGGTCTTAATGTTCTTTTTATAGGAATCCTCATCAAAAACGAGGAGGTCTTCTCTCTTGATGATCGTCTCCTGAACGGAGCAGATGAAAGGTGCAAGCTGCATCTCGTAAAGATCCGCAAGAAGCGTGTAGTCACGCGACTGCTTGGCATCGAGGAGCTTGGTAAGGATCTCCTCAACCGATTCGGTCGAGAAGTCAGAAAAATAATCCCTGTCCTTGATGACTGCATCACAAATACCGCTGATGCCGTCCCCGGTAAGGGATATCATTTCGAGCGCCCTGTCGTACATGCTCATGCGAAAACAGCATATGGCCCTGTCGACATATGCAAGGAGCTTTATATTTGAAAGAAATAACGTGTGTAACTTCTCATTCATATCCTGCCCCAACTGTGTACTCTTGTGTTCCGATGCATCCCGCGTATCGTTCGCTGCGTCACCAAATACACTGACGAACTCACTCGCCCAGCATCCTGCGCTTCTCCGCGAGCTGTTTGAATGCCACGTACTGCGATAATGCCTGCGGAGGATTCACAACAACACATCCCACCTCGACACGTCCGTTCTGCATGACACGCGAACGAACCTGCTTGCACTCGAGCGAGAAACGATACTTGCCGTTCTCGTCCGTAAAATACACTATCATCCTGCGGCCGTTTTCAAAACCGGCAACATTGTCAACGATCAAACCGATGCCGTTGTTGCTGACGTCTCTGACGATGACACTCACCTTTTCGGCACCGTAATGCTCTGCTTTGCCCTCAAGCCCGAGATACTGCCTGTAATCCCTACGACGGTTGAACTCAATTCCGTCCCCGTTGATGTAGATAACGTGACAAAGCTTCTTTTTCTTGTAATAACCGGCTTTTATCTCGATCTCTTTCCAGATGATCATCTTCCCCAGAGCCTCGTGGAACAGAGAAACCTGCTTCCCGATGCCCGAAATATTAAAATTGACCATCTTTCCTTCATACAGAACCGGCTCGACAACAACGGAATTGTCGAACCTGTCAATAACGGTTGTAGGAAACTCGGTTTCGTTTTCCCCACGTTTGACCTGAATCAAAAGTGTCTTGCCCGCCTCAATAATAGAATGATCCATGGTTTTTCCCCCTCACCATGTGAACCGGACTAATAATACTACCCAACTCTCCCGGGCACCCTTATACGCTTTATTAAGCCATTCAGCCATTCTTAGTATATCACGCGGCGGCTTCTATGTAAAGAAGCTATGGGTGTGGTCCCATGGGGACGGGGGTTGTGGGTCATTGGGTTACATGACCCATAACCCCCGTCCCCGTAGGACCACACCCAAGCGACCACCCCGGCAAAAAAGTTGGACCCCGGGGCCGGGTTGTGGACCATGCACTTCATGGTCCACAACCCCCGTCCCCAGGGGTCCATCGCCTCAATATCACACGTGGTGATAATTACTTGTTGATAG
>JAEEQC010000139.1 GCA_016285135.1 Lachnospiraceae bacterium
GGACGAGTCATATGGGCATATATTTGCTGGTTCTGGACACGAAGTCTTGGTGCATCACAGTGGGTTTTGCGGAAACCTCGACTGCGGAATTATGCGAAGGCAGTTGAAGAAGCTGAATACACAAATAATAAATAACTATTTTGTATTTAATCTCAAAATAAGATGATTCAGAGGTCTTCATCACCTAATGGCGAAAGAGGGAGCGGATCAACCCCAATTACCACAGTAACAGGCTTGATGTCCGTCACGACAGGCGGTTCGTATTCTTCACGGTCTAATTTGTTCACCGTCAAAGCCGTCCGGACGCCCACGCGGAACAAGCCTCGCACGGAGATACCCAACGAGTATTGGGGGATCGACATGACGAAGGTGCTGATCCCGTCCGCGGGCTGGCTCTATCTGCATGTCGCAATCGATTGGGGCTCAAAGAAACTCCTCTCGGTGAACCCCAGTCTGACCAGCAAATCGTCCGATTGGATCGACACGCTGAACGAGGCGGTGAACCGTCAGTTCCCCAACGGGATCTGCGAGGCGGAATGGCTCCCTCATCTGGTCAGCGACAACGGGTGCCAGCCGACCTCAAAAGCGTTCCATGCCGCATGCCGGGATTTGGGAATCGAACAGATCTTCGCCAGTTACAGCAACCCGAAAGGCAACGCCGACATCGAACGCGTCATCCGTACCCTCAAGGAAGACCTTGTCTGGCCTCGCGAATTCGACAGCGTCCAAGCTTTTGAATTAGCCTTGAAGCAATGGGTGCAGGATTATAACGAGGAGTTCCCACACTCAGCGCTGGGCTATGAGACGCCCAACGACTATGAACGGTGGTTCTATGCGTCTTTATCAAAATAAATCCATCAACCGGGCATTACGGATTCCCCAAAAACGCGGAAACAAACTTTTTTCCCGCTTTTCCGTAATGTCACCCTTGAAAAATGGGGTGCATTACAACTTTTCCATTTATCTCCGTCCTTCGTGCTCTGCGATAAGGTTTCTTGCGCATGCCTGGAGCGCATCATATTTCGCTTTAGTTATTCTTCCTTCTTTCAGCAATGCATCTCCATAGTCCAATGCCGTTGCATTCTCGCCATCCGTGATTCCAGACCTCGTAAAAACTACAGCAACCGTCTCAAACAATATCTTCAAATCGCTCAAAAAGCTAACCCGCTCTATATACTTCAGATCCCAATACAGCTTTTCTTCCCAAGTAACAGCATTACGACCTTTGACCTGGGCCAGTCCCGTCAATCCAACTTTTGCTGTGTGACGCATACGCTGTTTGTCGCTCATAAAAACCATATCTCTTACAAGCTGTGGTCTTGGTCCAATTACACTCATGGTTCCGCGCAGAATACAAAACACCTCGGGAAGTTCATCAAGGGACGTAGATCGGAGCATAGCACCAAACTTAGGTAGTCTCTGATCATCCGGCAGCAAGTGACCTTCTGTATCTCTCTCATCTGTCATCGACCGGAACTTGTACATATCAAAGATGGTCTCTTTACCGTTCTTCACGATAGTGGGGCGCGGCTGCTTGAAGATGACTGGCGCCCCCATCTTAACTCTGACCACAATCGCGATAATCACATAGAGCCAAGAGAACGCAATAATGAAAAGTAAGGAGCAGATAATATCAAGCAAACGCTTCACATATTTCTCATAGACTCCACGTTTTCTTTCAAGTCTCATCCGAATAACCCCCAGCGCAAGCACCTCACTGAAAACACCGATGAATAATCTCTATAACCCTATCCTGCTGTTCCACCGTCATTTTATTATCTGACGGTAAGCACAGCCCACGTCTGAAGATATCGGCCCCAACATCCACCCCGGATCCACTTATATAAGCATTACTTCTACCCCGACCATTGCCTTCAGTGGTAATAAAGGAACTCGTCCTATATATCGGTTGCATATGCATAGGCTTCCAGATCGGACGACCTTCAGCGCCAAAGAAGCTTAACGCTCCCAATATCTCTCCTGGACTACTCTTCCCACTCTCACTCTTCCACAGTTCATCCTTCTCGCCTCTTACAAACGGAGCCATACTCCCTTCCTCTACCAACATGCAACTCAGCCAGTAGTTAGGAACTGTATTAGACGGAATCGGATTCATCGAAACCGGGAGGTCCTTCAACCCTTCCTTATACCGTCTGTAAATCTCCCTCTTCTGCTCGATATGCTCACTCAGATACGGCAACTGCCCACGCACAACACCGGCTATAATATTGCTCATGCGGTAGTTGTACCCAAGCTCCTCATGCTGATACCATGCGGCTGCCTCGCGAGCCTGTGTGCTCCACTTCCGCACCTTATCCGCATCAGCCTTATCATCACAAAACAGCATGCCGCCGGAGCTGCCCGTGATAATCTTGTTACCGTTGAAAGAGATGATAGAGATGTCTCCGAAGCAGCCGGTTTGAATATCGCCTGTTTTTCCCAGCTTCTTCTCCAGCGCAGAACCCGGCTCAACTTTATATGTTGATCCGAAACTCTCCGCTGCATCTTCGACAATTAATGCTCCGTGCTCATCAGCAATTCTCCTGATTTCCTCAACCTTTCCCGGCGTCCCATACAAATGCGCCACTACGATCAACCTTACATCAGGATAAAGCTGGAAGGCTTTTTCCAACGCCACAGGATCCATATTCCAGCTGTCATACTCGGTATCAATAAAAACCAGCTCGCCGCCCTCATAGCACACGGGGTTCACGGTGGCGTCGAAGGTCATGTCAGAAGCAAAGACCTTTTTTCCTTCCAACACGCCGTGATTAGGCATTGCAGATCCGTACAGTTTCTCCCCAGCCAGACGGATGGCGAGATGAAGAGCGGCGGTGCCGGCAGACAGGGCAACTGCACAGGGACGGCCGATGATGGACGCCGCCTGCTCTTCTACCACATTAATATTCTGACCAACCGTACTTACCCAGTTCGTCTGTATAGCCTCATCCACCCACCGTTGTTCATCACCATGCATGGTAGGGGATGACAGCCAGACCTTCTTATCAAACTTCTCAATCCCCTTAAACCTGGAGTTACTCAAAAAATCCATTTCTGCCTCCTTATCCTATCTCTCTTTGTTATTTCTTCATCAGCCTTTTGGCTGGTGTATCGTTATCCAGGATACAACCACGGCCATACCTGTTAGTCTCTCCGAAATAGATCCCGTGTGTAGACTTTATTCTGCACTTCTTCTAAGATGTGCTCATACCTCCAGGTGTTCTTCCAACGCCTGGAGAAAGTAGAAAGATTTCGTTCGGCCTGTTTTTTCCGCGAGCGAACTCAAGCGATTTTCGATTGCTTTTGTCAAACGCACTGCAACCATAGCGTCACCTCAGAATTTGTTGTATATGTATAACATAACGCGGAATCGTGCGAAAGTCAAGTGAAAATCAGAGAAAAAGAACAAAAATAACGACTGACAATTGTAAAAGACGTGTAATACACCCCATTTTTCAAGGGTGAGGTCACCTGATCCTTCATGAGCGAGATGAGAGGCGAGACCACGACCGTAAAAGAATGGCGCATCAAGGCCGGAAGCTGATAGCACAGGCTTTTCCCGGCTCCCGTGGGCATGATGACGCAGAGGTCGTTCCCGGCAAGAATGTCGTCGATGATACTTTCCTGGTTGTCAAGAAAGGCATCATAGCCGAAAAAATGTTGGAGGGCTTTCCGGGAATCGGGATGACTTGGTGAAGGTAGACGAGACCATGCATGAACATCAGCCTGGCCAGGCTCAGGCAGTCCGTGCCGGAGGTGTGGGAGGAGCAGGAGAAGATGCTGATGGGTGAGTGTGGTGGAATACAGTACCAGTCACCGAGTTGGAACATATATGACAATCAGGAATGGCCGTTTTTCTACCAATCTTCCGGTCCTAATGGGGAATCATCTCCTCCTCTTATAACAGTGATAGGCTCGATGTCCGTCACGACAGGCGGTTCGTATTCTTCACGGTCTGATTTGTTCATGGAAGAAATATCAGGTATTCTCGTCCGCCTCCGAACTGTTTCTATCCCGTTTGCAGGAGCAACTCCAAAAATGAATTCGCCCGCCCCCTTTGTCGGAGCCGGGCGAATCAAAACCTCGATCTAGCAACGCTGCCATTCCCCGATTTCACTTGTTATCATATCTTTTGAGGTCAAAGTCAGATTGGAAACATAGTGATGAGGACACGGAGAATGGGGTTGCGCTAAATTCGATGACATGCTCAAAAATCATACTCCAACTCTCGACTTCATCGAATTTGAGCACAGAATTCGGCACCCCTATGGGGTCGAGGTGTTATGTTTTCAAGATTTTGGTAACGTTGCTATTTGAGGGGTCTTGCGTGACCTCATGTTTTTTGAGGTCAAAATCAGATTGCTTATCACGAAAAATGGGGGATGAGGTCACGGAGAATGGGTTTGCGCTAAATTCGTAGACATGCTATGAAAAAATTCTCTACAAAAAACGCGCACAATTCTCCGTTTGAGCTTAATCGTAGATGAGGTCGAGTCCTCATATAGGAGTGCCGAAAATGGAAAAGCTGGTTCGGAGAGGTCCACAGAGCCCGCAATTTGTTGGATTCTGAGGTCCGCAAAGTAAATATCAGAAAGACAGAAAAAGGCATAAAACGGTCTTCAAATGACCGTTTTTGAGGGTAAAACGAGCAAGCAATATTTATTTAATTTGCATTTCGTTCTCAAAAAAAAGTTGCCCCAAAAAGTCAAAACAGAGAATTGTTCTTTTTCTGCGTTCTTGAAAGGTTCGGAGGTTGGTTACGGATTTAGCGTAAATCTCTGTCGTTGCAGTGATAAATATAATTGTGATATGTCCTCCGTTCTCTTACAACCCCAACTTTTCAAAACTCATAAACTTATCATAAATCTTGATTATGAATGACTTGCGGATGAGGTCTTGCGCAAGTTTATGATGCTAATAGCCCACCCATATACTATGATTGTGAGTGATTATAAACATATGTATGAGTGCTTATAAACATATATATTTTGCGTCTATTCAAACACTCGACCTCATCCCCAAACTGCCTTAAAAATCGCGATTTTTGAGCTCAAATCATTGATTTTTAATAGACTACACAAATAGTAGCAGTTCGCCCTTGTTCATAGAAATTTTCGGTGGTTGGTTACGGAAAACAAAAAAATTCTCTACACGTACCCTATTTAATATATCACACAGCAGTTAATATGTCAAGCGAGAAATCGAAAAAAGTTTAAAATTTCTATGTTTTGAGGTAAAAAATCGCCATTTATATTTAATAATGAGTTAGATTCAGCCTTGATACATTGACGCAAGCGTGGTATTTTTTGAGGCAAGAGAGAATGTATGAGGTCGTGTTCGTAGCGTATGACTCTGTTTGAGGATACTCAACTATTTTTTTGCAAACAGAGAAAGAAATACTCAATATTGAGGGGAGAGAAGATGAGGTCGAGAGTTCGGATAAGTATAATAACAGGCAGTTACTCTAAACGTACCCTATTTAATATATCACGCCACAGTTAATATGTCAAGCGAAAACCAGAAAAAAGTTTGAAATTTATTCGTTTTAAGGTGGAAATCCGGCAAAAGTAATTAATGATGAGTTAGCTCCGTCGTGGTGTGCCGGAGCTCTGGCGGGAACAGGTGCCGGGGATGGTGAGCAACACTCTCTTCGGGGGCTGGAAACCGGAAAGGGTGTGCTCGTCAGCCTGTGACGTGAGCTCACTCCACCTCGCGCGAGGCCAAATGAATTATGCGCTGATCAAAGTATAAACGCCATATGAAGTTAAAATCGTGGATGAAGAGGAGGAAGGAGTGAGGGGCGATGCCCCTCACGATGAGTTCACACACAAAAGCGTTTCAACTCATCCAAAAGCTCATTGACTTTCAGCGGTTTTGCAATGTGACCGTCCATGTCGGCCTTCAACGACTTTTCCCTGTCTTCTTCGAAGGCGTTGGCAGAGAATGCGAGAATCTTCACTTATAGCAGAGCGATCTATTGCGACATTTTTCCTTATTGTATGCTTGACTTTCCGTAGTTCGGATGTATGTTATATCCATCGTTTCCCGTATACAATCACTTCCTACCAAACCAACAT
>JAEEQC010000140.1 GCA_016285135.1 Lachnospiraceae bacterium
CTTCAAGAAGTGCGGGGAAGGGGAAGTCGTCCGTCTCTTTGCCGTCAACTTCGTATCGCTCGCAGATCGGAATCTGTTTCATGTAGCTCATGACATCGAGCTTGGTGAGCGCGATCATGGTTGCCTTCTGAACCTCAACACCGTACCTTGTGGCAACGATGTCGATAGGTCCGACACGGCGGGGACGGCCTGTCTTTGCAC
This sequence comes from Lachnospiraceae bacterium, assembly GCA_016285135.1. Classification (GTDB taxonomy): domain Bacteria; phylum Bacillota; class Clostridia; order Lachnospirales; family Lachnospiraceae; genus RUG11977. The sequence goes on from JAEEQC010000140.1 coordinate 202, forward strand.
CGTACTCAGCGCCTGCCTCACGGAGCGCATCCGCTTCAGGTCCGAACATCTCGCAAACGAAGGGACCTTCGCCGACACATGTCGAGTAAGCCTTTACAACGCCTATAACATCGTCTATGCTTGCACCCGGGAAGCCCGAGCCGATGGGCGCATATGCGGCAAGCGTGTTCGATGATGTGGTGTAGGGATGGATCCCGTAATCAAGGTCTCTGAGCGATCCGAGCTGTGCCTCAAAGAGGATCTTCTTTCCTGATGCCTGAGCGTCCTTAAGGATCCTGCCTGTGTTGCAGACGAAGGGCTTGATCTTCGCGCAGCTCTCCTTGAGCCACTTGTCAATGTCAGCCTCGGTCACGGGCTCTGCTCCGTAAACGCCTGTGAGCGTGAGGTTTTTCCACTCCATCAGGTCAAGGAGATGTTTCTTTAACTTCTCGGGATAGAAAAGCTCTCCCGCAAGAACCGTCTTCTTCTGATACTTGTCCGAATAGAAGGGAGCGATACCCTGCTTTGTCGAACCGAACTTTTTGTCGGCAAGCCTCTCTTCCTCAAGTCCGTCAAGCGCTCTGTGCCAAGGCATCAGAAGCGATGCTCTGTCGCTGATCTTAAGGTTTTCGGGTGTGATCGATACGCCCTTTGAGATAACCTCTTCAACCTCTTTCATGAGGTTCTCGGGATCGAGTGCAACACCGTTTCCGAGGATGTTGATAACTCCGTCACGGAAGATTCCGGAAGGAAGAAGGTGAAGTGCGAACTTACCCTTTTCATTGATAACGGTATGACCTGCATTTCCGCCTCCCTGGAAGCGGACTACCACATCATACTCTTCCGTGAGAAGGTCGACCATACGGCCTTTGCCTTCATCTCCCCAGTTGATACCGACTATTGCGCTGTTACCCATTTGTTTTATTTCCTCTCTAATAGACTTTTAAATCTACATTTATTACTGTTTCGCTTTTTATACTTTTGCTTTTTCTCTCTTGTTACTTTCCGGCTTTCATACTCGCTTTTATCTGACGGATCGACTTGATATGCCGACTTATCACATAGGCATTAAATCCCTGCTTACCTCACGCTGAACAAGAGGTCCGCGTAGCTCGGATACGGCCACTTGTAAGCCGCAGTCATCGTCTCGGCCTCGTCCACCATGGTGCGGAGTGCGTTCATATCGGGCAGGAGCTCGTCCCTGATGAGCTCCGACTTTGTAACTATGTCGCTCTGCGACCTGACGGTTTCAAGGCTGATCGCCAGTTCATCGCACTTGCTCGCGATGAAATCCTTGAGTGACGAAAGCTTGCGCAGAGTGGTCGTCTCGTAGCCTACCGATGCAGAGACGTCAGCCGCCTTTTTAACGTTTATGGCATTTGCGAGTTCCGTCGTATATCCCATGATTGCGGGAACATATCCGGTCCTGACCATGGAGATCATGGTGTTTGCTTCAATGATCACCTGCTTGCAGTAGTTTTCAAGCATGATATCGCACCTTGACTTCAGCTCGATCTCCGAGAATACGTGGTGCGAGGTGAGCATACGGACATTTTTCTCATCAAGCAGATGAGGCATGCAGTCCGGGGTCGTCCTGTAATTAAAGAGTCCCCTGACCTTGGTGGCCTCTTCGATCCAGGCATCGTCGTAGCCGTTGCCGTTGAAGAGGATCTTTCTGTGCTCCTTGATAGTCTTGCGAAGGAGGTTCTTGAGGGCTTCGTTGAAGTCTGCGGCGCCCTCGAGTTCGTCCGCATATACCTTAAGGCTCTCTGCCACAGCACTGTTGATCATTATATTCGCGCAAGCGATGCTGTTGCTCGAGCCGAGCATTCTGAACTCAAACTTGTTGCCTGTGAAAGCGAAAGGCGAAGTACGGTTGCGGTCCGTGGTGTCCTTGTTGAAACGGGGCAGAACGTCCACTCCGAGCTTCATCTTCTCCTTCTTGGCACTTTCGTAGTGCGTGTCGTTCTCGATCGCGTCAAGCACTGCCGTGAGCTCGTCGCCGAGGAACATGGACACAACTGCGGGAGGAGCCTCGTTGGCACCGAGTCTGTGATCGTTGCCCGCCGTGGCTACGGAGATACGCAGAAGATCCTGGTAGTCGTCGACAGCCTTGATGACTGCGCAAAGGAACAAGAGGAACTGCGCGTTCTCAAACGGAGTTGCTCCCGGCGAGAGAAGGTTCACGCCGGTGTCGGTCGAGATTGACCAGTTATTATGTTTACCGCTGCCGTTCACACCCTCGAAAGGCTTCTCATGCAGGAGGCAGACGAGTCCGTGGCGGGCTGCGATCTTCTGCATCATCTCCATCGTGAGCTGGTTGTGATCGGTTGCGACATTTGTCGTGGTATAGATGGGTGCAAGCTCATGCTGCGCGGGAGCGACTTCGTTGTGCTCCGTCTTGGCGAGGATGCCGAGCTTCCAGAGCTCATTGTCAAGATCCTCCATGAACTTTGCAACGCGGGGCTTGATGACGCCGAAATAGTGGTCGTCCATCTCCTGCCCCTTGGGAGGCTTCGCGCCGAAGAGCGTTCTTCCCGTAAAGAGAAGATCGGGGCGCTTTTCATACATCTCCCTCGTGATAAGGAAGTATTCCTGCTCCGCTCCGACAGAAGTGTTCACGTACTTGACATCGTCCCTGCCGAAGAGCTTCAAAATCCTCATGGCCTGTTTGTTGATCGCCGCCATGGAGCGAAGAAGCGGCGTTTTCTTGTCGAGTGCCTCGCCGCCGTATGAACAGAACGCCGTAGGTATGCAAAGAGTTCTGTCCTTGATAAACGCATATGATGTAGGGTCCCAGGCTGTGTAGCCTCGCGCCTCAAATGTGGCCCTGATACCGCCCGAAGGGAACGAAGACGCATCAGGCTCGCCCTTGATGAGCTCCTTGCCGGAGAAATCAAGGATGACATTGCCGTCCGCGGCAGGCTCGATAAAGCTGTCATGCTTCTCGGCCGTAACACCTGTCAGAGGCTGGAACCAATGTGTGTAATGTGTTGCGCCCTTCGAAACGGCCCAATCCTTCATGGCGTCCGCAACGGCGTTGGCCACGCTCTTGTCAAGAGCCGTGCCCTCGTCGATCGTCTTTCGAAGAGAATTGTAAACCTCCGCGGACAATTTCTCTTTCATTACCCTGTCGTCAAACACAAGGCAGCCAAAAAAATCTGTAACGTTTTCCATGCCGGATTCCCTTTCCTGGATAGAAGCAAATAATAAGCAGTACAATGTCCCCGGGCCGGCTTTCGGCCAAGGGGCATGAAGTACCTGGGTATAAGCGCGAGTAACGGACCCGGGCAGTTTTGCCCGGATCCGCGTATTATTATACCCTAAGCTTATTTCACATACAATACTCGCGAAATGTTTTACGTTCAACGAGTTGACGGTCCGAAACCATCAGTACGTATCCGATTATCAGCAGATACCCTGTGCATTCATAGCATCAACAACCTTTTCGAATCCGGCGATGTTGGCGCCTACTACGTAGTTGCCTTCGAAGCCGTACTTGCGAGCTGCATTGTCAAGGTTGTGGAAGATGTTAACCATGATGCCCTTAAGCTTAGCATCAACTTCTTCGAACGACCATGAAAGTCTCTCGCTGTTCTGTGACATCTCAAGAGCAGATGTAGCAACACCGCCTGCGTTTGCAGCCTTGCCGGGAACAAAGTAAACCTTGTTGTTCTGGAAGTACTCTGTAGCCTCAAGAGTGGTAGGCATGTTAGCGCCCTCGCAAACAGCGATCACGCCGTTGGCAACAAGCTTCTTTGCATCGTCGAGGTTAAGCTCGTTCTGTGTAGCGCAAGGAAGAGCGATGTCAACCTTAACTTCCCACTGATTTGTGCCCTCAGTAGCCTTGTCATGGTACTGAGCAGAAGGACGCTTAGCAGCGTACTCTGTAAGTCTTGCACGCTTAACTTCCTTAACTTCCTTAAGAAGAGCAACGTCGATACCTTCGGGATCGTAGATCCAGCCTGTCGAATCAGAGCAGGTAACGGGCTTAGCGCCGAGCTGCTGAGCCTTCTGGATAGCATAGATGGCAACGTTACCGGAACCGGAAACAGCACATGTCTTGCCCTTAATGTCGATGCCGTTGCACTTGAGCATCTCTTCTGTCATGTAAAGAAGGCCGTAGCCTGTAGCTTCTGTTCTTGCGAGTGATCCGCCGTAGGAAAGGCCCTTGCCTGTAAGAACGCCTTCGAATACGCCACGGATTCTCTTGTACTGACCGAACATGAAACCGATCTCTCTTGCGCCTGTTCCGATGTCACCTGCGGGAACATCTGTGTCAGCGCCGATATATTTGCAAAGCTCTGTCATGAAGCTCTGGCAGAAAGCCATGATCTCACGATCACTCTTGCCCTTGGGATCGAAATCCGAACCACCCTTGCCGCCGCCGATAGGAAGGCCTGTAAGGGAATTCTTGAAGATCTGCTCGAAGCCGAGGAACTTGATGATACCAAGGTTAACCGAGGGATGAAGTCTGATTCCTCCCTTGTAAGGTCCGATCGCGCTGTTAAACTGTACACGATAGCCTGTGTTAACCTGAACCTGACCCTTGTCATCTACCCACGGAACGCGGAACTTGAGCTGTCTCTCGGGATTAACGATCCTCTCGAGAACTGCGTCACGTCTGAACTTCTCCTCATTTGCCTCAACAACGGGGCGAAGGGAGTTAAGAACTTCCTTTACTGCCTGATGGAACTCGGGCTCGCTGGGATTCTGCTTGATGACCAGATCGATCACTTCATCAACATACGACATTTTTTTATCCTCCTCATGTCTCTTTTGTGGGCTGACGCATTCTGCGACGCCTTTTATGTACAACAGACCGTCTGTCCGTCATACGTGTTTACGTGTAAATAGTGAAAAAAGCGCCTATGAGTCCCTTGACTCAAAGACGCCCTTGCCTTCACCTACAATAATATAGACCAGAGTATTTTCCCTTGTCAAGCGGAAACTCATATATTGTGTAATTATTTTTGCGGGGAATGGTCCAAAACCCCCGTCTCATTGGCTGGGGCGAAGCCACAGCCGTTTCCTTGCGGAAGACCCGACTATGTACCAAGGTAGTCCCATGGGTCATCAAAACTCCAGTTTCTTCCCTGTCAGTTTCTCGTATCCCTCAAGGTAGATCGCAATCGTCTTGTCCTCTACGTCCTTCGGAAGCTTCCAGCCCTTGTCCTTGTTGGCGGTGAGCCAGTCGCGTGCAAACTGCTTGTCGAACGAAGGCTGTCCGTGGCCGGGCTCATAAGAAGCTGCGGGCCAGAATCTCGAAGAATCGGGAGTGAGCATCTCGTCACCTACAACGATCTGCCCGTTCTCATCTAGACCGAACTCGAATTTCGTGTCAGCGATTATGATACCCTTTGAAGCAGCATAATCGGCAGCCTTTTTATAGATGGCGATGGACATGTCGCGAAGCTTTGTTGCGTACTCAAGTCCTTTGCCGGGGAAGTATTTCTCAAGATGGTCGATCGACTGCTCGTAGCTGATGTTCTCGTCATGATCGCCGATCTCAGCCTTGGTCGAAGGTGTGTAGATGGGCTCAGGGAGCTTGTCGCTTTCCTTAAGACCCTCGGGAAGCTTGATCCCGCAAACGGTTCCGTTCGCGCAGTAGCTCTTCCAGCCCGAACCTGTGATATAACCACGAACGATACACTCAACGGGGAGCATGTTAAGCTTCTTTACGAGCATCACTCTGTTCTTAAAACGCTCTGTTCTGAAGAACTCGGGCATATCTGCTGCATCTGTGCTGATCATGTGATTTCCCACGATATCCTTGGTAAGGTCAAAGAAGAACTTTGACATCTGGGTGAGCACCGCTCCTTTTCCCGACACGATATTGTCAAGGATCACATCGAAACAGCTGATCCGGTCTGTTG
>JAEEQC010000141.1 GCA_016285135.1 Lachnospiraceae bacterium
TCCTCGCAGTCCGTCGGCGATGATGATCTGGCAGCCCGTCGTCACGGTATTGAAGCCGTTGATATTGGCACAGTCCATGTGCTCAAGCGCATGCTTACGGCTTCCGGGATAAAGAGTATTGCAGTCCGTGAGGAAAGGAAGTCCGCCCTGCTCCTTCACCACATCCGCAACTGCCTTGGCATAGTTGGGACGCAGGTAGGCCAGGTTTCCGAGCTCACCGAAGTGCATCTTGATCGCAACAAACTTGCCGTCCATCGCGATCTCTCCGATTCCGGCCATCCTGATGAGCTTCTGAAGCTTCTTCGTAAGACTGACCCCAAGTACTGTTCTGAAATCCGTAAAAAAAACCTTTGCTTTTCCCATAAAACACCTCCGACTACTCCGATACCGGAAAAACGCTCCGACCATTTAAGCTTTGCTATTCCGGCGTATATACTTCTATACCGTAATCTTTGTGACTGATTTCCGCTCCTTGTTTATTGCACAGGGACTGTTCATTTAATGTCACGCTGATCTCAGTAATGCCTCTTCACCTCGAACCGGTAAAGATTGATGCTGCTGCCCGGTGCGATCCCGCCTTTTCTCATAGCGATTGAGATCTGCTGCTCTACCGTATCGACTCCGTCAAGGTCCGGAAGCAAGAGTCCTCGCCTCCTGCCGCACTCGACGATCACGCCGTACTTCTTAACATCCAGCTGATCCTCGGAACTGATCTGTTCGGGTTCAGAAAGAACATCAACGTTTATATCAAGCCACGGAAGCTCTTCCTCTTCGACCGGGTCAAACCTGTTGTCTTCAGAAACGGCACTCACAGCGTTTCGCACTATCTCCTGCGCCAAACTGTCCGTTACGGGAAGAAATGTTCCGACACATCCCCTGAGCCTTCCGAACTTGTGTATCGAGACGAATGCTCCGGCTCTGCTACCTCTGAGTTCATCGGGAACCCAGTCGGGAACCTTCATCATTCTTCCGTTTTCCACAAAGTATTCTGCGGATTCACGGGCAAGCCGTACATATGCGTCAGAAGCTTCTTTCTTCTTTTTAAGCTCCGCGTCAACCTTCTGTATTTCTTTCGCGAGGAAATGACGTTCTTTGTCTTCTCCGTTCGGAATGAACGTGCAGATTCCATAGCCGACACCGGTTACATCCTCGTGAGAGAGCTTTTCGATCTCAAGGCTCTGCCCGTCAAGCGCCCCCGCCATGATCACGAACGATCTGTGACCGCACTCGGCTGCCTTGTCACAAAATGTCTCGCTGTAGTCAAAGAGTTCACCGAACCGACCGCTGCCCATGGTCTCCATGATCCGTTTATCGTACTCCGGTCCTTCGGGTGCAAACCCGTAAGGTCCGTAATCCTGCAGCTTATGTGAAAGGTCGCCGCTCGCCACGAACACAACCCGCTTTCCGAGTTCGTCAGCAACTCTCTTTATCATCTGTCCGTATTCATAATGCTTCAAGAGATCAAATCCCGAAAGACCTGTCCTGACAAGCTTAAAATCATTGTATTCCTTCTTAATAAACCACAGGGGTACCATCGTTCCGTGATCGAGCTCTTTACTCTTCTCTCCAAGGCATCCTGCCGGGAAACCTGTCTCTGCTGCATGACCCGTCAGACGGTTCACAAATTCGGTGTCATATTCAACTTCAAAGCTGACCCCGGACGCACCGAACTGCGCAAAGGAGCCCTTAGCGCCCGTTCCGGGAGAAATGTGGAAATAATCAGAGTAGAGAATGGAATGTGGGCTTGAGATCACGATCGTATCGGGCTTCAGTTCTGCGATTTTCTTCGCAACCTTCTCATACGCCCTCGTTGTTTTTTCAACCTGCTTCTCGCTCCCACGGCCGACTGCCGGAACGATCATCGGAGGGTGCGGTACCATAAAAGCTCCTACTATAGACATAAAGACGCTCCTTTCCCTTATATATTTCCTGTATAAACCTTACTCAGATACTCCCCGGCAATCCCGGCGAGCTCGATCACCTTTTTCACGGGCGTAGCGGCTCTGTCGGTCATGTGAAATCTCGGGAAGAATCTTGTCACATGAAGCGGTATCGTTTTCCCAGCCTTCTTTTCGAGGTCTGCTACCCACGAGGCGAGCTCCCTCATCTCTTCAGGGGAATCGTTTTCGCCGGGGATTATAAGCGTTGTGAGCTCTACATGGCAGGTCACGGCCGCCCCTTCTATAAAGGCTTTTACCATCTCAAGATTGCCCTTGATGAGATCTCTGTAAAAACTGTCCGTAAAGGCTTTCAAGTCGATGTTCATTGCATCGATATAGGGTGCGATCTCACTGAGCACGCGTGTGCTCGCCGTCCCGTTTGTAACAAGCACGTTTAAGAGTCCGTGTTCATGGGACAGACGCGCCGTGTCACGGACGAATTCGTAGCCGATGAGCGGCTCGTTGTAGGTGAACGCGATGCCTATGTTGCCTTCGGCCCTCAGATCTTCGGCACTCGCCACGATCTCCTCTGGCGAGTAACACTTTGCCTGCCCTGCGAATTCAAAAGCTCTCTCAGACCAAGAGATGTCGCTGTTCTGGCAATACGGGCACCTGAGGTTGCAGCCGTATGAGCCGACTGAAAGGATCATCGAGCCCGGGTGGAAGTCATGTAGTGGCTTCTTTTCGATAGGGTCGAGTGCCGCAGAAGTGATCTTTCCGTAGTTTGAAGCCACGATCTTGCCATCCGTGCAGCTTCTTGCGCCACACGCACCGGTATTCCCTTCTTCTATCCTGCAGCCCCTGAAGCAGACATCACATTTTTGCACCGACTCACCTCCGGATCCGTCCCCCGAATTTCCTTGATATCAGCACAGCGACCGCCATCTTGACGGCGTCCGGGATAATGTACGGGAACACACACCACGAAAGCACTGTCATAAGCCCCACATCTCCCGTGTCTCTCATATATATGTACATAAACCACGCCGTACCGAATGCGTAGCACACCAAAAGTCCTGTCACAAGAGCAATAATCTGCACGAGCAGCTTCTTTCCGAACAGCTTGGTCATAAGGCTGAAGATCGGTCCCATCAAAAGGAATCCGATTATGTACCCGCCGGTCTTACCGAACAGCACGCCTAATCCCGCGCCGAATCCCGCAAACACGGGCACTCCGACTGCTCCGACCAAGATATAGACAGCCACCGAGATCGTTGCCTTCATCCCGCCAAGCAGCATTATGAGCAAAAAAACGGCAAAGGTCTGAAGCGTGAACGGCACGACGACCGGGATGCTGATCCACGAGCATATGGCGATCAGCACCGCTCCGATGGCTATATAGGCCATGTCTATCGTCCCTATTTTTTTCTTGTTTTCTGTGTTTGTCATCATTTTGATAACCCCCTTTTGATTCTTACGAGAGGGTATCACAGCGGCTCACGATTGTCAACCGATAGCTGCAATCAGGTTGACAATTCTTTCATGATCCTTTCCGTAACGGCTGCGATCAATTCGTTTTTTGTAATAGTTGCGCTGCGGGGCGCAAACAGACTCGAAGCTTTTTCTCGCAGATCCGAGGGGAAAACGCTTATATCGGAGTCGAAATTTATCCCTATCCCGACCACCAGCCACTGAAGCGCACCGCTGTCAAACTCACTGCCGGACTCTATCAGGATCCCGCATATCTTCTTATCTCCGACAAAAAGGTCGTTGATCCCTTTCCTTTCGAGCGAAACACCGGTCAGATCTTTTACCGCATCACGCACAGAATTTCCGACCATTGACGTAACAGCTTCGTGGTCGAGGCTTTTTAGCTTCCCGGGCGAAAGGATCATGCTCATGTACAGCCCGCCGACCGGAGAAAAGAAAACATGATCTTTTCTTCCTCTGCCCCGCGTCTGTTTTGAAGAAACCACCACAGTCCCATGTCCGGAACCTTTTAAAGCCATTTCCTTAGCCGTATCACTCGTTGATCCGACAGTATCATAAACGTATATGGACACTTCCTCCGCTACCGCCGCATCCATGTTTGCTTTTATGCCCTCTGTCGAAATGATGTCATTTTGACTTCCCAGGCTGTATCCCTTGTTACTTACAGCTTCTATCACATATCCGTTATCTCTGAGTTCCTTTACTGCCTTCCAGATCGCGCTGCGTGAAATCCCGCATTCGGCAGCCATCTCCGTACCCAAAACAAACTTTCCCCTGTTTCTTTCAAGGAAAGCAAGCACTTTATCGGTTGTTTTCAGATCACATCCCATCGCAAACCTCTCTGTTACAGGAATTCACACATCACACTGTTGGCCACATCGAAGCCCTTCGAAGTCAGCGCGACACTGTGTTCCCTGTCTGTTAACAAGCCGAGCCCCGTTTGTTTTTTTATAACGCTACCAAAGACTTCGTCCATCGGTACCCCGAACCGTTTCTTAAACTCATCCCTGTCCGCTCCCTCTGTCAGGCGAAGTCTCAGGATCATGAATTCAGACATGAGTGCCTCCTTGTCGAGTGTCTCCTCGAGCACTCTCACTCCCGCCGGATCGGACATGTATGCATTAAGGTCCGCAGTGTTCTTGTAGCGGCACATTTTTTCGCATCCAAGATACGAAGCTGCTGCAGGCCCGAGACCCAGATACTCCTCTCCAGTCCAGTATCCCATGTTATGCCTGCACCTGCGACCGGGTCTCGCATAGTTCGAAATCTCGTAACGCTCATATCCGTGCGCAGCAAGTATCTGCCCCGTGAGTTTGTACATATCGCGGTCAAAATCCTCACCCTGAAGCCGCACCTTTCCTGCCTCGACATCATCGTAAAGGGGCGTCCCCTCCTCAAGTATCAGGCTGTAGACCGAAATGTGTTCCGGTGCGAGCGCGGCCACGGTATTTAACGTCCTCTCACATGACGCCGCCGTCTGCCCCGGTATCCCGCTCATGAGGTCAACGTTTATGTTATCAAACCCTACTCTTCGGGCTTCTTCGTAATTCTTCAGGAACTCTTCGTATGTATGTATCCTTCCGAGTGCCTTAAGCTCCGCATTGTCAGCCGACTGCAGACCGATGCTGAGGCGGTTGACCCCGAGCTGTCTCATAAGCGTCAGTTTCTCTTTGTCAAGCGTTCCGGGGTTACACTCTGTCGTGATCTCGGCGTCTCCTGCGAGCATCCCGCCCCGACGTGCGATCCCGTCTTTAAGCCCCATAAGCAGCATCTCAAGATCGGAAACAGGCAGTATCGTCGGAGTTCCTCCGCCCACAAAGACGCTTGTGATCTCTTTGCCTCTTATTTCGTCTTCTCTTGCATCAAGTTCCTTCAGGAGCGCATTCACATAATCTCCGGTCCCCGGTAACGTATGCTCCGATCCCGTGCCCGGGCATCCAAATGCCGGATCTTTCCCGCACGGAACCGAGTAAAAGTCGCAATACCTGCACTTTCTCACGCAAAAAGGAATGTGGACATAAATCTCCATATATACTCCGTTCCTATCTTAGACCGATCCTGTAAAATATGTACCTCATTATATCATTTTGCCGCTAACATGAGAAGAGTGGACCCATGGGGACGGGGGTTGTGGGTCATCGTCTCGCAGAGTTCAATCTATGCCGGTATCAAGACGATGACCCATAACCCCCGTCCCCATGGGTCCACCTTTTATTATAATAAAACTTGTTTCCTGTGAATTACCATCTGCTGTGTCATCAGATATTGTGATACTGCAACTGATGAGTTTATTCACATTTGGTGTTTTGTCGGATGAATAGTCTTTTAAAAAAATGTATTCACCGGGAGGCAATGCTCCATACAGATCTCCCCATGATTGAAAAAAAGTAACTTCACTTTGGGCGTTGATCATTGTCGCTTCAGCCGGAAATACCACTTTCTTGTCTGAAGGTACTTCTTTTACCGGCTCACCGTTACGGTCTGACAAGGAAAATTTACTTCCGATCCAGAGATTGTCAGGAGACTTGTTGACCAATCTGATGTTTACGCCTGTTTTTGTCACCGAACCATTATCCACTTCCAAATATACGGAATCAGAATCATTTTTCATGTTCATTGCAGGAGAGTCTTGCTCTGATACCTCACATGAGGATACAAATACTATCATGGCGAAAATAA
>JAEEQC010000142.1 GCA_016285135.1 Lachnospiraceae bacterium
CCTATATTGAAATCAAAATCTTCCGTATCGGCTCCGCTCACAGTAATGCTGTCAAAAGTGATAGGATCATACGCATATGTTTTGTCTCTGTTGATCCAGTCGTAACGATATCTGGTATGACCAAAGATATCCTGCTGCTCCGGAAGGGTGACCGTTTTCGAGATTCCGGGGCCGGCGTCATTCACTACCGTTTCGCTTCCTTTAAATATAAAGATATAGTCATCATCCGCATTCGCACTACCATCAAATTTAACATTATGCTCAGAGAGCTCCCCAAACTTCACTCCATATTCCAGATAGCCCCCTCCATATAAGATCTTTGACCCTTTTGTAATCCTTACTTCCCTATTGGGTTCGATATCAGCCAAGGAAGGAATGGTGATCTCACGAGGCTGTCCGCCGGATTCGAGATTCAGGTAACCGTTACCCTCTGCGACGATCTTTCCGTTTGACTCGATCGTAAGCTTATCTCTGATAAGAAGCTGATTGCACGCACCCGAAGATCCGGGGATATCCGCAATCTTAACGGTGTCATTCAGAATCGCCTCGTCTACATCAACGATGGTAGGTATCTTGGCACCTTTTTCTTCGCTTGCATTGATCTTCAGCTCATTACGTACATCTACCACCAGTTTTTTTGCCTTGAAGCTGTGGGCAAGGTCATAAGAATAATTAGTATCTGTATTATAATACTTAATGGTCACCGTATTGAATTTGATATCGGGGAACTTTCCAAGCCATTCTTTTAAGTCCTGTTCATCTCCGGAAAGAGTAATGTCGACTGCTTTTCCGCTCCAAGAACCATTCACGCAGAAAATCATACAGCTAAACTTCTGGTTTCCGTCTATAATCACAGGCTTACTGTCAACACTTATCTCTACAGGCTGATTGTGATAGATTACAGATGCCCCTTCTTCTGCTAAAATATACCCTTGATCATTCGTTTGGATATATCCCTCTTCAAGAATATTAAGAGTGGCATTTTTGCCGATCTCAAGAACACCTTCCTTCCCGGAGCCACCGCAAAGGGTGATTGATTTGTTAATAACTTCTGCGCTCTCCGTAACCCTGATAATTTGGGTTTTTGCCGATGCCGGTGGTGTTTCTCCAGCCCATCCCAACGTAATTGCTCCATTCGAAGCAACCGTCAGGTTCTTAACGGTATACTCCACGTTTTCTTGGGTATCGGTGACAGTCAATTCTTCATAATAAGTACTTGCTGCCTGCGCCTGCTCAGCCTTCACTTCAGTCGTGTCCGACCCTACGGTAAAGACAGAGAAAACAAGAGCAAGTGCTGCAAGCACTGCGATCAGTCTTTTTCCGATTTCTTTCATATTGCCTCCTAATGTCTTCCTATTATACTTTTTGATCACTTCCCTAGGGATACGCAAGCCCCCGAGAGATGATAAGCAAAGCGTAGTATATCAAAATATACGTAAGACTTCAAGCAATCCACGTGAACTCTTTTTGAGTCAGGGTGTCCGGTCCACGCGGGAACTTAAAGCATTAAAAAAACGGGGCCACGCGAACACTCCCGGGAGTTTTTATTGCCCCCGGGAGTGATTCACTCCTCCATGTGAAATTTGTAAAATATACTTGACATTTTTCATCCACCGTTGTATTATCATATCAGACAAAGCAAAACCCATGCTTTATCGGATGAAGCAACACCCGGCTTCATCAGGAAACTTCCTCCTGTGACAAATGTTTTGAAATGTAAAAGAGAAGAAGGATCTTAATCGCTAAGATCCTTCTTTTCTGTTTCTTCCCAGAACAATTCGTCAAGTGTCTTGCCAAGCTCCCTGCAGATCGCGATGCAGAGCTTTATGGTCGGGTTGTAATCCCCTTTTTCGATGGCGCTTATGGTCTGACGGGACACCCCGACTCTGGAGGCCAGCTCCTCCTGTGACAGATCGCGTGAAGCGCGTGCCGCCTTAAGCTTCAGATTCTTCATGCTTCTTCACGCTCCTCCTTCTTCTGGTAATGTCTCCTGACAAGAAGTGCGATCAGGATCACACCGAAGGAGATCGCAAGCGAAAGCGGAAGCCCCGTGGCGGTCAGCTTACCGTTCTCGATGAGGAGCGCTCCCTGTGCTCTTTCCCTGAAATATCCGACAAGCTGTGCCGCTATGCAGCACAGATCCATGGTCACGATAAAACCAAAGCTTCTGTTTATGGCAAGGAACGCATCTCTCAGGATGCAGTATACCGAGCAGAATACCAGTCCGAGCTCAAGCCCCAAAAATATCATCAGCTCCGGCGCTCCGAGTCCGTCCTGCGTAAAAGATATCAGGATCGCGTACGCCATGTAATATACAACCATTACGATAAACGACCACTTGAACGCATCGCCTCTTATCTTCATCTGGCGTTCATCAAACACACCGTTCTGTGCGGCGGTTCTCTCTCTCCTGTTCGAAACGGCCACGACACACACTACCATAACGACCAGTATCGCAAACATTATCCAAAGTCCCCAATCCATATCGTTTTCCTCCTTAAAATGCGGTTCTTCCGCTTTCGATCCCTTCCCCCACTTTTCTGCCGGACTTTAGGCCTCTTTAATTCCCGAAGGGAATGATCTCTTGCAATATAAACGTTTATGTGATAAAACTATTCCCGTGAGTTCGAAGTCCATCCTCACCTTCTCCTTTGCGCAAACGCAAGGGGGATAAATCAAAACCAGGAGAATAAAAATGAAAAACAAATCTTTACGCTACCTTACGACAGCAGCCATGATTGCTGCCATCTACGCAGTTCTGTGCATACTTCTTGCACCGATCAGCTACGCCGCTATTCAGGTCCGCATTGCGGAAGCACTCACCATACTGCCCGCCTTCACACCCGCTGCGATACCGGGTCTTACTGTCGGATGTCTGCTCGCAAACATCCTCGGCGGATGCCCGATAATGGATATCATCTTCGGAACGCTCGCAACGCTTATAGGCGCTGTCGGAACGTACCTGCTCAGATCACGTAAGACTCTGATCTGGATGCCTCCCGTTGTCAGCAACACGATCCTTGTGTCGATCTTCTCGATCTACATCCCGTTCATGGGCGAATCCGACGACTCGCTCTGGTACATCATGCTGACGGTTTGTATCGGAGAGCTCATAAGCGTTTGTATCCTCGGATACCTGCTTTACTTCGCACTTAAAAAGATCAATACAAAGGTCGCACTCTTTTAAGATTTACAGCAGGGGCAGACCTGCCCTTTTATCACAGAATACGCCCGTACGGATGATGGAACCGTTCGGGCGTGTTGATCTTAATTTTCTTCTTTACAGAAAAGCGATCTGAAAACAGCTTTCTTTCTGTCGTCATCATATCTGATGACATCAAACGAAACTACCGTAACGCAGTCAATGCCGAAATCTCTTAAAAACGCCGTTCCGCCGAGCTTGCTGGCCTTCTTGCGGAGACCCTCGACATAATCACGACCGCTTAAGATCTGTCTGGCGTAACTGATGCAGAGAAAATCAAGCTTACTGTCCGCGGTCGTCCCGAAAGTCGTGCCGTCCTCAGCGTAAGAGAGCTTTTGATTCCTGCATATCGCGGACTCTCCCGTTGCAACCTCAACAGTACAGAGAACAACATCGATACCGTTATCAAGCTTATCAAGAGTGTCCAAATAAAAATTCTGATCCAAATCATTTACCTCTTATTATGGTTGAGATACTCCCGTCCCTATAAGATTACAACCTCAGAAAATTATATATTGTTTTAACTGTTTAGTCAAGTGCACCGAGGATTGCCTCCTCACAGGCTTCCAGCGAGTCGTACCCGAGTCGGTCGACCACGAAGCTCTCCGTCCACTCCGGACGCACGTACTTGTGGATCGCCGTGATCGTTACGCGGAACTTGCCTTTATAACCGCTGAAAGCACCGAAATCATCACCGAGGGTTGCCTCGACATCCATTACATCTCCCACCTTCGATCCGATCACTTCTTCATCAAGTCCCTCGCCATACCACTGCTCTCCGAGGTACGCGTAGGCATCCTTGTACTCCATCCCGAGATAAGGCGCGCCCATGATGAGCGGAACGATGTCCATCACCACTTCGTCTCCCCAGTCGGCCTTCGGATCGTCCGACTCTATCGGGAACGAATACTTATACTTCGCGAGGAACTCCTTTTTCTTCGCTTCGATCTCTTCGGGAGTCAGCTTCGCGGGTTCTGTCGGTTTTTCCGGTTCCTTCGTTTCGGCCGGCTGTCCGTCCTGCCCCGGGCTCCCTGCTTCCTCTTCCGGTGCCTGTCCTGCTTGTCCGGGATCATCCGGGGTCTGCTCTGTCTGTCCGGGATCATCCGCACTCTCTTCGGGTGTCTGCCCTGTCGGTTCGGGCTCAGTCACGGGTGCCGGCTCCGGCTCGGGAGTCTTTATGGTAGTAGTTGTCTTGCCGGTAAGAACGCTTATAACAGTCCCGAGCATCCCGTTCGACCAGAATTCTTTTAAGAGGTCGTAGCCCGCAACCGGGTTCACATAGGCCTTAATGTAGCTGTCGACAGCGTCACGGAGGGGCTGAAGGTCAAGCTCTTCGATCCTGCTGACGATGAACTCGGCGATCTCTCCTATATCTCCGTAGTCAAGAATGTTGAGCTCGGAAATATCGGTCACAGCGCCGGTCCCGAGGCGTTCGGGCTTCTTCCCGAGGGGGTCTGTCGCCTTTATATCGACATTGATCGCCGCAATGCATGCGTTATCTGCCATAAGACTTATGACTGTCTTCTGTGTGGTGCCTCCCTGTGCAGTCAGCTCTGCCGTCAGAGTGATGTCGCCCCCGCCGATAAACGACTTGATAAGCTTTCCGGGAACCGCATCGACACTCACTTTCGACTGCCCCTCACCGATCTCGGAGGCGATCGTTCCGTTAAGCACCTTTATTGCGTCAAGGCTGACCTCATATGCGCTTTCAAACACTTTCGGGTCCGAGCCGCTCTCTTGCGTGTCCGCAAAGTCGAACAGGCATCCGAGTCTGTTCTTTCCTGTGTTGAAAAGCACCTCGAAACCGAGGACCCTAGCCGTTTCGTCGGCGAAGGTCTTCACTCTCATGTCATAACCGGCAAGGTCGTAGTGTGCCTCGACACATGCACAGTCTCTGCCCTCTTTGACGCCTATCCCCCAAAATGTTTCATCCCTTTCAAGAGTGATACTCTTCCTCGCATCATGCAACGTTTCGAAGAAATCCTTTCCTTCGGACGAAGCACCGAAGGTCCCCGAAAGACTGTCAATGATCCGCTCCACATCAACGATGGGAGCGATGCTCGCAAGCGCAGAATCGAGGTCTGCTCCGTAAAGCGAGGTCAGCTCGAGGGTCATGTCATCGAACTGCGGGAGTCTGACGAAGGTCCTTCTGTTCGGGAAGTCCACCGTGGCATCGATTTCTGTAAGCTCGGTACTGCCGGCCGCTCTGACGTCGGTACGGTCAAGCCTCACATTCACGGCTCCCTTCGAATAATCCGCACTTCCGGAGAAAATTCCACCGACCCTGCTCGAAATACCGAGTCTCGACATGAGCGCTTCCTCGGCTGACACTTCGAGAGTAAAGTCCGCGCCTTCCGAAAGATCGGGGACGAAGTCGCAGGCCGCGAAGAGGCCCTCGCGAAGAGTGTCCGCCAGGTTGTCGGAAACGTACTCGGAGAACTCCTCGTCGGACATGAATTTCGTGGAGAACCACCTGTCTATCGAAGATTTGTTAACGAGGTACACTATGAGCAGGATGAGGAGCACCGCTGCTACCGCGATTCCTGATATGAGGAGAGTTTTCTTCTTAGAAGTCAACGCCATGTCAATTGATTCCTTTCGGGTGTAATAACTGTTTTATTCTATATTTTTATTCCAAATACGCTCGGCTGCCTCGTCGTGTTTTCCTCGGACACGCTCTCGCTCCGGGACAGACGTAGCGGTACATAAACGGCTAAAATACAGCCGTTAAGTACCGACGTCTTTTACGGGATCCTCAGAAAACAGACGGGCGCGCCTTCGCTCATCTACTTATCTAAAAAGACTATATAGCAA
>JAEEQC010000011.1 GCA_016285135.1 Lachnospiraceae bacterium
GTCGCTGCCCTCGGATTCGAGCATCTGAGCAACGTCACTCGTAGCCGAGCCCTGTCCGCTGCTTTCAAGGTCTGTTCCGCACAGATAAACGAATATGGTCCAAACACCGTTATCTCCCATGCTCTTTCCCGCGTTTGCGGCACGCGTAACTTTGAGCTTCTTGTCAGAACCGCTCACCGACAGTGAGAATCCTGACTTTTTGTCGACCGGTGCAGTCTGCACTGATGTGTCGGCATCATCTTTTGCAGGTGTGTTTGTTTCCTGCTTGCTTTCATTATCGACGGTACCTGTCGATTCTACAACCGAACCGGAGGTGCTGTCTTTTTCGTCGTCACTCGATGAGCAACCCGAAAGAACAAGTGCAAAAATCAGTAAAAAACAGATAATTGATTTCTTCATTTGTCTCCTTTCTTTACATCACCGAAGTACCAGACTTCTGCAATGCGATCGGTGCTATTTGTCATAATACCCCTTGGCCGGGCCAAGGGGTATCTGATGCAATGATCAACGTATCATCAAAGTTCGATCATTACTCTTCTTCGTAATCGCTGTAGTCTTCCTCTGCGTAGCCATAGTCCTCTTCAGCTGCTGCGGGAGCGCTGCCTGCCGAGAAGTCATAGTCACCCTTGCAGTATACGTACTCGTACTTTGTTCCGTCCTGCTCTAATGTGTATGAAAGAGTGTCTGAACTCTCATCATACTTGAAGGGGAAGAGTGCTCCGTCAAGAGTAGCCTCGATACCGTTAGATCTGATCTGTGTTGTACCGGTAACAACGCCCGAGATAGAAGTCATGCTTGTCTCCTTCTCAGAAATCTCAACTACCTTCTGAACACCTGCCTCAACTGTGCCAACCTCTGCTGCGAACTCAGCGGGTGTCTTGCCGTTGATGGTCTTTACATGCCACTTTCCTGCTACTTTGTTGATGTCGAGTCCGCATGCGGTGAGTGCTAAAGCCATAACCGCTACGAGCATTAATGCAATTGCAACCCTTACTGTCTTCTTCATTTCGTTAGTCCTTTCTTTCTGAAAAAATTTAATATTATTGTGATTCTTAAAACCCACAGTTGTCGATTATAATCAATAACTAACAAAAAAGCAACTGTTAAAATTGTTTAAAAAAAAAGAGTGAAATAAACAAGGACATCCCTCGCAGGATGTCCTCAGGCAAACCGTTTGGCTTATATGTACTTAAGAAGAAATTCGTCCTCGGGAAGAGGCTTGTCATAGACGTAACCCTGAACATGCTCACATCCGCAATCAAGAGCGATCTGCTCCTCGTCCGTGTCTTCAACACCCTCGCAGATGACGTCAAAGTCAATCTGCTTGCAAAGAGAGATAAGACCGCTGAGGATCTTGAGTCCCTTGGGGCTTCTGGTGCTGTTCTTGATGAAGCTCCTGTCAAACTTGACAACATCGATTGGAAGTACCGAAAGCGAGTGGAGGGAACTGTAACCCGTTCCGAAATCGTCCATGCTGACAAGGAATCCGAACTGTTTGAGCTCGATGAGCTTGTCAGAGATGATACCCGACTCGGAGATGAATGCCGACTCCGTAACTTCGAACTCGATGTACTTGGGCGGGATATTAAAGGGCTTAAACACCTTTATGATCTCCTCAACCATACGTGAGTTGTAGAAGTGGATCCTCGAGAGGTTGATCGAAACAGTCACCGGTTCACTGCCGATCTCGAGAAGCTGTTTGATCATGTGGAATACCGATCTCATGACAAAGAAGTCAAGGTCGATGATCCTTCCGCTGCTCTCAAGTATCGGGATGTACTCACCTGGAGCCATGATCCTGCCGTCCTGACACTTGATCCTGCTGAGTGCCTCGGCACCCTCGAGCTTTTTGGTTCTGATATTGACCTTAGGCTGGTAATAAACCAGGATGTCATCGTTCTTGAGTGCTGCTTCGAAGATCGAGATGATCTCTGAAGTCTTCTCCTTACCCTTGTACATCTCCTCACTGAAGATGACATAAGGTGTGGAGTAATCGCCCTTCATGCTCCTGCGGGCCATGTTGGCACGGTCAACGCATGCCACTATCTTCTCGTTCTTATCTTTAAGGATGTACACGCCGCACTGGAGATGCAGAAGTACGGACTGGAATTGTCTGGTGTTCTCGGAGATGAACTTGTCATTATACTTTTTGAGACCATAGTCAAAAAGATCGGGATCCTTCGGAGTTTTGTAAAGACCCAGGATATGATCAGAGTAAGGTCTGCAGGCAGTGATACAATGATAATTGTCAATGACTGTGATGTTTACAAGACTTTGAAGTAACTGATTACCGATCTCGTAGCCGTATATTTGGTTGATGAACTTAAAGTTAGATATATCCATGGCGATGACAACAAATTGTTCGTCATCGGACAATTGTTTCTTTTCCTTGGCTTCCTCTGCTAACGCAAGAAAATCTTCGTAGAAAGGCAAACCAGTGAGCTTATCATACTGCTGGATTTTGTAATTAGGCATCTAACGCATCCCCTTGAGTAATAATTCACCTTGTGCCTCCCTCTGTAACATGACCACCCCGATCATGTTGTACCCTTTTACTGATTAATCGTACCACATCACGAAAGTTTTTTCAATATAATTTTTCTTATTTGTGAATTCCTCACATAAAGTTATACTGTTGTTTTCTTTGGCATCAGAACACGGGAATATCATTTCCGAGCCTGTCTTTTCATGTTTTCGAAGTCACCGTGCAATAACTTGAAGAGGGCTTCACCTTCGTCTTCACCGCACTTATTTTTAAAGAATTTGTGAAGTTCGTCCTTGGTGTTGGCCACCAGAAGTGCTTCATGAATCTTGGAGGCATATACGTCAATGGTCTTAACGCTGAGCATGTCCTTGAGATAGTCGTATATATACTGCATATCGGGTCCTGCCGAAACAGTTTCCGCAGTATTCCGGGCTTTCGCAGCAGCGTTCTCCGAGGTTCCCGAGTTCGATCTGCGGCGGCGACGGTTGCGCCCCTCTTTCTTTTCGGCTGTGGCGCCTGCCTGCTCCTGAGCCTCTCCGCGGTCCGCCTTCTCCGCCTGCTCCTGTTGCGCTTCCGGCTGCGATTGTGCCGTTGCTTCCGCGTGAGCCTCCTTGCGTCCGGTGATCACAGCCTTATCGTCACGTTCGCCCTGCCCGGACGCACCGTTGTTACCCTTTTTCTTCTTTTTGATGGCACCTTTTCCGCCCTCGGCAGAGCCTTTGATGGGATGCTTGAGGTCGTACGCTATCGCCGAGATTATGTTATCGAATTTGCCAACGCTTATGGGATAGTCCGAGAAATATCTCTCACAGAAAGTGAGCGCTGACTTAAAGCCGTTATCATGACTGATGATCGAGAAGAAGCCTTGCTTATGGCGTTCGATCATTGCCCCGAGCAAAGAAACGATCTGGAAATCCATGGCATTCGAACCGACGAAGTTGGTATTGATGAACTTGACGGTCGCCTTGCTGTTGTTGATGTTCTCAAGAGTCGGGATAGTGAGGTTGTTGGCATTCTCGCTGTAGAAAACCAAAACCTGATCATCCGCTTCAAGCGAAAGCACTCCTTCAAGTCCGTTACTTCTGACGTTCTCGAGATCGATGAAGAAAAATCTCATTTACCGTGTCCTCCTCTTTAACGGCGGTTTCGCCGTTGATTCCTCGCCAAAAACTGTAGCGAAGTATTAATCCATATAATTATACCCAACCGCGTATCATGCGGATCTCTTCTGTGTAGCCGTCGTCATCACACGGTGTTTCGAGGATGAACGGTTTATCTTTAAGTGCGGGATGATTGACTACGCGCTTCAAGGCTTCGCTCCCGATGTTTCCCTGCCCTATCTTCTCATGTCTGTCTTTATGGGCACCCAGCGGATTCTTGCTGTCGTTGATGTGAACCGCGAAAAGTCTTTCCAGACCGATCACTTCATCAAAGCGCTTTAAGACACCGTCAAGATCTCCCACGATATCGTAACCGCCGTCCCAGACATGACATGTGTCAAAGCAGACACCCAGCTCTTTGGGGTTACCGAGCCTGTCCATGATCTGCGCCAGCTCTTCGAAGTTTCTTCCGACTTCGCTGCCTTTCCCGGCCATCGTCTCAAGAAGAACCGTCGTCGATATTCCGGGCTCAAGCGCCTCTTTGAGGGCCTCCGCTATAAGCCTGATCCCCTCTGCTTCTCCCTGTCCGACATGCGAGCCGGGATGGAAATTGTAGTAGTTTCCGGGGATGAACTCCATCCTCTTTATGTCGTCCTTCAGCATGTTTATCGAGAAGGCTCTGATATCTTCCTTGGCGGCACAGAGATTCATGGTATAAGGAGCGTGAGCGACAAGCCTGCCGAACCCGTGTTCACGGGCCATTGTGAGGAACTCCTTCACGTCCTCGGGATCGATGGGTGCAGCCGACCCGCCCCTCGGGTTGCGCGTAAAAAACGCAAATGTGTTGCCCCCTACTTTGAGAGCCCTCTTCCCCATCTCGACGAACCCGCCCGACGAAGAAACATGATTTCCTATAAAAATGCCCATCTCATCCTCACAATTAAAGCTTTTCAGGCAGTCACACACAACGGCACCGATCGTTCCGATAAAAAGAAAATGTTTTCAGATATTCTCTCCCATGGCTTCCACAAACCTGTCGCGTATCACGTCATCTCTGAAGTTTCCGAGATTCAAATATGCTTCTTTTGAAATAAAACCGCCTGCCATCGCAGCGTGTCCTCCGCCGCTGCCGATGCCTTCAAGTGCTTTCTTGGCGACTTCTCCGGCATTTACTTCGGCCCTTTCGGAACGGATAGAAAGCTTGACACCGTCCTCTCTCTCGCTGTACACAATCGCAACCTCAACCTCAACAAGCGAAAGGATAAAGTCCGAAAGTATCGCGATGAGTGCGTCGGGGCAGGCAAAATCAACCTTCGAAAAACCTGCAACTCCGTAGAGCTTGATGTTCTCGATAGCCGCACCGTAAGCCTGAAGATCCTTGTACTCCATATTGTTGCCTTCAAGCTTTAAGAGCATCTCGTTGTCGATGAAATTAAAGAGGAATTCGTAGGCTCTGATATCCTCGGCCGTCACTCCTCTCACAAACTGGAGAGTGTCCATCTTGATACCGTACAAGAGAGCCGTTGCCGTATTGACATCGGGCTCGATCCCAAGGTCCATATAATAACCAGTGATGATCGTAGCACATGCGCCCACGATCCTCTGATCGAAATATCTGTATTCTACCTGAACAAAAGTGGGATGATGATCGATCGCGGCAATCTCTTCTCCCGTAACATCAAGGATATTGCCGGCGTTCTTTTGAGAATCAACACAGATTATATAGTCATCATCACGAAGATCCTTCGCGATACTGTCATGTGAAAAAAGTTCGATACCAAATGTATCAACCATCTTTGTGGTACTGAGTTTATCGATCTTCCCGACATAGATGATCGTGGAAGATATCCCGAATTTTTCGAAAAGCTTCTGCAGACCGTACGCCGAAGCTATCGCATCGGGATCGGGGAAATTGTGTGTCTGGATATATACATGTTTTCCTTCGCAGATATTGATCAGTTTTCTGACGTCCATACGGCAGACCCTCCTCCTCTTTAACGGCGGTTTAACACCGTTGATTCCTCGCCGAACACTTCAACGAAGCATCAAGTTCCTTTTACTCACACTTTTATGATTATAACACAGCACAAGCATATATGAAAAGAAAAAGACCGCCGTAAATACATCTTTTTCAAAGATCAGTTTCTCAGATCCTGAGGGATAAGGGCAGCGAGTTCTTCAGCCCGCGAATTGCTGCATTCCGGCACATCGGCAAGCGGGAATTCCAACCCCAGCGCCTCGTATTTGGGGATGCACATCTTGTGGAAAGGCAGAAGCTCGATTCGCTCGACCCTCCTGTACTGCCCCGCTGTCCGGACAAGCCGTTCGATGTTCTCTTTGCTGTCGGTGATCCCCGGAACGACCACATGCCTGATCCAGATCCGCACACCGGCTGCGTCCGCTGCCTTTAAGAATCCCTGCACCTGCTCAAGGGACCCTTTTGTATAACGCTTATATGCACTCTCGTCAGTAAACTTGATGTCGCAAAGGGTGATGTCAGTTTTTGCGAGAAGCGCTTCAAGCTTCTCACCCGCGCACCCGTGCCCCGACGTATCAAGGCATGTCGAGATCCCTTCTTCGCGCATGAGGCCGAAAAGCCCGGTAACGAACTCAGCCTGCATAAGCGGTTCTCCGCCCGATACCGTAAGGCCTCCGTTATCCCCGAAGTAGGTTCTGTAGCGCAGTACTTTCTCTGCGACCTCTTCGGCCGACAAAACCTCACCACCGTCCGGAGTCCATGTGTCCGGGTTGTGGCAATAAGCGCACCTCATGGGACAGCCCTGCAGGAACACGACACATCTGATGCCGGGTCCGTCAACGCCGCCCATGCTCATTACGGAGTGAATCCTTCCTTTTTTTCCCGATGCTTTATCGCGCACTTTTCTTCCCTTCTCAGATACCCTCATGGAATGTTCTGCTGATAACTTCCTTCTTCTGTTCCGTGGTCAGCTTGTTAAACAGTACCGCATATCCCGACACTCTGATGGTGAGCGTCGGATACTTCTCGGGGTTCTCCATCGCGTCGATGAGGAGCTGTCTGTCAAGCACATTTACATTAAGATGATGTGCCTTACGTGCGAAATAACCGTCAAGGATGTTCTCAAGGTTGTCTCTTCTCTCCTCCCATGAATGGCCGAGTGCCGAAGGGATGATGGAGAATGTATTGCTGATGCCGTCCTTACATGTCTGATAAGAAAGCTTTGAAACCGAGTTAAGGGATGCGAGCGCACCGTTCTTATCCCTGCCGTGCATGGGATTTGCTCCGGGAGCGAAGGGCTCGCCGGCGCGTCTGCCGTCGGGAGTATTGCCCGTCTTCTTGCCGTACATAACGTTTGATGTAATGGTAAGAACCGAGAGAGTGTGCTCCGCATTTCTGTATGTGGGAACTTTCCTGAGCGCCTCAAGGAAGAGCTCTGTCTGTTCAACGGCGATCGAATCGACTCTGTCGTCATCGTTACCGTAGCAGGGGAATTCGCCCACCGTTTCAAAATCCTTGATAAGGCCGTTCTCATCCCTGATCGGACGTACCTTGGCATACTTGATGGCCGAAAGCGAGTCGGTGAGTACCGAAAGGCCGGCAACACCGAATGCCATGTAGCGGTGAACGTCCGTGTCGTGAAGCGCCATCTGTGTCTTCTCATATGCATACTTGTCGTGCATGTAATGGATCATGTTCATGGCCTTAACATACGTGGACGCAAGCCAGTCGCGGTAGAAGCTCATGCGCTCCATGACCTTGTCGTAGTCGAGGTATTCGTCCTCGTAAACAGGCATCTCGGGTCCGATCTGCATGTCGTAACGCTCGTCCTTACCTCCGTTAAGGCTCATAAGGAGAAGCTTTGCAAGGTTGGCACGTGCACCGAAGAACTGCATGTCCTTGCCGAGGCGCATTGCGGAAACGCAGCAAGCGATGCCGTAGTCGTCACCGTAGATCGGTCTCATAAGGTCGTCATTCTCGTACTGGATCGCATGTGTGTCGCACGAAACCTTTGCACAGAAGTCCTTGAATCCCTTGGGCAGATCCTTCGACCAGAGAACAGTGAGGTTGGGCTCTGCGGAGGGTCCGAGTGTATAAAGAGTGTTGAGTATTCTGAAGGATGTCTTCGAAACGAGGGTCGAACCGTCAAGAGCCATACCGCCTACGGACTCTGTGATCCACATGGGGTCGCCGGCAAAGAGCTCGTTGTACTCGGGCGTACGAAGGTGTCTCGCCATACGCAGCTTCATGACGAAATCGTCGATGATCTCCTGAATGCCGCTCTCTGTGTACTTTCCTTTCCTTATGTCTCTTTCGAAGTATATATCAAGGAATGTAGAAACACGGCCGAGACTCATCGCCGCACCGTTCTGCTCCTTGATGGCTCCAAGGTATCCGAAATAGAGCCACTGAACGGCTTCTTTTGAGTCTGTAGCGGGATTACTGATATCAATACCGTAAAGAAGAGCCATGTCTTTTAGCTTACCGAGGAAGTTGATCTGCTGGTAGAGCTCCTCGAGTCGTCTGATCGTCTCGGCATCGCAGGGGTTAGATGCAAGAGCTTCTTTGTCCTTCTTCTTTTCTTCGATAAGTCTGTCGACTCCGTAAAGAGCGACTCTTCTATAGTCGCCGATGATCCTTCCTCTGCCGTACGCATCGGGAAGGCCTGTGATGATACCGGCATGACGTGCCTTGCGGATCTCCTCGTTATAAACGCGGAATACTCCGTCGTTGTGAGTCGTTCTGTAGAGGAACTCTTCCTCTACCTTCTCCGAAAGCTCGTAGCCGTATGCCTGACATGCCTTACGTGTCATGTTGAGACCACCGAAGGGGTTGACTCCGCGGCGGAGGGGTCTGTCTGTCTGCAGACCGACAATGATCTCGTTGTCTTTGTCGAGATAACCGGGCTTGTAGTTAAGAAGTGATGTAACGTGCTGCGTGTCGATGTCGAGCACTCCGCCGAATCTCATCTCGAGTTCAAAGAGTCCGTCAAGCTTATGACTGAGCTTCTTTGTCCTCTCGGTCGCTCCCTCAAGGAACGCTCCGTCACCCTCATATGAGATGTGGTTGTTGATGATGAAGTCTCTTACATCGATAGTCTCCTGCCATTTTGTACCCTTAAAACCGTTCCAGGCTTCCATGATCAAACTCCTTTCCCGCAAAACGTGTCTGTTTTGCTGCTGCTGATGAACGCTGTACCACTTGGGGTTTCTCGCGTTCAAGTCGATAATCATCGCGCCCTTCTTAAATCAAAGAAGGGCAACTTCCGAGGAAGTTGCCCAGACGGTCGGCTATTAATATACCCGAAGGTATACGATGATCCCACGTGGTGAACTCCACTGATCCGTCAGGGATCATCAAACATATTATGTTTTATCACATTTTGTTAATGACTGCAAGTATAGCTTCCGACTCGAAAGGTTTTGTAACGAATTCGGATGCACCGAGCTTCAACGCATCAACCATGTTTGTGTGCTGTCCGGCAGCCGTGACCATTACGATCTTTGCGGAGCTGTCAACTTCCTTGATGGCCTTGAGTGCCTGAAGTCCGTCCATGACAGGCATCGTGATATCAAGCGTAGTGATGTCGGGCGAAAGCTCTTTAAACTTTGTAAGGCCGTCCATACCGTCGGTTGCCTCACCGATAACTTCATGTCCACCCTCTTCGAGGATAGTCTTGAGAACCTTACGAGAAGTTCTCGAATCATCCACGATCAAAATCTTAGCCATAATGTTCCCCCTTATTGTTGATTATATAGTGATTGTAGAACCAAATGCGCACATAAGCACGACTTCCTGGCCCGAGATGTAAACAGGCATCTTCACAAGACGATCTGCGCTGACCTTAACGAGCCCGTTCCTGTACGAAGGAGGAAGCATGTCAAGCTTCACCTTGGAAGCGATACCTGTCGCAAAAAGACCGTTGATACAATTGATGAATTCGGCAACGGAATCAAGGGCGTCAAGATCGACCTCAGGGAATTCCTCCTTGCCGAAAGGTACTGCGATTGAAAGAAGTGACTGACCGTTGCCTCCGAATGAGAGACCGGCAGCTCTGTCGCCGCGAAGATTCTGAACAGCAGCTCCGTCGAAGCTCTCGTTGCGTCCCCATGACGCACTTCCGATGTACGCATCGCTGTCGATAAGTCTGATGATGGTTCTTACAGCAACGCTTATGTACTCAACCTGTATGGGATCCGTCCCTTCCGGAACAAACAGAGGTACGATCCTGTCCGCATCACCCGACTTGATGGACTCCATGTCGGTAGCGGTAAAACCGAGCTCCTTCTGATAATCGAGGAATGCCTTTTCAAAAGCTTCGAGTGTTAAGAATCCGTTGTCTGTGATCGCCTGAGCGAATGTAAGATACTGGTTACCCTGAAGACCCAAAAGACGTCCGACCTGATCGTCCGTTAAATACCCCTTTTCAACGGCAATATCACCGAACCTCTTATCCATGACTGCCTGAAGCTTGTTAACCTCAGCTGCTTCCTCAACCGTCATGAGTTTCTCGGAGACCGCGATAAGACCAAGCTTAACGCGAACTTTCTTCTGAGATTCGATAGCCTGCGCAAGCTGCTCCTTACTTATCAGTCCCTTTCTGACAAGATAGTTTCCAAAAAGCTGATTCACCATATTGCAGCTACTCTCCTTTCAAAACAAAAATACTTCATGTCGTAATTATACTTAACAAAATTGTCTTTGTAAAGAAAAGTTTCCCTTTTGGACACGTGTTAATGTTTTGTTCATAGATGCGTCTAATCCGCTCCCAAAGCCATCTGCGGAGAATTGTGTTCTTCACGAATGATGTTGGGGACGACATACTTTTCGATTCGAAAAACTTTTGTTAATACTTTTCGTTTTCGCTTTATTTACGGTTGCTGGGCAAGCGGTTTTCGTGTCTTTTTTCTCGTGATCTCCACAAGATTGAGTTTTGTCATGTCGACGACTCTGGTGGGGATCCTGTCGCTCTTGCAGAGCTCTCTGAGTTCCTTCATAAGGAGCTCTCTGTGCTCCTCGAGCGTCATGTCTATAAAATCAACGATTATGATACCCGAAAGATTTCTGAGCCTGATCTGCTTGGCCACTTCTCTGGCAGCCTCAATGTTTATCCTGAAGAATGTTTCCTGCTGACCTTTTTTCCCACTCACGGCCTTGCCGGTATTAACATCGATCACAGTGCAGGCCTCTGTGGGCTGGATCACGAGGAAGGCCCCGCTCCTCATCCATACGCGTTCCTGCATGGCTTCATCGATCTTATCTTTGAGCCTGTAGAGACCTCCGAGCCCGAGAGGTTCCTCTGTGTCCATGAGTTCGACCTTGTCAACGTCTTCGGGCTGTGTCGTGTTCATATACTCCATAACGGAGTCGTAGATCTCGCTGTTGTTTATCCTGATGCGGTCAAGCCCGGATCCCGAAAGGTCCCTGATCGCCCAGATATACGAGGGTTTTGTTTTGTAAAGGAGCGAGAAAGGACTCCTGTGGACACCCTCCCTCACAAGCCTGTCGTAGACACCGAGGAGGTTCATCGCCTCAGCCCTGATGGCTTCCTCGTCGCAGTAAAGAGCGTTGGTCCTCACGATAAAGCCGCACTCCTCACGTGCGAGTGATTCGACGATCGTTCTCAGTCTTGCTCTTTCCTCCGAATCCTCGACCTTTTTGGAGATCCCGACCACGGATCTGCCGTGAACGAGCACAAGATACCTTCCGGTCAGACAGAAATCGGCCGTTGCCTGCGGTGCCTTAAGGGCACTTCCTTCTTTTGTGATCTGTACGATGATCTCGTCCCCGACTCTGATGGGACCCGAGCGGCCCGAACCCGAACGTACGGGATTGACGACCTCGTCGAGAGAAAGATAGCACATTAAACCGCCTTCGATCTCGACAAAGGCAGCGTTTATGTTTGCGATGATGTTTTTAACCTTTCCGAGGTAGATCTTTCCGAGCAGTTCGCCTCCCTCAAGGTCTTCGATCTGCGCTTCAATAAGCTCGTTCCCGTCGAACAAGCCCGTGATCACTTTATCCCCGTCTTTTACGATCACCAGATCTTTCACTTCAAACCCCTTACTTTATGATTCGAGGGGGACAAGTCTGTCTTCCCCTTTGTATGTCTCCATCCTGTGGAGCGCAAATGCATGCTTATTGTACGTGATCCCGAGCGTTTCACAGAGTGCCTCCGTAACAAGCCCGGGTTTTATGTTGAAGGCCGAACCCGATGCCACACACACAAAGAACTTTCTTCCGTTTTCAAATGTGTCTGCATGCGCCGTATTATCAAGTCCTTCGGCAAAGGCCCTCGAAATCCCGGGCACTCCCGCGAAAGCGGGGTCTTCAGGGTCGAGGAACGCATCTCCCTCCCCGTAGATCCTGTATATGAACGGCTTGATGTCAGTTTCGGCTGTCGTCTTCTTTGTACTCTTTTCGACCACTATACTGTCACCGGAGTACAGGGTGCGGATCGCTCCGCGAAGCTCTTCCTCCGACGGAACATCTCCGTATCCGTCCTTCCATGATATCATATATTCGGCGGCCGAAACAAGCGACATCAGACTCTGCGAACGGGTTCCTTCCGGCACTTCCGGCAGAACCTTGCATGAGATGATCTCGAATCCTTCGCTCGTCTGCGCCCTCATCCTTCCGAGCACTTCCGCGGGGTCCAATTGCTCCGTAAAATCCACTTCCATGTATTCGGCATCACTTGACACTCCCAGAGAGAGCGGATGAGCGAATGTCATGATCTGATGGGGCGTGAATCCCTGTGAGTACCTGACCGGAAGGTCGGCTCTTCTTATGACCTTCTGGAAGTACCTCATGACATCAAGATGTCCGATGAATCTGAGCGCCCCGTATTTGGCAAATCTAATCCTTAGCGTCATGACGCCTCCTGTTCTCATGATCCGTTTTATCGTCCACTGTCCGACACACTGCCATAAACCGATCAAAACACTACCGGTTCCTTGTCTCTACGCAGACTCCGGTGTTCCACTCATTGCAGCCGCAGGCCGAGCACCTCTGCCTGCAGTTGAGCGTGACGACGGCATTCCTTGCGCGGTCATACTCCCTTGTGAGGAACTTCTTGGAGACACCCGCATCGATGAAATCCCAAGGAAGGATCTCGTCGGTACTGCGTTCTCTCAAGGTGTAGAAGTCCATGTCCACGCCCGTCTTCTCGAGGGCTCTGATCCACTTCTGCATGTCAAAATGGTCGGTCCATGCGTCAAAGAGCGCACCCTGTCTGTAGGCTTCGAGGATCACCGCCCCGACACGCCTGTCCCCGCGTGCGAGAAGTCCCTCAAGGATCGATGTGTCGCTGTCGTGCCAGTTGTATTTAATGCTTTTCGCATTTAACTGTTCCGCAAGTGTCGACCTCAGCAGGCTCTTTCTGCGCAGATACTCGTCCGGAGCGATCTGAGGAGCCCACTGGAAGGGCGTGAACGGCTTCGGCACAAAATACGAAGTGCTGACCGTGATCTGAACTTTGCCGTTTCTGGTAGCCTTGGGGATGTTCTCGTAATACTCTCTGGCTATCTTGTCCGCAAGAACAGGGATCCCGCAGACATCCTCGTCGCGTTCGAAAGGCTGACCGAGCATGAAATAGAGCTTGACCTTATTCCACCCGAGCTTAAAGGCGTCGAGTGCACCGGTGAGGATCTGTTCCTCGGTGAGACCTTTGTTTATAACGTCTCGCATGTACTGGGTCCCGCCTTCCGGCGCAAAAGTGATCGAGCTCTTCTTGACATCCTGAACCTTGCCCATTACATCGAGCGCAAAGGCGTCGATACGGAGCGAAGGCAAAGAAATATTAACCTTGCGGTTGCCCATCTCGGTGATAAGGAATTCAAGGAGTTCCTTGAGCTTTGTATAGTCGCTTGAGCTTAAGGAGCTTAAGTTGATCTCCTCGTAGCCCGTACTCTTGATCATATCGATCGCGTACTGCTTTAGAAACTCAAGGCTTCTCTCTCTGATAGGTCTGTAGATCATCCCTGCCTGACAGAACCTGCAGCCTCTGATACAACCGCGCTGGATTTCTAACGTCACACGGTCCTGTACGGCTTTGATGTACGGTACGATGGGA
The DNA here is from genome assembly GCA_016285135.1 of Lachnospiraceae bacterium. Taxonomy (GTDB): domain Bacteria; phylum Bacillota; class Clostridia; order Lachnospirales; family Lachnospiraceae; genus RUG11977. The sequence goes on from JAEEQC010000011.1 coordinate 13,638, forward strand.
TTTTTCGGGTAGTAAGTGTCCGATAGATCGGTGACAACCTGTCTTTTTATGACGGCGGGCGCATCATCCTTCGGTCCGAAGTGAGATATAAGACCCTGTTCGTCGTACTCGACTTCGTAGAGTGAAGGCACATAGAGACCTTCGATGTGAGATGCGGCCTTGAGGAAATCCTGCCGTGTCCCGCCCGAAGCCTTGATGCTTTTGTAGGTGTCGAGCATCTGATAATAAACAGTCTCACCTTCGCCTATATAGAAGATATCAAAAAAGTCCGCGATCGGCTCGGGATTATAAACACAGGGGCCTCCGCCTATAACGATGGGTTCATCCTCACCACGTTCCGTAGCGAGCAGGTGGATCCCCGAAAGGTCAAGGACCTGAAGAACGTTTGTGTAACACATCTCATACTGGAGAGTGATGCCGAGGAAATCAAAGTCTTTGATCGGATCCTGGCTTTCAACCGCAAAAAGAGGGATATGCTTCTCCCTCATGATCGCGTCAAGATCGGGCCAAGGCGAATAGACTCTCTCACAATACGTGTCTTCACGCCTGTTAAACATGTCGTAGAGTATCATGATGCCGAGATGTGACATACCGACCTCATATACGTCAGGGAAACACATACAGAAACGTATGTCGATCTTTGAGAGGTCTTTCATCACCGCATTAATCTCGTGGCCGATGTACCTTGCCGGTTTGTCAATGCTCTCAAGTATCTCATCACTTAAGGCAAGCTTTCTCAATACGATACTCCTTTCAACCGGAACAACCGCCCGACTCGTGATCGTTCATGTTACGCGAGTGCGCGGCGGTTGGTCTCTCTCTCTGACAATACTGCAGGTCAATCAAAATGCTCGTCGAAATACGCTTCGACCATGGTGTCGGCGAGCGCTTCGTCGAGACCCTCGATCTCTTTCATGAGCTCGTCTTTGATGTACTCTGCCTGTTTGATGTATCTGGCTTCTTCGGGTTCTACCGAAGCGAACTTCTCTTCAAGAGCGTTCTTGTCGAAGTTCTCATCCAGCCACTTTGTAACTTCGTTCTTGATCTTCTCTTCTTCACCGATCTTTCCCTGAGCTCTGCGGGCTCTGAACGCTGCATTGATACCGACGATACAGCATCCGACCGACATCGCGCCGAGCACGATGATTGAAGGGATCGACGAGAACCAGGGGATAACATCGAGTGCTCCGAGAACAAAAAGCACTATAAGGATACCCGCAAATACAAGGAACGTTATCGCGGTCTGAACCATGTCACGACTCTCGTCGCTCTTGCTGACATAGACCTTGGCAGGCTCTCTGCTGCGTCTGATCTGTGCTTCGAGCTCTTCGGGATCGATACCGAGTGCCTCAAGATCCTCCTCCGTGGTCACTTCGCCTTCCTCAAAACCTTCTGCTCCGGCTGTTTCTGCTTCGGCCGCTTCTGCTTCGGAAACCTCTTCCTCATCCGGAAGCTCGTCAACAAGGTCGCTGCCGCAGTCGGCACACTTCTCTATTCCTTCCTGATACTCTGTTTTGCAATTGGGACACCAGGGCATGATCTGTTCTCCTCTTCATATAAGTCTTTGTGAAATCTGATCCGCAGTCCGCTCAGAAACTTGCTTTAAAACGCAAAGGAAAGACTGAACGGATCAGTCTTTCCTTAAGATACAACAATTAGCGTCGCATTTCAAGTCTGTCAACGTTTTTTGTTCTTTACTACTTCGACCGTACATGCAAGGCTTCTGCCGTTTACTACCGCGTAGACCTTGGTTGTTCCGACCTTTCTCGCGGTGATCGTACCGTTGGAGATATCGGCGATCGACTGGTTGTCCGTATCCCAGCGGATGTTGAGTGCGCTCGAACCCGCACCGTCGATCTCGAGCTTGATCTTGTTGCTCTCGTACTGGGCAAGCTTGAGGTACGTCTTGCTCAGACCAACAACGAAGACTCTTACCGAGCCCTTCTTACCCGACTTGGTCATCAACGTGACGGAAGCCGATCCGACTGCCTTGGCAGTGATCTTTCCTGTCTTCTCATCAACCGATGCAACAACGGGGTTGTCGCTGCTCCATGTGTACGACTCCGTGAAGTTCGAAGGAACGATGGTAAACGGAACCGTCTTTGCCTCACCCGGAGTCATGATGACTTCCGAATCGGAGAAGATAACGTTTGTAGCGAATACAGGGTTGCTTACCATGACGGTGACATAGGCCTTTACATCGGGGTTATCCCTTGCTGTTGCAATGATGGTCGTCGTGCCGGCCGAAAGAGCCGAAATCTGACCGTTCTTGTTAACAACAGCGATCTTCTCGTTCTCGCTTGACCAGAGAGGCTTGTATGTCGTGCTCGCCGGAACAGTGCTGAACCTGATCTTTCTCGATTCGCCGACGATCATGCTGATGAGCTGATCCTCACCGTTTATGTCGATCTCATCCGTGGAGTCGATGACCGTAACCTCACACTGTGCGTACGCACCGCTCTCGTCTGTAGCCGATGCCGTGATGATGGTCTTGCCGACCTTGACGCCGGTCAGGACACCCTTTTCATTAACCCTGCAGATCTTTGAGTCAGCCGTTGACCATTCAAGCTTCTTGTTCGTGGCACCGTCGTTCACAACGGTGGCCTCGAGCTTGAGCTTCTTGCCAACACCGACTTCAGCCTCTTCCTGAAGGTTGATGATCGTGACGTTCTCGATGACTGTCATGATACAGTAAGCCATGAAATCGCCGTCCTCGGTGACGCATCTGATAAGGGTGGTTCCGCCCTTGACACCGGTGACCGTACCGTTCTTGTCAACGGTGGCGATCTGAGTGTTGTTCGAATACCAGTTGAGTGTATTGTCCGAAACGTTCTTGGGGGTGATCGTTGCCTCAAGAGTCAGCTTTTCACCAACATGGATGGTGGCTTCGGTGAGGTCAAGCGTGACGCCGGTAACCTGCTGGATGACTTCGACCGTACAGTATGTCGAGAGTCCACCCGATGTCTTTACGAAGATAACGCAGTTTCCCTTTGCCTTGGCTGTGATCTTACCGGTCTTGGAAACATTCGCGACCTTCGTATTTGTACTTTCAAACGTAAGAACATCGGACGAAGTAACGGGATTGAGCGCAACCTCCAAGAGGTAACTCTCTCCCACATTCATCGTGATCGAAACGATATCAAGTTTAATAGACTTCGCTGACTGAAGGACATGTACCGTGATCATCTTGAAGATGCCCGTTCCGTCCGTCGATTCAACCGTGACAACAGTCGTTCCGGCGTTCTTTCCCGTAACATAGCCACTGCTGTCGACAGCGCAGACCTTTGTGTCAAGTACGTTCCACTTGAGTTTGAGGTTTGAGGCGTTGTCGGGTGTGATCGTATATGTGATACGCTGCTTCTCTCCGACGTAGATGGTGATCTCCGTCGCGTCGAGCTTAATGTCCTTGATACCCTGTGTGACCGTAAATGTACACTGATCGGTAAGACCGTTCTCGGAAACCACGGTGATCACCGCTGTTCCGGGGCTCTTAAGAAGGATCTTGCCTTCCGTGTTCTTGTCTATATCAACAACCTTGGTGTTCGATGACTTCCATGTGAGCTTCTGATTCTCGGGAAGTGCGGGTGTACATACAGCATAGAGCTGATAAAACTTCTGTGTCTGGGGCAGCGTCACTTCATGCTCGGAGAGGGTGAGTCCCGCAAGCTTCGAAACGACCTTGATGACCTTGGAAGCCACGATACCGTTGTCCTTGTTGAGTGCGGTGATAACGACCGTACCTTCCTTGACACCGGTGATCGTCATGGACAGATCCGACTTCTCGGCGATCGACGCGAGAGATTCGTCCGAGCAGGTCCAGGTCAGCGTCGATTTACTGAGCTTAGGGGTAACCTCAGCCGAGATCGTGAGATTCTCGCCGATCATAACATAATCGGTACTCGATTTGAGCTTGATATCATTGACCGCATCAACAACGTTGAAACGGCATCTTGCTCTTCTCTTCGTGCCCTTTTCCGTCCATATGTAGCAGTAAACACTTGTGTCGCCGACACCTACAGCCTTAACGACACCCGATGCGTCAACCGTAACTACCTTTTCGTTTGCGGATTTCCACTCGATCCTGCCCGAGTACTCGTTGGGAGCCTCGAGCTTAAGGACAAAGCTGTCGCCCTTGTAGAGAGTTTCGTAGGTTGTGTTGAGCGCCATTCCTTCAACAACCTCGACATCGAGCTTAAGGCTCGAGCCGTCGTAGTTGATCACGTCGGGTTGTGTTGAGAACGATCCGAAAAGGTCCTCAATAGGTACGTAAGGAGTTGCGGTGATCTTGGCCTTACCTTTGGCAACAGCCTCGATGACACCGTCCGCAAGTCCTACGGTAGCAAATTCTTCGTTACTCGAAGTGAAGTGGAAGGACTCGGCCGGCAGGTTTGAGTTCTCCATGATATCGTATGAATCGAAGGACTCGCCCTTGTTATAAATGCTCAGGATCAGCTTGTCGGTACCGAACGACAACGGTACCACGATAGTGATCTCCAGCTTGTTTATCAGTCGGTTCTGGATGTAATCATACGTCGGTATCGATGAATCATCCTCTTTGATCGGTATCGCTCCGAGAACATAAACACCTGCGGGGAGTTTCTTTAATGTAACGGTACCTGTAGCGGCACTGATATCGATCTTGTCCTGGTATGCCTTATCCTTGGTGATCTCTTTCCCTGCGAGTATCTGCTCACCCTTAAAGAGATGCCAGTCAAGGTCGGAGGCATGGAACGCGTTTGTGTTGATGACTATATTCTCACTGTCGGGGATCGCCCTCGCAGTGAACTTGTATTTGTAGTCTGTGGTAACCCCCGTGAGGATCGCCTCGGGGACAACGACGACATTAAAGGTCAGCGTGTTGCCGCCCGTGTCCGTCGTAACGCTGATCCGGCAGAATCCGGCCGCATGCGCGGTAATGACACCGTCACGGTCTACCGTACAGACGGAGTTGTCTGAAGATGTCCAGTTCAGGGCGTACTCGGTAGATTCGAAAGAACCTGCAGGAGCATGGCTTGTAACCTTGCCCGTCATGCCCGATGAAGGAAGGAAATTGTAGTCGACGTTACGAAGCCGGCGGACGTAATGATAGCAGTCCGGGTGCGTCGAAGAATTTTCTGTGTATAGCTGCAACGTCTGTTGACCGTCCTCGTTCTGGGCTGTCAGAAGTCCGTAGCCACGAGGCGTGCTCGATGCTGCCTTGATGTTGTTGGCATCGTCCCATTCAAGAGGAACCTTGATAACGCAGGCAACCGCAACGATGGGAACGCTGCTGCCGGGAGGCGTGAGTGAAACGGTAAGACCCGAATAACCGGGAGCCTTGATCGTAAGGTTGACTGTCGTATTCATGCTGCTTCCGGTGTCGATACCGATGACGTTGGGGTTATCGGCTCTCCACTCGATGGCAGTTCCGGATGCAAGCACGATCGCCGAATTGGCGTCCTTGGTCGAGAGGTAGATCTGAAGAGTTCTCGCTCCGTTGTCGTAGTCGGAGTAGTTGATCTCGTCGCCGTTGAAATAACGCTTTGCGCTGGTAACGAGGCAGTACGTGTCGGTCGACTCTGTAGGCACAGGGTCAGCAGCCTTCGCGGGCTCGGGCTCGATGCCGGGCTGCAAAAGGCTCACGATAACTGCGGCAATGCACAAAAGGCTGATAAATCGCAAGATTCTTTTCTTCATAGGCAAACCTCCTGTTTAACTGCGTTTTTATCCGCAGCTGTTTCCCCGCGCGATACTTTCAGCGAAGAAACCGACTATATGTAATTATATCGGCTTTTTCCGACCGAATCTTAACCTGGTTGCGTGCCACCCCCATGAGGAGAGGTATCAATGTATTACTTGTCGGAGTCTTTGTCCTCGCTCTTGTCGAACTTTGAGAAATAGTCATCGATCATCTTGCCGATCATGTGCTTTTTCATATAAACGTCAAAACTGAGCATGGAGATGAAGGAAAACATCTGAAGGAGTTCCTTGTCTTCTCCGTTCTCGAGATTCTCAAAGCTCTTTCTTGACTTCCTGTACTTGTGTACGACGTCGCGGGTAACATCGAAGCTCTGCTCCTGCTCGATCTTAAAGATCTCGGCGTAGATCTTCTCAAAGTTGACATCCTCGTCCCCCTTAAAGAACTTCTCGGTCAGAGGATGAAGGATACTCCTTGTGTCACTGATCGACAGGATGTTCTTAAGGTAATATACAAAAAGCAAGAGGTACATGTGTTCCTTCGTGTACTTCTTCTTCTCCGGAGACGGCAAAAGATCGTTCTTGGTATAATTATTAATCATTGTCTTGGTCAAAAGCTTGTCATCACTGTAGCGTTTTGATGTCTCAAGATGCTCATCGAGAAAACTTGTGACCTGATCCATGTACAGATCGATCCCCGGAACTTCGCCGGGTTGTACGTAATTGATGGATTTGAGCTTGCCTACGATGTTGCTGATATGATCGAAATTATTGTTCACTTTTGGTTCCTCACTAAAGAAAATCCGGAGGGGGTCAGCATCTGTGACCCTACTCCGGAATATGACTCTGTTTCAGATGATCAGGCCTCGCCGCCGTCGATGTCGTCCTCGTCAATATCATCCTCATCCTCGAGGTCGTCAAATTCTGCGATGTACTTGGGGTTAACCCACTTGTAAACAAGGAAAGCGATAACCGCAACCGCTGCTACCGAGCCGATGATCGCAAGTGCGATAACGATACCGTTGTTCTTCTTCTCTTTTCTGTGGATAAGATCGTTGAGCTTTGTCTGAGCGATAAGATCGTTGATCTTCTCGGATACCGAATCCTTACTGAAAAACTTCATTGTAAATCCCTGCCTTTCCGAATTAACGCGAATCATCACGTCTCTCTGCTTTTTCCACCCTCCGTGCCTTGATCAGCGGATACCACGAAAAACGCTCCCGACACGGATAACTGTCTACCTGTTAATATATCATAACCGTCAAACCTTTTCAAGTCTGGCGAACGATGCCATGACCCTTCTCTGTCCGGACGGGAAATCAACGGTGACCTTGTAGTCGTCGCCGCTCTTTTCCATCTCGAGGACTTTTCCTTCGCCGAACTTGACGTGTTTAACCGTGTCACCGACCTTGTAATCGACACTTCCCTTTGGTGCGCCCTTATGGATACCCATCTGCTCAAAGGCTCCGACTCCGCCGGTCCCGAGAGGTGACGATTTCCTGTTACGATCCGCTCCGAAGCTGCCGGCATAGGGCTCTCCGCCTCGGTACGATGATCCTGTGCTTCCGGAGCGGTACTCACCACCCCGGTGCGATGCTCCCGTACTTCCGGGATAGAATCTTCCGGACCTGTCGGGTTCGGGCATTCCTTCGGTCCTTCTAGAAAAGCTTCTCTCTTCCTCTGCGGGGTGCCTCAGGGACGCAGCGGACGTAGCATCCGATGTCATCCTGACCTTCAAGAGGTGCCTGGGGATCTCTTTTACGAATCTCGAGATCGGATTAAACGAGAGCTGTCCCCTGATCATCCTCTGTCTGGCCGCGGTCAGGCAAAGCGCCTCTCTCGCACGCGTGATCCCGACGTAGCAAAGACGTCTCTCTTCCTCGATCTCGGACTCCGGATCGTCGGCGTTTATGGACATGTAGCCGGGGAAGATCCCGTCCTCCATGCCTGCCATGTACACGATGGGGAATTCAAGACCCTTGGCACTGTGGATCGTCATGAGCACGACGCAGTCCGTATCCTCCGAATAGCTGTCGATATCGGCAACAAGCGATACTTCGTCGAGGAAAGCTTCGAGGGTCGGAGTCTCTCCGGCGTCAAGTGCTTCTTCCTCGTAGGAAGCCAGCTTCGAGATAAGTTCACTGATGTTGTCGGATCTCTCCTGAACCTTGACCTCGTCATCATCCTCACTCTCGAGGTACTCCATATATCCTGTTTGCTCGATGATCTCGTCGATCAGATCCTTGAGACTGTCCGAATTGTCAAGCCTGCTCCTCATGACCTCGATAAGAGCCACGAAGCTTTCGATCTTGCCTGCCGCTCTTTCAAGTCCCGGGATGCTCCCGGCCCTCAGGAGCGCGTCGTAGAAGGTGATACCCTTTTCGTTACTGTACTCCTCAACCCTGTCGATCGAAGCAAGTCCGATACCTCTCTTGGGAACGTTTATGATCCTCTTGAGCGCCACACTGTCCCTGCCGCTCGCGATGGTACGCAGGTAAGCAAGAACGTCTTTGATCTCCTTGCGCTGATAGAAGTTCTGTCCGCCTATGATCCTGTAAGGGATGTTCATCGAGACAAAACGTTCCTCGAACGAACGGCTCTGCGCGTTGGTCCTGTAGAGGATCGCGTAGTCGCTGTACGGTCTGCCCGCACTTGCGCCTTCCCTGATCTCCTCTGCCACGGTGAAAGCTTCATCACGGTCACTGTCGCACTTGATGAGGCGGACATTGTCTCCGACAGCGTTCTGCGTCCAGAGTTTTTTCTCTTTTCTGGCAATGTTGTTGCGGATAACGTCGTTGGCAACTTCAAGGATATTGCCGGTCGATCTGTAGTTCTGTTCGAGCCTGATGACCTTCGCATCCGGGTACGTCTTCTCAAAATCGAGAATGTTACGGATGTTGGCTCCTCTGAATTTATATATGGACTGGTCGTCATCACCCACCACGCAAAGGTTCTTTGCGATCCCACCGTCGGGCAGGGGGTGACGCGCGAGCAGACGGACAAGCTCAAACTGAGCCGTGTTCGTGTCCTGATATTCGTCAACCATGATGTAAGCAAAACGCTCACGGTAGTACTGTGCGGCCGTCTCGCTTGTTTTGAAGAGCTCGACGGTCTTCATGATGAGGTCGTCAAAATCGAGCGCGTTATTTAAGGCAAGCCTCTTCTGGTACTCTTTATAGCATGCCGCGAAGACCTTGTAGGCAGGGTCGCCCGCAGATCTCTTTTCAAATGTCTCGGGGTCCACGAGCTCATCCTTGGCGGATGAAATGACTCCGAGGATCTTTCCCTCTTTAAATTTCTTCGTATCTACCTGCAGGAAACGGCAGACGTCCCTCATAAGCGTTTTCTGATCATCAGAGTCATAGATCGTGAAATCACGGTTATACCCGATCAGATCTATAAAACGTCTCAAAATCCTCACACACGAAGAGTGGAATGTACTGACCCAGATGTTTTCCGCACCGGGTCCCACGATAGAGGAGATACGTTCCTTCATCTCGCCCGCAGCCTTGTTTGTGAAGGTGAGGGCCATTATCTGATAAGGGCTGACGTTACACTCCTCTATAAGATAGGCCGTTCTGTACGTGAGGACCCGAGTTTTGCCGCTCCCCGCTCCCGCGAGGATCAACATCGGGCCCTCAGTACATGTTACCGCCTCAAATTGAACATCATTTAAGTCACGGAATTTTTCATTCATTTATCTTTTTCTTTCAAAACTGCTTTATTTTTCAGGCACTTTTCTTTTTCCCGAGAACAAGATTTACGATGATTCCAAGGATAAGCGCTGTAGCAACGTTTGTGATAACGATGCCGCCGAAGTCAAGAGCAAGTCCGCCGATACCTGCAACAAGGATAACGGAAACCGTGAAGAGGTTCCTGTTGTCATCAAGGTCGACATTCTTGATCATCTTAAGACCGCTGACAGCGATAAATCCGTAAAGTGCCATACATACTCCGCCCCATACACAGCTCGGGATGGTATTAAAGAATCCTACGAAGAATGACAGGAACGAGATCACGAGTGCAAGACATGCTGCGGTGATGATCGAAACAACCGAAGCGTTTCCGGTGATGGCTACACATGCGATAGACTCGCCGTATGTGGTGTTGGGGCAGCCGCCGAAGAATGCGCCTGCGATCGAGCCCACACCGTCGCCGAGGAGTGTCTTGTCAAGACCGGGATCCTTAAGGAGATCCTTCTCAATGATCGAAGACATGTTTCTGTGGTCTGCAAGGTGCTCTGCAAAGACTACGAATCCAACGGGGATGTATGCAAGAGCGATCGTTCCGAAGTACGAAAGGCTCATGTCACCGAATCCGCCGAATGCCTTAATGAAGGTAAATTCGGGAACCGTGAAGAAGCTCTCTGCCGTAACTCCGTTAGCGAACAGATTAGTAAGGCCCGAGAAATCGATAACCTTGATCGCGTCACAGCCTGTTGCCATTCCGATGAATGTAAGAACAGACGCAAAAGCATACCCGCAGAGGATACCGATGATAAAGGATATAAGCTTGGGAGTCTTCTTTCCGAAAACCGCAGCAAACATCGTAGCGAAAAGTGTTACAAGTCCGCAAAGAACGGCGATGAGGGTATGTCCTCCCGCAGGCGCGCTCTGGAGCTGTCCCACAGCACTTCCGGAGAGGCCGAGACCGATGATCGCAACCGTGGGTCCGATAACCGCTGCGGGCATGAGCTTGCTGATCCACTCAACACCTGCAACCTTAACGATCGCCGAAAGGATCACATAAACAAGTCCCGCAAGAACGGCACCGATAAGGATACCTGCGTAGCCGAGCGCCGCGCTCGTAGCTCCCGCAAATGCAGCGATCATTGAAGGAATGAACGAGAAAGATGAGCCGAGGAAAATAGGGCTCCTTTTTCTTGTAAAGAGGATGTAAACAAGTGTACCGATACCTGCGCCGAAAAGTGCTGCCGCAGGGCTCATGGCATCCGCGCCCGTAAGCTGAACATCAAGACCCAGTTTGTTGACATCCGCTGTTACGTTAAGCGGCACAACAAGCGTTGCGGCCATGATGGCGAGCAGCTGCTGGATAGCGAACACTATGACTTTCGAAAAAGCCGGTCTGTCATCCACCTGGTAAATCATTTTCATAAAACAAACCCCTCCTAAAATATAGTTTTTAATAATTCGGGTACCGAGACCCGTCTTATCCGTTCGTCCGAGAAGAAGCAAGGTCACCTCAGTTCGTGCGGTGATATTCATCACCCGCATCCGAGCGAAAACACTATTGTCCACGCGCGGCAGAGTTCACCCGCCTTCGCTTCCTTCTCTCAGGCCTTCTCAAGCGCCTGCTTAAGATCCTCGATGATCTCATCGGGATCCTCGAGTCCGACTGAGAACCTGATGAGGTCGGGATTGATGCCCGCTTCTCTGAGCTGCTCATCTGTGAGCTGACGATGTGTATGACTTGCGGGATGAAGTACACCCGACTTGGCATCGGCAACATGTGTGTCGATGAAAACGAGCTTAAGGTTATCCATGAATCTGATGGATGCATCTCTTCCGCCCTTGATTCCGAACGCCATAACACCGCATGTTCCGTTCGGGCAGTACTTCTGAGCGAGAGCATAATTCTTGTCGCTCTTGAGTCCGGGATAGTTGATCCATGCAACCTTCTCATGCTTCTCAAGGAACTCTGCTATCTTAAGCGCACTCTCGCAGTGGCGCTTCATCCTGAGTGCGAGCGACTCTATGCTGATATTGAGGTAGAATGCATGCTGGGGCGACTGGATCGCACCGAAGTCACGCATAAGCTGTGCCGTAGCCTTTGTGATGTACGCACCCTTCCCGAACTTGGTCGCATATGTGATGCCGTGGTAGCTGTCGTCGGGAGTGCAAAGACCGGGGAACTTCTCTGCATGAGCCATCCAGTCGAAGTTACCGCTGTCGATGATCGCGCCGCCGACACATACGGAATGTCCGTCAAGATACTTCGTAGTCGAATGTGTAACGATATCGCAGCCGAACTTGAAGGGATTGCAGTTGATGGGTGTAGCGAAAGTGTTGTCCATGATGAGCGGAACACCGTGCTTATGAGCGACCTTAGCAAACTTCTCGATATCAAAGATGTTGACCGTGGGGTTGGTGATCGTCTCACCGAACACGCACTTGGTGTTGGGCCTGAATGCCTTGTCAAGCTCTTCCTCGGTGATCTCGTTGTCTACAAAAGTAACCTCGATGCCCATCTTCTTCATGGTAACACCGAAGAGGTTGTAGGTTCCGCCGTAGATAGACGACGAAGCGATGAAGTGGTCCCCCGCCTCGCAGATATTGAACACTGCAAAGAAATTGGCTGCCTGTCCCGAAGATGTGAGCATACCGGCAACACCGCCCTCGAGCTCTGTGAGCTTGGCTGCAACATAATCATTGGTGGGGTTCTGAAGTCTCGTATAGAAGTATCCGCTTGCTTCAAGGTCAAAAAGCTGACCCATGGCATCACTTGTGTCGTACTTGAATGTCGTGCTCTGAACTATCGGCACCTGGCGCGACTCGCCCTGTCCGGGAGTCCATCCCGCAAGAATACAATTAGTCTCTTTTGAATATCCGTTCATTTCGTTTTCCTCACTTTTCTTTTTTTGCCTTCCAAGTCTGTTTACCGCGCTTAACGCTTATATTCTCAGTTTTACTTTTCTGTTTTATTATCAGGTTTTACTCTCCGCGTCATTTATCAACAGGTTCCGAATTTGTATGTTGTAGTACTCTTAAACTCTTCGCCGGCCTTCAGTATGGGCTTGGTGAATGCATCATGGTTGATCGCATCGGGATAGAACTGCGTCTCAAGGCAGATCGCATGGCGCTTTCTGTAAGTGACTCCGCCCTTACCCTGCTGGGTTGCGATGCAGTTGCCTGCGTAGAACTGAACACCGGGAAGGTCTGTGAAGACCTCCATGGTACGGCCGCTCTCCTCGTCGACAACCAGGGCTGCACGTCCGTACTCGCCTTCCTTCTTGTCGATGACATAGTTGATGTCGTAGCCACTGCCGATCTTAAGAAGATCGTTCTCCTCGTCGATCCTGTCACCGATGGTCGTAAGCTCCGAGAAGTCAAACGGTGTGCCCTCGAGCTTCATGAAGTCACCTGTGGGGATGCTGCCCTCCCTGACGGGAGTAAGCTCCTTGGAGAAGAGCTGCAGCTTCAGACCCATAGCGCTTCCCGAGTCATGACCGCTCAGGTTGAAGTAACTGTGATTCGTGGGATTGAAGATCGTATCCTTGTCGGAACGGCCTGTGTAGGTGAGTACAAGCTCGTTGTCATCCGTGAGCTTGTATGTGACGCTCATATCGAGATTCCCGGGGAATCCCTGATCTCCGTCCGGGCTTGAGAGCGAGAACGTCACACTGCCGTCACCGTTTATGTGAGCGTTAAAGAAACGCTTGTTATAGCCGCCGTCAAACGAGCTGTGAAGGTTGTTGGGGCCGTCGTTAACCTCAAGGTCATATGTTATCCCGTTTAAGCTGAATTTCGCATCGCCGATGCGGTTTGCGATCCTTCCGATCGTACTTCCGAAGTACGAAGGATTATTCGAATAGCCCTTAACGTCATCAAATCCGAGAACGATATCGTCACACTCACCCTTCCTGTCGGGCACAAAAAGACGAACGAGATTGGCACCGAAATCGGTGACCTCGGCGATCATTCCGTTGTTGTTTTTAATGATATAAAGGGTTGCTTTTGATCCGTCATCAAGACTTCCGAATTCGGAAACAGAAACTGACATTGTGTTTTCCTCCTCTTTAGCGACTTGTTTCGTCGCTGATTCCCCGCCAAACGTAGACCCGTGCAGCGGGCTTTTATGAACTGACCCCACCCTGAATGATTATACATTTCTTCACTTCGCCTTGCAATAAAACGAGTCGAATTTTTCCGATTTTTATGATCCGAAATGCAGGTTCATGGGTCAAGGCTCAAAGATGTCGCGAACGATCATCTGAACCTCTCTTTTGTCCCTGAATTCGTTGATCTGCGCTTCGTATGCCACAGTGATCTTAATACTGCAGCTCCTGCCGGCGAGCGCCTTCCTCACTTCTTCTTTCCCGAACATCCTCTCGAGCCCGGCGACAGTCTCTGCCGCAGTGAAAAAGTTCGATGCCGTCACGTAAGTTCCCCCGGGAGTCTTAAGCCTCAGGCGCAGTGAGGTGTTCTCCCTGCCCATATAAGCAAGTGATATGACTTCGAGGTCACGTTGCGCAAAAAGCGGCTTC
>JAEEQC010000143.1 GCA_016285135.1 Lachnospiraceae bacterium
AAACAGGTGATCAAATGATGCCTGTTTCACAACGGTCTACTGAATCATCCTGCATAAACAGTGATGGGCCAAGAAGAGCCGTCATCATAAATAACATTGTAGCAGAAAGCGTCCTGTCCGGGGGCGCTTTTAAATTCGGTGGAATCGATGGAAATAATGGTGTCGTCCTCTGATATTCGGTAGAGCGACGTCTCAACAGGAGTTTTTTCGTAGGCTCTTTCGAGTGACTTGATGCGCTTATCCTCGTTGTGCGGAACAGCAAAGCTTGTGTAATCCACCTGTGCCGGATCAAAGCACAGGCAGTCGAAAGGACAGATGAGCATCTTTGCGGGGTCTGTCTCGACAGCGTTTATGTTGAGCGTAAGGAGGTCACGGATCTTTTTGCCGGGTATTTCTATGTCGGTCTTGATCTCATAGAAACCTTCTTTGAGGCCCAGAAGGGCTTCTCTTCTTATGAAAATGATGTGCTCCGAAGTGTACCACTCGTCCTCGGCCAGCACCATGTCAGTCTGGGTCATAAGGTCGGTGAGGGTGATCCCGACAACTTTAGCGCCACGAGTGTCGAACCAGCCGTTTCTGTAATTTAGGTCTTTCTTCGGCTCGAGCTGAGGATAGAAATGTACAACAAATCTGTAGTTGTTGAGGAGAACGCTTTCCATCGTCTGAAGTTTTGTGACATATTCCTGCGTCAGGTAATCGGGCGCTTCTCCTTTACCTATAAGATCTTCTACTGTCGTGTATTCGAGGTAAGTCCACTTGACATCTTCGATCGATCCGCCACCGGTAAAGGTGATTTCGGTAAATTCACTGCGGTAGATTTCTTCCACGGGTTCTTTATTGTTCTCATCTATCTCAGATATTTCGGCCTCTTTCCCTGAGGATTCTATGTTGTCTTTTGCATCGGACTGCGGCTTATTGACATAAGCGTCAGAAGGAACATCTGCGTTTTCCGATACCTTCCCAAGCAGATAGTCGGCACGATCCGATTTATTGTCCGTGAATGAATGAGTGCAAAGAATAAGGGCGGTTATGCCGCCGGCCAATATAAGCGTTGCGGCAGTAATAATGGCTATCAGCTTCTTTGAGGGTTTGCCTTCCAGAACGGCAGACAGGTCCTTCTTTACTTCGGAAATCTTTTCATACCTGCGGCCGGGATCGAACTGCGTGCACTTGGCGATGATGCTTTCTATACGCTTCATACGACGGCTCTTTTTCGAGAAGTCCCCGGAGTCGTCGTGCTTTTTGTGAGCTTCTTCTCTGATCCTGATCCCAAACATGTCAGCGAGCAAGACGCCGAAGGAGTATATGTCGCTCTGCTCGTTTGTCTGTTGGTAGCCGAACTGTTCGGGCGCAGCGTACTCCGCAGTGCCGAGCAGGATCGTGTCGCTTGTGGTCCGCTCGTCCCGTTTATAGCGGCGGGACGCATCGAAATCGATGAGCTTTAAGACGCCTTCTTTATTTATAAGAATGTTTGAGGGTTTGATGTCGCGGTGAATGAGCGGGGGAACCATGGTGTGGATGACTTCGAGAGCATCGCAGAGCTGAAGCATGAACCCAAGGAGCTCGCGCTTCGAGTACAGCCCTTCCTTAACGCACACAGCGAGGGTTTCGCCGTCAACGTATTCCTCGACTATCGTAACGTTTTGTCTGGATTCGGGAGTGTTGTCTTCCGTCCATATATCGAAGATTTTGGGGAAGTGTTCACTTTTACAATCTTTAAGCGAGCGATAGACCGAAACATCCGCATTCCTTACTTCCTTAACGATGACAGGACCCGCTATCCCGTCAACAGCTGCAAGATGTACGCTCACGCGCTCGCTTTCCTTTATGGTTTCGATTATTTCGTATTTACCGTTCATGACAATTCCTTTGTTTTCTACGCTTTATATAAGTGCTCCCAAGGAAGTGCCCCCCATCCGAAACTGATTATATCAGACCTTTCCGGAAAGAAAAAGTGGCTTAAAAAGGCACAGTTCAAAAAACGTGCAAAAAAATAAAAAAAGTACTTGCATTTTAGAATCCGCTGTTATATAATCGGTCTTGCGCTTGCGAAAAGTGAGCGCAAAGCCTTAATAGATGCACCTTTAGCTCAGTTGGTAGAGCACCTGACTCTTAATCAGGGTGTCCAGGGTTCGAGCCCCTGAAGGTGCAGGTAAAGTATCGGTTTTGAAGCGTAGACTTCGGGGTCGGTGCTTTTTTTTGCGCGCTAAGCGAATACCATCAATTGCAAGCTTGCTTGCAACGAGAATGCAACAGTGTTTGCGGGGAGAGCTTGCTCTCATGAGCAAACAGTGTTGCATTCACGGAGTGAGACGGAGTCTCACGTATTGATGGTTGAGCGCACGTACATCGAGCGGACCGAAAAGGTACGCGAGATGACAAACTTAAAAATGTTGACATACATCAAACGTTGTTTTAATATGCTCTTTGGGTAATACTGTAAAGGGTTCCGAGGAGCATTGGGATTTGGGGAGCTTTTCTTAAGTTCAAAGCATTCTGACTCTTCGATGCCTTTCCAAGAAAAATCATTATTCGCAAATGGGAGGATAAATTAATGGCGGAATTTTGGATTGACTTACCGGCAGCACGTGAAGCTGCGGGAGAGCTTGCGGAAAGTGCAAATGCGCTTGAGGCTGAAATTGCTGAAATTGCTGGGGCAGCGAACGGGGTACTTTCTTGTTTGAGCGATGCAAGTGCCACCGGGATCTCGGAACAGCTTAGAGGGTTGTCAGAGGAACTGGCACAACAGAAAAGAAATATTGAAGCAATGGCGTCTGTACTTTTCGATGTGTGTGATCTATATGAAAAGACAAATAAAGAAGTAGCAGCTTCGGCAAACGCATGCAATGAGGAAAAGACGGTTTTAATAGAAGAAGTCGAGAGTGTTCAACAAACGTATGGGGCAGAATATGTAGCCCTGACGCCCGGAGCACGGGATGTGATCAATGCATTCAGCGTAAGTCCGATTCATAATAAAACAATACGTGACCTGTCTCAGAATGAACAGGATTTTGCTATATTTATAAATAATTTATCCGGAAGGATAATAAAGAGAGGTACCTCCCACTATGAGATCAGTTACCCCAATGGGTACGTAGGTTACGATTGGGGGAAAATAGAAAATGTGCTAAAGAAACCCGCTGACGAGATCACAGCTGAAGAATATCTCGAGCTTACAGCATTATTCCTTGATATGGACAACGCTGATGCTACGAAATTTCTGAAGCTACTAACAAGACCGAAGAATAACGTTCATGTGGAGGATTCGCTCTTTATCGACCACAATCCGAATGATTACACTGTCTGGACAGTAGATGATGAAAAGATCCAAAAGCTTCAGATCGGCATGATGATCTATTCAGATCTGTACGACACCTATAACCTGGATATGAAGGAACTGAAGGCGAAACTCGGGTTTGACGTGTTTGGTGAATCGGAGCTTGTTAAGCTGAGCGAGACCATGGAAAACAAGCAGAATGCGATCCTTCAAAAATCAGCGCTTTTGGATACTTTGGCTATGTGTGGCGGAAGCAGTGATTCCCCGAATGGAGGACCGACAGATATAGGATCCGGTTATTTTACGTCGGAGGCGAATGCAAAAGGACCGGACATTTCTGTCAAAAAATTAGGAAACGGATCCATAGAGCTGTCATATTACACCGATGGCAGAAACGATCATTTGATTTCGAAAACGGTGACTGTAGGAAAGGTGTCCGATGGGAGTTTTGGTACAAGAAACGTGATCGAGGAGAGCAACAATTATTATGTTGACCGCTTCTCTACAAGTGTAACGGATGCCCTGCAACAAACAGCAATATCGGCCACCAATCTTCTTCTGACGATCGGGACAGGCGGAATGTCCGTGGCGGTGGGAGCAACAGCTACAACCCTCGAAGAAGGGCTCTCGGCAGCTTTTGGCTTTGTTGAAGACAATCAGGTGCTTGATGAACAGAGCAAATTCTACAATGCTGCGATCGTTGCCGAAAACAATAAAGATTTTGGATTGAAAAGCGTTCCCATAACAGTGGGAACAGGTTCGTCAGAGGGAAAAATGACACTGACATACCCGACAGGAAAGACTAATCCGACGGTAGGGGCGTTAGAGCATGTAGTGAGAACCAATAAGATAAACCCCGTGCACTACGGATTGCCTTCTGAAAAGAAAATAACATACAAGACAATAACACAATATCCTCAAGAGATACATAATCTGTTGATAGGAAAGCCCTTGGAGGGATATAAAACTATAGCGAAAACGCTTCCCGAAAGTAAGGTTACATACATACTTCAGAGTCCGTATCTTGAAATGGGCAATAGAATAGAATAACTATGGGTGTAGACAATAATACATTGATCGGCATCGGTTGTTTGAATGGAGGAAGAAATGAAGAAATCTTTATATATGATAGTGTTTATTTGCGTGCTCCTGATGGGAGCATGCGATACGCCAAATGAAGTGGAACCGGCAGAAAACAAGCAGAACGAAAGGGAAAATACAGAAGCAGTTAAATACGAAGGGGAAATAGAAGATCAGAAGATAGATGCAACTAGTTTCCCGGATGAGGTATTTCGTAGTTACGTGTCGGAAAACCTGGATATTGATAAGAATGGTATCCTGTCAGGAGAAGAAATAGGGAGTGTAACTGAGATCGATGTTTCAAATATGGGAATTACCAACCTGAAAGGAATAGAGTACTTTTTAAACCTTCAGGAATTGTATTGTTGGGATAACAAACTAAAGTCTCTTGATGTGAGCTCAAATATCAAATTAACATTTCTGACATGTTCAGATAATGACCTTGAGGAACTTGATGTAAGCTCAAATATTCAATTGAGGTTTTTATCTTGCGGATATAACTCTATTAAAGTGCTGGATGTTAGTAAAAACGAGATGCTTGAGGGATTGATCTGCGACAAGAATCAGTTGAAAGAAATAGATGTAACACATAATAGTCAACTCACAGACTTAGAGATTGATGATAATCAGCTAGTAAGAATTGATGTCAGCCATAATTCGCTGTTGGAGAGATTGCAGTGTGACGAGAATGAGCTGACAGAATTGGATATCAGTAACAATTTGCTTCTTGTATCGCTGTATTGTGACGAAAACCAGTTAACAAAGCTGGATCTGAGCAATAACAAAAATCTTCGTTATTTGAATTGTACTCATAACAACTTAACAAGCCTTGATCTGAGCAACAACCCTTTATTGGAAGAAATCTATGTACCAAAGATGACCCAAGTGATTCGATAGCCATCAATGTTTAAAAATATCTTGGTTATTACTGGTTAAATTGAGATATTGTAACAAGCTAAGCGGCCCTTTACCTTTTTAAGCTGTTGGCAAGAGCGGTTACGGAACGCGAGATGTCCCGACTCTTCTTGACACCCATATTTCAGGTGCTATAATCACATTAATATGGAAAAAAATCGGTTTTTATCCGAAGAAGGAGCTGTTTATGTCAGAGAAAAAGCTTATGCTTGGCAACGAAGCCATAGCAAGAGGCGCTTACGAAGCGGGAGTTAAAGTCTCGGCCGCCTACCCCGGCACTCCGAGTACCGAGATCAGCGAAAACATCGTTAAGTATGATGAGATCTATGCAGAGTGGTCACCCAACGAGAAGGTGGCGATGGAAGTAGCTATCGGCGCATCCATGGCCGGCTCGAGAGCACTTGTATCGATGAAGCACGTCGGTGTCAATGTGGCATCCGATCCCCTTTACACCGTCAGCTATATCGGCGTTACGGGCGGACTCGTGCTTGTTGCTGCGGACGACCCCGGAATGTACAGCTCACAGAACGAGCAGGATTCGCGTGCCGTTGCACGTGCTGCGCACATCCCCGTTATCGAGCCTTCGGACAGCTCGGAAGCAAAAGAATTCGTCAAATTCGCGTTCGATCTTTCGGAGAAATATGACACACCC
>JAEEQC010000144.1 GCA_016285135.1 Lachnospiraceae bacterium
GCACCTCAATGACCCATAACCACCGTCCACTGGTGGGTCACCTACAAGTTATTTCTTTCCTGTTAAATAGTACACCGCGAGCGCCGTCCTGTGCGACAAATTTTCCTTCGAGAGTATCGTCGTGATGTAGTTCTTCACCGTCCCCTCTGAGATGAAGAGCTTCTCGGCGATCTCGCGGTTCGAGAGGCCGTCGGCGACTGCCCTGATTATATCGAGCTCACGCTCTGAGAACACCGAGGCGTCGAAACCGCTCGCTGCCGTACCTGTGGCGGTTTCACCTGCCTTCGTCAGAGACTCGAGGATGTTCTCTTCCATCACTCCCGTTCCGTTATAAACAGTCTTTATCATCTGTTTGAGGTGCTCGGGAGTGTGGTTTTTAACAAGATATCCCTTCGCTCCGGCGGCGAGCGCATTGTGAACAAGCTCGTCGTCGTCGAAGGTCGTGAGTATGAGCACTTTACCGAGATTACGGCTCACGATCTCCCTTGTTGCCTCAATGCCGTCCATCACGGGCATCTGAATGTCCATGAGGAAGACATCGGGCGCTTCATGCGTGGCGATATCGATCGCTTCTCTTCCGTTCGAAGCCACTCCGAGAACCTCGAATTCGTCATCCACATCAAGGATGATCTTCATCCCGTCTCTCACAAAATCGCTGTCGTCAGCGATGATCACTTTAATCTTCTCCATCCTTATCCCTCTTTAATGGCAAAAGCATTGTCACGCAAAACCCTGCGTTCGTTTCAAAATCAAGCGTTCCATTGAGCCTACGCACACGGCTCCTCATACCCGAGATCCCCATGCCGTCATCGAACGAATCGCATCCCACACCGTCGTCGGCGATGCTGCATCGCACCATTTTGTTCATCACGATCAGCT
The DNA here is from genome assembly GCA_016285135.1 of Lachnospiraceae bacterium. GTDB lineage: Bacteria > Bacillota > Clostridia > Lachnospirales > Lachnospiraceae > RUG11977. The sequence continues at coordinate 880 of JAEEQC010000144.1, forward strand.
TAATGCTTATGTGCTTGCACTTCGCGTATTTCATGGAATTTGACACTGCCTCAAAGGCGTTGTCGAGGATTACTTCCCAGAGTTCGTCGGGTAAAACACCCGTATCTCCTTCCACAAAAAGCTCGGTCTGCACACCTCTTCCCGTACTGTCCTCGCACAGGTTACTCAGCTGCAGGAGCGCGAATTCCTTTTTCTTCGGTCGTTCCTTGCGAAGGATAAGACGTATCTCGTCCATACCCGTCCTCAGCTGATCGATCACTGCCTGTATCATACTTTTGGCTTTCTCGGGATCCCGCTCCATCAGCACCTTCGCTCCCTCGAGCTGGTAGACCGATCCGTTTATGTTATGTCCGAGCTTGTCGTGCAGTGTCTGTGAAAGCGACGCTCTTTCCTCAAGTATCTGATTCTCGGCCTGAAGCATGTTTCTTTTGAGCTCCTCTTTTGCCGCGTACTGCTGCTCTTTGAGATCACGCTTTAGGCCCTGCTCGAGGACCGTATCCTCCATCATCCTCTTTCTGTAATCTCTGACTATATAGCTGTGCTGCATATATACGATACACATAAAGATCGCCGTCACAATCCTGAGCATTGCGCTCATCGGGCTCTCCAGCAAGGCGATCACCACCGGAAGAATGTACCAGGGTGCCTTAAGTCCCTCAAATGTACACATTATCTCATATGCATTAAAGACCAAAAGGAGAAGAAAGCTGCTTCCTCCGATAAAGATCAGCGCGACTGCCATACATGTCGAGAACACAAGGATCAATCTTTTCTGCTTTGCAGGCATCAGCTCTTTTATCGCATCGGAGGCCATATATAGCGAAACAAGCAGGAATATCGTCACCGATATCCCTGACTTGTCAAGATCCAAACCCGTATTCTCACCGAATGCCGTCACAACACAGCAGACGCATGTCACGATCAGCATGATGAGCCTTACTATGATAAAATAGTTTTCCCTGATCCGTTCGTTCATCTCTGGCTCTCCGGAATATTATCAATCCTCCGAGCTTCTCATCCTGATCCCGACACTTCCGAATCCGATGAAGAGGATTATATATGCTGCTGTTACACATAATAGCATGAGCCATGCACTTTTGTCGCCTAAAAATATTTTTTCTATCCCGTCCATGAACCATTTTTGAGGCATGACCGATGAGATTGCCTGAACAGTCTTTGATGTGCCGTTCATCGGGAAGTAAAGCCCCGAAAGCATGCACGACATGCACCATATCGTAAAGGAAGTGATGTTTGCGCTCATAACATTCCCTGCGATCGTCCCGGCCACGAGGCTCAGGCAACAGAATATGAGGCCCATGAGGAATACCATCGCGGTCAGAGTGATCCTTCCGACACCCATCGATCCGGCATCGAGAAAGAAAGTACATACCAAAGTTACAAGCGCTATTAGGAAGGACACGATCACGCAGATAATGACCTTGGAAGCAAAGTATGTGACGCTCGTTTTACCCGTGAGCTTGATCCTTTTGAGGACGTCGTTGTTCTGCTCTTTGATCACTCCCTGTGCGATTAGGTTTCCGATAAGGACAAAGCTCAGAGTAAGGAACGCAAATGCATATCCGATATTCGTCTTCATGTCGATCTGTTCTTTGGTGAGGCCGTTGCCGGTCTTGCCGATCACCGACTGTGTCTTCTTGGCGGGCAGCAGCGCGTCCTCGGACTCAAGAGCTTTTACGATCCCTGCGATGTCTGTGCTGCCCGTAAGGATATGCTTATATTCGATTCTTTGGAGGATCGACTCGATCTTGTTCTTAAAGATCTCAAATCTTTCGTCATCGGACATGACGTACGCGGTGACCCCATCCCCGAGCTTGTCAAAGCTTTCCCGGGACGATCCGAATTCGGGCGAGACAAAAAGCGCCGCGCCCATACGGTCGTTCTGACCGTCCAAAAGGATGTACTCATCCGCTTCTGCCTTGTCTGAGACCTTCATACGACCGAGTTTAAACATACCTGTACGTGCCAGCTGTCCGAGCAGGTACTCCGACAGATCGTTCCCGCACGCGTCGTAGACTTTGACTACGAACTTGCCGTCACCCGCATAATACGCGACCTTCTCACCGTAGTCTTCGATCTCGAGGACTCCCATGTCGTCATTGTCAAGGTAATAGTATGACAGGTTCTGCTGCTTAATGCTCATGATAACAGTTGCCAGTATCGGCAGCACAATAAGGCACAGCCAGAAGCCGACGTTTCTGAAAAGCAGCTTTACGGACATTTTTATGATTTCTCTCATGATCTTCCCTTCCTGAGTTTAAGAATGCCTATATTAAGTGCCGAGCCTACGATCCCGATCGCACCGGAGATGAGGATCGATCTCAATACAAAATCGCTTTTTCCCATGCATGACAATTCAACAAGCGCTCTGTTCTCGTAATAGATCGGTGAAAGCTCCTTGAGCACCTGCGGCGCTGACGAAAACATGTATGTCTCGAAGCTTCCTCCGAAGAATCCCATAAACCAGACGATCGCAAAAGAAATAACAACCGTTGCGACCATGCTTGATGTCGCATTGTATATGACAAGTTCAAACGAAGTGGCTGCGAATATCGACATAAGGACTACCAGTGCCGAAAGGAATGCATTCCCCCAGTGTACATCGAAGAAAACGATACCGACCACGGCCGACAACAGAAGTCCGATAGAAACAGACAGTATGATTGGCACAAGCCTCGAAATATAGAGTTTGAACTCCGACACTCCCGACATCGCTAACCTTCGGCCGATCCTGTACTTTTTCTCTGCCGTAAAGACCATGGCTCCGCAGATTATGCTGCACCATGCGAAATATGCGATCTCGATGATACCGTAGTAATCCGTCGAATCGATAGCCGGCACATAGAAGGGGTGCTCGACTTTTATCTTAGAAGAGTCCGTGATGGCCGCGAACATGGCGGCGCCGTCCTCTCCGTTATTATTGTCTCCCTGAATGATTCCGGTAGCCCTTACCATCCCGGTCATCATATGTGAGCTCCACTCTCCTATGATGTATTCAAGTGTCTGCCCTTCAATACGCGAGTCCCTGTTCTTGTAAAGCAAGTACTCGTTATCCTTAAACTCAGCGAATGCGCAGAGTTCCATGCGGCCCATTATTTCTTCGGGATCACCCTCCGCGTATTCGGTCATTATCACTCCGTTATCTCCAAGAGTCTCCTTAAGAGCGTTCATACCGCCGGCGAACACGCTTCCCTCGCTCACTCTGTAACCGACTTCAAAGGTTTCGGGTGCTTTGTAGCTGTCCATAAGCGTTGTGAAGGCGCTTGTCAGGACCGCCGCGACGATCGTGGGCGCAAGTATGTACATCAATATGTTTGATGAGCTTCGCAGCATCATCTTCAGATAGTTTTTTATCAGATATATTATCATCTTTATTTCCTCTTTTAGACCGTTATTTACTCCTGAAGTCCCCATCACGCTTTTCCCGGTCAACGATGGCAGAAAGCTGCTTTTGTCAGTCGCGACAATGATCAGTAGTCCCTGAGCTTCTTGCCCGTGATGGTAAGGAATACCTCTTCGAGCGTGACCTTCGAAATGTCGTCGACTACAAGCTTCTTGAGCTCGTCGCTCGTTCCGATCGCGATTATCTTGCCGTTGTCCATGATCGCGATCCTGTCGCAGATCGCCTCGACCTCTTCCATGTAATGACTGGTGTAGATGACAGTCGTGCCGTTTATGTTCGACTGCTTGATCTTTTCAAGGATGAAGTTTCTCGATTGAGGGTCGATCCCCACAGTGGGTTCGTCAAAGATCAGAAGATCCGGATGATGACCGATCGCACAGGCGATGTTGAGTCTTCTCTTCATTCCTCCCGAAAATGTCTTTGCGTAGTCGTTCCTTTTTTCCGAAAGACCGACGTACTCAAGTGACTCATCGATCCTCTCCTTAAGCTCGCGTCCCTTGATACCGTAGAGCGAGGTAAAAAGCTCGACATTCTCCCACGCCTTCAGGTTCCCGTGGATAGCGAGATCCTGGGGGATGAAGCCGAGATGTCTGCAGAGCTCCTTCTTATTCTTTTTAAAGTCCTTGCCCATGAACTCGACACTTCCGAGCGTGGGCGAAACGATGTTGCAGATCATGTTCATAGTTGTGCTCTTTCCTGCACCGTTCGGTCCCAAAAGGCCGAAGATCTCTCCCTTTCTGATCTCAATGGCGAGATTGTCGACAACCACATGACTGCCGTATTTCTTTGTCAGGTCTTTTGTTTTGAGTATGATTTCACTGTTTTCCATAAAAAATCTCCCGATTGGTCATTTATCTGTCCTGGGGGTGGTCCCATGGGGACGGGGGTTGGGTGGACCATCGAAGTCGATGGTCCACCCAACCCCCGTCCCCATGGGACCACCATCTGTCTTGCAGATTCATGATACCAACCGGGATCAAATATTTGCAGTGAAAAAAGGAATGATTGAGGAATGACTTTAGTCATGTTTCCGGGGAAAGGTCCATATCAGCTCGAGATCAGTTCGGACAGGAAATACATAAGTGCGCACTCGCTGTCCTGCCAGATACGCAGGCTTCGCTTTACTGCGCACACGAGGAAGCCCTTGGTTTCTTCGTTCCTGCGTACCCTGACCACCATAACCGATTCAAATCCGTGCTCTACGAGCGATTCATAGAAAAGCGGTGAGTTCTTCTTGACGGGTTCAAGCGTGTTCTCGCTGTAGATTTCACCGTTAACGACATTTTCTATATCTTCCGCGCAGAAGCATAGCGTCCTGTCGTTGGTTCCGCGCATCAGTCCGCTACTGTCCGTAAAGAACAGTTCCTTGATCTGGATCATGTCTTTCACAAGAGGGAACACGGCAGCAAGCTTGCCCTCTGTGTCGGCAGCTTTCTCCGTGAGTTCTCTCATCTCACGCATCACAGAGAAAAGACCGTCCTTCGTAAGCTTTCGTATCTCGATGTCCTTGTGCCGGCTCTCGTCGTAACTGGTGTAGCAATTAC
>JAEEQC010000012.1 GCA_016285135.1 Lachnospiraceae bacterium
GTATACGATCGTCCTCGTTGTGAGGTCGGGATAAGTCTTTTCAACGTACGCATCAACTGTCTGACACGCCTCGATGATCTCCTTCTGAGACGCATCGTTTATAACGCCGTGAGACTCAAGTGTCCCTGTTCCGGGTGAGGGCGGCAGCATGATGCTCCTGTTCGCATGCTGAGCCAGAAGCGATGCGTTCTGCGTAGCGGCCCTCAGGACCTTCTCAGCCGCCTCAGGTGTCGTCTGTGCGACCGAAGCGAATCCGAAAGTGCCGTTATTGTTGACTCTCGCACTGATACCGCTGCTCTCGCTTCGTGTATTCTGTACGATGTTACCCTTAAGTATGACTACTCTGCGGTTGCGGTTACTGTGTCCCCTCAGGACCGTCTGCACGCCGTCCGCAAACAATTCTCTTTTCTTTTCAAGCATGTCCTGAAACATAAAAAACTCCGTCCTTATTTATTCATATTTATCCTTCAAATGAACTGTCGTCGAATGGACTTTCCTCATATACCTCTTCCTCGGGAAGTACTTCGACCATGCCGTCGTGTGAATCAAGGTGTCCCACTCCGGCAAAAGGCGCAAACTGGTTGGCTCTCTGTATCAGATCCATCCTTTTGTGCGCACTCGCATAAGGGTATGGCATATCAAGCATATCGTCATACTCATGCGGGTCTTTGTCTTTCCTGAAAAAATAGATCATTACGCCTTGTGCCCGCCGATCTGTCCGTTCCTTTCGATGGCGGTAGCTCCCTCCTCGAGGTTCATTCCTTTAAGTACCGCGTTCTTGCCGTAACGCTGCTGAAGCCCGACAACAGCCTTCTGAAGGCTGTACTCACGCTCCCGTGCCTGCTTCTCCCGCTCTTTCCGGGCTTCCTCTTCCTTTGCTTCTCCGGACGCAGCCACGTCAAAAAAGCTCATCTGTTCAAACGAGTGTCCGCTGCTTTCGGTGGCTTCCTCCTGTGCGATCAGCTCGTCATGTGACAGAAGATCTCCCGCTGCCACACACATCCTGCGTACGGTCAGCTTCCTGTCGACGATCCTGTCAAACAGCTCGATCACTGCGTCACATATCATGTGCGACGAGCAGGAATAACCGCCGAGTGCCGCTGTTCCGTGCGCGGGTGCCGGAGTCGGGCGTCCGTAGTGGTCTCTCACGACATCGCCGCGGTACCCCACGCTTTCGAGCGAGATGTTCTCAATGTCGTAACCAATGTCTATGACCATCCTGTCGGTCTCGTACCCCTTTTCGACCATCTCAAGCACAAGCTTGTCCGTCATCTCTCTGATGACGATACGTGCCTTGTCATAAGGGTACGGCTCTTTTAAAACCTGGCCGGAGCTCAGGCTCTTCGATTTCGGCTTGCATGCCTTGACAGCCGCGATCGTACAGGGCTCATAGCCCCATGCGTGATCGATGATGAGCTGCGCATTGACACCGAAAGTCTTGTAAAGCAGTTCCTCATTGTAGAACTCACCGGGCTCCCCGATCGAACAACGTGCTATGTCCCCCATCGTGTAGATACCGAGCTTTTCAAGACGACGCGCGATCCCCCGCCCGATCATCCAGAAATCGGTGATGGGCTTGTGAGTCCAAAGCGTCTTACGGAAGCTCAGTTCATCAAGCTCGGCAAGCCGCACGCCATCAGCATCCGGCTCCATGTGTTTTGCGACTATGTCCATGGCGATCTTGCAAAGGAACATGTTTGAACCGATCCCCGCAGTCGCCGTGATACCGGTTTCGCTGAGGACCGCACGGATCATCCTCATGGTAAGTTCACGAGCGGTGACCCCGTAGAATTTAAGATAATCCGTCACATCCGCGAAGATCTCGTCCACGGAGTAGACGTGTATGTCCTCCGGTGAAATAAACCGTCTGTAAATACCGCAGATCCTGCGGCTCATCTCGACGTACCTCCCCATCCGCGGAGGTGCGACGATATAGTCAACCGCGAGCGCCGCATCGGCCTTCAGCTCCGCATCCACGCACGAACTCCCGGTAAGGGTTCTGTTCGGTGCCTTCATGCGACGCCGCGCATTTACTGTTTTGACTTTTTCAACAACCTCAAAAAGCCTCGCCCTTCCGGGGATCCCGTACGCCTTGAGTGAAGGCGAAACGGCCAGACAGATGGTCTTCTCCGTGCGTCCCGGGTCCGCAACCACAAGGTTAACGCCCAAAGGGTCAAGACCTCTGTCGACACACTCGACGGAAGCATAAAAAGATTTGAGGTCGATCGCGACATAAACTCTGGCGCGTTCATCCTGTAGCGGCATCAGCTCACATCCGTTCCGATAGATTCAAACACACGATCCGGTCAAATACCCGAAGCGTTACGCTTCGAACGTATGTTCGTGATTTGAAGTATATCACTCGGTCCCGGAATTGTCAAACCCGCTTTGTATCAGGGCATCACTATTCCTTCTCTGACCTTGGCTGCAGCTTCATCGCCCTTGAGCTTTGAGAGAAGCCCGAGTCCGAACTCAACTGCGCATCCCATCGACCTGCCCGTTACGATGTTGCCATCGATCTCACAGGGAGTCGCGGTGTACTCATCGCACTTGATGGTGCCTTCGAATCCCGGATAACAGGTCATCTTCTTGCCGCTTAAGAGGCCTGCGGCTCCGAGCACAGTGGGTGCTGCGCAGATTGCGGCAACAACCTTGCCGGAATCACTGTATTCCCTGACCATCTTCCTGACGGCACCGCTGGCCCTCAGATTGTCAGTCCCTACCTTGCCGCCGGGGAGAACAACAGCATCCGCGTCACTGAAACGTGAGTCGTACTCTTCACTGTTCGGGAAGCGGTCATTCATCTCGATAACAAATCCGTGAGAACCCACGGCCTTGAATTTGCCGTAGGGGGAAACGAACTTGACCTCGACTCCTCCTCTCGCGAGGATGTCGGCCGTAACAACCGCCTCAGATTCCTCGAAACCGTCACACATAAGCATGTAAACAAACATCGTAACACCTCCTCTAATTATTTATTACCATCCTTTCCTTAAATTCCAGACAGAGCATGGTAATGTCATCAAACTGAGGTGCGTCTTTAACAAAAGCATCGATATCTGCCTTGACCGCGGGCAAGATCTCGTCGGGCTGCTTTTCTCCGACTGTCCTGAGAATGTTAGTAAGACGCTCCATACCATAAAGTTCGTTGTTTGCATCGGTAGCCTCGGTAACACCGTCCGTGTACTGGAACAGCTTGTCCCCGGGCTCGAGCATACAACTGCCACCCTTATATTTCATATCCTCCATTCCGGCGAGCACGAAGCATGCCTTAACGGGATATTCCTCAAACACGCCACCCTTTCTGTAGATAAAAGGTGTCTCATGACCGGCGTTGATGAACCGCAGCTCGCCCGTTACAAGATCGAGCACACACTCAAACGCGGTGATGAACATATTCTCACTGTTGCTTTCGCAAAGTATGTTGTTAACTTCCATAAAGACGTTCTCGAGATTTGCTCCGGGAACGGTATGGTCCTTGATGAGAGTCTTGCCGATGACCATAAACAGCGCTGCGGGAACTCCCTTGCCCGAAACATCCGCAACAACAAAGGCAACGTGCGAATCATCGACCATAAAGAAGTCGTAGAAGTCGCCTCCGACCTCCTTGGCAGGCGTCATGGAAGCGAAAACATCAAACTCTTTCCTTTCAGGAAATGCAGGGAAGATGCAGGGAAGCATCGATGACTGGATGTGTGTCGCAACATCGAGCTCGGCTCCGATCCTTTCCTTCTCCGCAGTAACACGTGTCAGATCGTTAATGTAATTGTCAAGCGAAACAGCCATGCTGTTGACACAGTGCGCAAGGTCTCCGAGCTCGTTGTTCGCACGGACCATGGCCTTGTGATGCAGATTGCCTCCCGAAATGACCTCCACGTCCTTCTCGAGGGCTACGATAGGCTCGGTGAAGCGCTTTGCAAGACGCGAGCCGAGGATGATAACGACCGTACCTACGAAGATAAAGATTCCTATAAAGAGTATGATCGTCACCCTGATGTGACTGTTCATCTGATCGATCGGCTCAAGTATCAGCGATTCCGGGATGCTGATAACCAGCTTCCAGCCCGTCGACCTGATAGGTGCATAGGCGTAGTAAACCCCGTCATCAGATTTCTCAACGCCGCGTTTATCCGCAAGGATATCTGCCTCTATTTCGGGGCTTACGATCCTCGAACAATTGATGAATCGATCGCCGATCATGTAGACATAAGGAGACGCGATGATATCACCGTCCCTGTCAACAAGGAATGCAAAGCTTCCTTTGCCGAAATCCACATCGATGATACTGTTGTTCAGGTCTGTAATGAGGATGTCCATGCTGACAACGCCCACACGCTTGCCGTCCTTATAAAAAGGAGCGCTGCAGCTCGTCATGAGGCCGCGGCCGTAGGAGTCAAGGTAACTCTTGAGGAAGCTTGCCCGGCCGTCACCGTTTAAAGCACTCTTATACCAATCCATGTCGCGGTAGTCGTAGTATGACTCTCCGTCCGGTTCAAGAACCGCGAGATTGGCGTTCTTATCGCAGCAGATCATAAGATCGTCCGTTGCGAGATAAATGTTCGTAACAACCGCTTCATGCTCACTGATTATCGAATCCCAAAGACTCTCAAGGCTTCCGAAGAGCCCAAGTTCTTCGAGCACATCCTCTCTCTTCACATCGGTCGATGTGAAATACCTCTGCATTGAAAGAATGTTTTCTTTGCTCGCGTCGGGAGGAAGAACCTCGTTGTGAACATATGCGTCGGGATGGGCGTACATATCCGTGATCAGTTCGGAAAGAGTGGTTATGTAATCGGCATAGAGACCGAGTCTCGATTCCGCGAGGTTCGACTTGCCGTCAACGACCACATCGACCGTCTCTTCAAGCTGATCGGTCAGCGACTTCGCGCTCTGACCTCTGATATTGAACATACTGATGATACCGCTCAGACTGGTAAAGACGAGCGCCATCGCTGCTGTGAATATGATCAGTTTTCTGATCTGATTCTTGATTGATGTTCTCTTGGGTTTCACGGTAATTCCTCTCTTTAAAGGACGATGAGTACCTCGTTGATCTGCGAATAATACCTGTAACTTGTTCTGATCGCTCTGTGCTCGATAAGCTTGAGTCCGATAAGAGCGACAAGATCCTCATCGGCCGAGATACGAAGGGGATTGCTCTTTTCTCCCTTGTATGTAAACGTGATCGAAAGAGCCTCTTCAACATCGATAGTGACATGAACCGTCACTTCCGGCTCATGCGTCCTGATACGCAGGTAAACTTCTTCGACGGTGTTCAGGATCTCAAAGCTTCTCTTCTTGCTCAGTCCCAGACGTACTGCGAGCTCCTCGAGCTTGTCGTTGAGGACAAGGAAGCTTTCGTCGGTGTTTTCGACATCCGCCTCAATGTCATGGAGTCTCGTGCACCATATGGGTATAACGGCCGGCTGACACATGATCCCGCTGTATATGATGACTGCGGGAACACCGACAAGCAGTATGCTCACGAAGTGAACGATGAGGACAGCAAAGAAGTTTCCGCCGTCGATAAACAGGAAGCTGACTCCTCCCGAGAGAGCCGAGACTCCGAGAGTGATCAGAGCGTATTTTAAAAGATCTTCGACCTTTTTGAAACGAACCTTGTGGCTCGGAGTAACCGCATGCCACAAAAGCCAGATTCCCAGGCTTTCGATAACAGCCGCGGTCATCTCAAAGAAGATCTCTTTCCATGTTGCGGTAACGTCACAGATTCCGCAGAAGACAATACCGATCAGTGATCCGACCAGACCCCACGGTCCGACCATAAGGCACGACGCGGGAGCGACCGCATTTTTGATTCCCAGATAGGGAGGCATGTCAGCAATAAATTTAGAGAAACGAACCGGTAGATCAAGGACTGTCAGTGCAAGCATGCACGCGATTAAGATCACCATTATTCTTAATTCTTTTCTCATTGATTAGGACCTCCTGATAAAACCCTTTTTTTTCTGCCCACAAAACCGGTGAGCTTTTTAAATATATTGTCATCGGCTAACAAAATAAGCATCATTACAAGACCGATCAGATTCGTAATACAAAGGAACCCAAACGGCGAATAATCATCCCCTGCCGCCCCGATGAACACATACTGTATCGATGCGAAAAAGGTGATCAGCACAAGTAAAGATCTTGCCTCGAGCTTATTCACGTACTATCCCTCTCTGACAACATATTTCTTCAGGAGGATCTCAGGCATCAACGAAAGCTTTGAAGCCCTCATGCCCTGATCGCCGCAGTCCTCTTCACGGTTGATATACCTGTGACCGACGGCGCACATCCTGACAAGTTCCGTATTGAGCGGACGATAAATGTCTTTGATCCCTCTGTCGCCCTTTTCGACAAGAACGTCGTAGACATCGTCCGAGATAACGGTCCCGTAGGCGTACCCTCTGACTACTCCCTCGACCCTCAGTACAATACCACTCAGTCCAAACTCAAAGAAATGATCAAAAGTCTTCATGATCCCGTTGTTCTCGTGATCGATGATCTTCTTTCCCCGGGCTTTGCAGAATTCTCTGAAATCATCGTTCCAATAGGTCTGGAAACACCTGAGATCTTCCATGTCACTCTCTTCGATGATCTTAATCTCGGTTCTGTCTCCGAATATCCTGTTGAACGAATTCAGATCCTGTCTGCGCCTGGCAAGCTTTGAACCTTTTAAAAAGGCGAGGCTGTCAAATTCATGAATATACTCGAAGCTGTCTCTTGCCTCCTCCGACCCAAAAAGACCCGGAAAGAGACCCATGACCATCTGTGCCGCATGTTCGGTCAATGTGTTAAACTCTGCTTTCCTGCCTCTCGAATGAGAGTACTCGAGCAACTTGTAAACAGCTCCCTTCAGCCCTTCATCGTTCTCACACGGCTCACCCATAGGTATAAGGAAGGCTTCCTTGTCGCTGTCCGAAAGACCTCTTCTGTAAACAAAGAGCACCCCGTCTTCCGTGCAGAACATGTCGCCGTACTTACCCTGCATGCCGAACATCGCGATAAACGAATGCTGGCATGAGCCCTCGCCGAACCTCATCATGTAGCTGTCAATGAGAGAACGATCAGCAAGCGTCACTCTATTAAATTGCATCTTCCCACCTTTCAATCTGACGTGTGCCATGTCAGCGCACTATCAAACCACTTTATATTATATCACTTAATATACGTTCGTGAAACCAAAAAAACATTTTATTAAAATATCCGCACACAAAATAACACTTGATCCCTTCAAAAGGACTGTTTTCAATCGAAAAACAAGGCATAGGGCTTCCATCAAAAAATAATTTGCAAATGTGTTGCAAATTACTTGACAAACCTCCCGATACGCATATAATTGTGAATTGTTCTCGTGCACGAACACTCCCTTGAAGCGGATCATGCCGTTCCGCATTTGCGGGAGTATTGACATAATTTAAGGAGATTCACATGTTAAACGTAAAAAAAGCACTTGCCGTGATCATGATCTTTGTCTTTACCGTGGGCTGTCTGTCGGGCTGCTCGGGCAGTTCCTCTTCTCAGACAGATTCCGACAAGCTGCAGATCATCACGACCATCTTTCCCGAATATGACTGGGTCAGGAATGTGATCGGTGACCGCACCGACCGCGCAGAAGTCACTCTGCTTCTCGACAACGGAACAGACCTGCACAGCTACCAGCCCACTGCAAAAGATATCCTGAAGATCTCAACCTGCGACCTGTTCATCTACGTCGGCGGCGAATCCGACGAATGGGTGGAAGACGCCCTGAAAAACGCAACAAACAAGAACATGAAAGTGATCAACCTTCTCGAAACCCTCGGTGACAGTGTAAAAGAGGAAGAAGTTGTCGAAGGCATGCAGGAAGAAGAAGAAGAAGAGGGTGGTCCCCAGGGGACGGGGGATGTGGACCACCATGACGAAGGTGGTCCACAACCCCCGTCCCCCAGTGACCACAGCGAAGACGACGACAACGACACTGTGCATCACCACGAGGCTGACGACGAGCACGAGCATCATCATCACGAGGGCGAGATCGAGTATGACGAGCATGTATGGCTCTCGCTCAGAAACGCTTCCGTGCTCACAAATGCGATCGCAGATACGCTCGGCGAGCTCGACCCTTCAAATGCCGAGGCCTATAAAAAGAACGCTGACGCCTATGCAGCAAAGCTCGCGGATCTCGACAACGACTACAAAGCCGTGACCGAAGCCGCTCCCGTAAAGACTCTCCTCTTTGGTGACCGCTTCCCGTTCCGTTATCTTGTCGACGACTACGGTCTTAAATACTACGCTGCCTTTGTCGGCTGCTCAGCCGAAACCGAGGCAAGTTTTGAGACGATCACCTTCCTTGCAGGCAAGGTCGATGAGCTCTCACTCCACAGTGTTATGACGATCGAAAGATCGGACAACAAGATTGCCGAGACCATCGTAAAGAGTTCGACTTCAAAAGATCAAAAGATCCTCACCCTCGACTCGCTCCAGTCCGTGACCTCCAAAGAAGTCGAGAGCGGGACCACATATCTCGGAGTGATGGAGAGTAATCTCTCAGTCCTCAAAGAAGCTCTCAAGTGATCACCGGAATTCTTTAACCGACCGCTTTTCATTATTATCTCATATGCGTTTGTTACGGATGCCACCGAGGTTTTGCCTTGCTATTAGGTGTATCATCAAGTATAATCAATGGAGCTGTGAAATTTTCAAAGCTTCCATTACGTCGCCACTGAGACGGCACAGATGATCACGGAGGTGCTTATGATCAATTGGAATAATCTTGATACACTCAAATCATTCAAAAAACTTGAAAAGCTCAAGGGCCACGTTGCTCCTCTCAAAGAGATGCTCGGCGGTGAAGGCGGCGCTGCACGTGTCGCTAAGTACTCCTCACAGATGGCAACGGGACTTATATACAACTACGCCGCAAAGCAGGTAAACGACGAAGTGCTCGATGTACTTCAGGCGCTTGCGGACGAGGCTCAGCTCGTTGAAAAGTACGAAGCTCTCTACAACGGCGAGATGATCAACACCGGCGAGAAAAGACTTGTTCTCCACCACATGACCCGCGGACTCCTCGGAAACAGGGTGATCGTGGACGGTGAGGATAAGCGTTCGTTCTATCTCGAGCAGCAGAACCGCATCACAGAGTTCTCAAAGAAGGTACATAGCGGCGAGATCTGCGGAGAAAACGGACCTTTTAAGAACGTGGTTCAGATCGGTATCGGCGGCAGCGACCTCGGTCCCCGCGCCATGTACCTTGCTCTTGAAAACTATGCACGCCAGAAAGGCATGCTCCGCATGAAGGCGTACTTCATCAGCAACGTTGACCCCGACGACGCGTACGGAGTCCTCAACGGGCTTGATCTTTCAGAGACACTCTTTATCCTCGTTTCAAAGTCCGGAACAACTCTTGAGACACTGACGAACGAAACACTCGTCAGAAACATGCTCAAAGACGCGGACCTCAATCCTGCAAAGCACATGGTCGCAGTTACGAGCAAGACCTCTCCTCTCGCAAACAGCAAAGATTACCTTGATTCTTTCTACATTGACGATTATATCGGCGGACGTTATTCTTCCACCTCGGCTGTCGGTGGTGCTGTTCTTTCACTTGCGATCGGCGGATTTGTCTTTGACAGATTCCTCCAGGGCGCCTCTGTACAGGACACTCAGGCAAAAGAGCGCGACATCAGGAAGAATCCTCCTCTGCTCGACGCACTGATCGGTATCTGGGAGCGTAACGTACTCGGTTATGCAACCACTGCGGTACTCCCCTACTCACAGGGCTTGTCACGTTTCCCCGCACACCTTCAGCAGGCAGACATGGAAAGCAACGGCAAGTCGGTCAACAGATTCGGCGAGCCCGTAAACTACAAGACCGGTCCTGTACTCTTCGGTGAGCCCGGCACAAACGGACAGCACTCGTTCTACCAGCTCCTTCACCAGGGAACCGATATCGTGCCTCTCCAGTTCATAGGCTTCTCCACAAACCAGGGCAACCTCGACTTTGATGTCAAGGGCAGCACATCCCGTGAAAAGCTCTGCGCGAACCTCGCAGCACAGATCGTTGCATTCGCCTGCGGCAAGGACGATGAGAACCCCAACAAGCGTTTCGACGGCGGACGTCCTTCATCGCTCATCTACGGTGACAAGTTCACACCCGAAGCACTCGGATCTCTCCTCTCTCACTTCGAGAACAAGATCATGTTCCAGGGCTTCGCATGGAACCTTAACAGCTTCGATCAGGAAGGCGTACAGCTCGGCAAGGTGCTTGCAACAAGAGTATTGAGCGGCGAGTGTACAGGTGCTCTCGAGGCATACAGCAAGATGTTTATAAAAAGATAACAACAGATTTCAGACTCTGTCCAAAGTCATACGCACAGATACTATAAAAAAGGTTTTAAACGATCTGTTTGAATGAAAAATACTCCGTGGCTTATGCCACGGAGTATTTATATACAAAACTTTTAAAATATCACTCTTTTACACCACCGATGGTAAGACCGGTAACGAAGTACCTCTGCAGGAACGGGTAAACGCAGATGATAGGTAACATCGTGATAACCGAAGCTGCGGAACGAACCGTGATAGGTGTGATGGTGTTTGCTCCGGCCGCCTCCTTCGCACTCGTTGCCGAACTGCTCTGGTTCATAACCGAAGAAAGGAGCTTCATGAGCTCGTACTGAAGTACGGTAAGATCTGTTGCCATTCTGTTGTAGATCATCGCATCAAACCAGTTGTTCCACTGCCAAACCGCAACGAAGAGTGCGATCGTAGCGTAAACAGGCTTACAAAGAGGTGAAATGATCTTGACAAAGATCGTGAAGTAACCTGCGCCGTCGAGCTGTGCTGACTCCTCAAGAGACTCCGAAAGGCCCTTCATGTATGTACGGAGTACAAGCATGTTCCATGCACTTACAAGGCCTGTCACCCAGTAAACCGAGAAGCTGTTCATAAGGCCAAGGTTCCTGTACAGGATGAATGTCGGGATAAGTCCTCCGTTGACATACATCGTGATAACGTAGAAGAACGAAAGCTGTGAAGCGAAAAGGAAACGCTTACGGCTGAGTACAAATGCGAGGAGCGCATTGATGGCGAGTGATGAAAGCGTACCGATGACTGTCCTCAAAACCGAAATCTTAAAACCGGTAAGAAGGTTCTCCATCTGAAGAACCGTAGAGTAACTCTTTACGGAGAAAACTCTGGGCCAGAGATAGATACCGCCTCTGACGGCATCGGTACCGTCGTTAAACGAAAGAGCGATGGTGTTAATTACGGGATAAAGGGTAACCACAAGAAAGATCACCATAAAGATCGTAAGAAAGATCTTAAATGCGATGTCCCATCCGTTGATAGGTTTATGTGTCTTCTGATTCATACTGTCTCTACCCTCCATTAGAACAATCTCTCTTCGCCGGCATGCTTAGCCCAAGCATTACAAAGGACAATGAGAAGTATGCTTATCGCGCTCTTAAAGATACCTGCCGCCGTACCGAGTGAAAAGTCGTTCTGGCTGATACCCCATTTAAGAACGAAGATATCGATGGTCTCGGAAACCTTCTTTACAAGACCGTTACCGAGAAGGTACTGAACTTCGAATCCTGCATTAAGGACATTACCGACGTTGATAAGGAGCAGGATCATGAATGTAGGTTTGATACCGGGTAGCGTAATATATTTAATCTTCGCCCATCTGCCGGCGCCATCGATCGAAGCTGCCTCGTAAAGAGTGGGATCGATCGAAGTGATCGCGGCCAGATAGATGATCGCATTCCATCCCGTTTCCTTCCAGACATTTGCAAAGGCGACGATGGCCCAGAAGTATTCGGGAAATGCGAAGAAGTTGATTGCCTGATCAGTCACTCCCAAAGTGATGAGAACATCATTGATGATACCTGTGCTTGAAAGAGCACTGTGAAGGATACCTGTAACGACGATCCATGAAAGGAAGTGAGGGAGGTACGAAACTGTCTGAATGGGCTTCTTGATCAGATTAGGCTTGATCTCGTTGAGAAGTATTGCAAACAATACCGCCATGAACGTTGATGTAACAAGGTTCAAAGCACCCATACAGAACGTGTTACGCATAACACGCCAGAAACCAATGCTTTCATTGGTAAAAAGGAACTTAAACTTATCGAATCCGATGAATGAGGATCCGAAGATTCCGAACTTAGGCTTATACTGGATAAATGCAGTAGCCCATCCGAAAAGAGGAAGGTAATAGAAAAGTATACCGTAGAGGAATACTATAAGTGCAATGATCAAAAGAACCTTCTGTCTCTTGACCTCTTTCCAAGTGAATTTCCGATCTTTACGCGGTGCACTGATCGTTGCTGCCGATTTAGCCATATGGCTTCTCCTATCTTTTAACAAACAGGGAGTGGCACCGGATTTCCGGTATCGGAAACTCTGCGCCACTCCCGTGGATTTTTAAATCAGATAAGCTGATCTAATACATTACTTGAATGTATCAAGGATCTCCTGCATCTCAGCAAGGAAGTCCTGAGGATTGCAAGCGTTGTATGCGTTCATGTAATCAGCCCAACCCTGCTCGAAGTCAGCAGCCATAACAACCTTAGGAAGCCACTCATGCTTTGTCTCGCCCATAAGAGCCCAAGCAAGACCACCGGGTGTCTCTGTTGTGAAGTTGTTGGAGTAGCTGTACATCGGGAACCAAGGTCCGTTTGTCTCCTGGATAGAACCGATCATATCAGGATAGTTGCCTGCGCCGTAAGCTGCGAAGCAATCAACAAGAGGCTTAGCCATATCGTTCTGGAACTCTGAAGGCTGCTCTTCGGGCTTGTTAGCATTCTTGCCATCGCGGCTTGTTCCATGCCACTGAGGGAAGTAGCTGTACTGGCAACGATGAGCTGCCTGGTAAGATGTGTCAGCCCACTGTGCTCTCTGAGCATCTGTTCTGTAGTAGAGGCCGTCTGCATCTACTTCGTAGTCAACGCCCTTTACGCCCCAGAATCTGAGATCATGAAGTTCCTGATCCATTGTACAATCAACGATGAACTTGAATGCCTTGTCGGGATCAGCACAAGATGTTGTGATAGCGATACCTGATGCCTGGTTTACAGTGTCATCATATGTATGCCATCTGTTAACCATGCCCTTCTCAGTTGTAAGACCGAAAGGAACATAGTTGCAGCCCTTGAGATCAAGGCCCTGTGTCTTGAATACATCGTTTACAGTGTAAGCGAAATCCCACCACTGATCAACCATACCAAGTACACGACCTGTTGAAAGCTTAGCGATGTACTCGTCGTATGTCTGAGTAAAGCTCTCGGGATCAACGAAGCCCTTCTGGTACTCTTCGTTGAGCTTCTTGAAGTAAGCCTTTGTATCAGCTGATGTGTTGTAATCTTCGATAGTCATGGTTGACTTGTTAACGATTACAGAACCATCATTGGGATATCCTGCAAGGAACTGTCCTGCATTCTCAAGACAGAAGTATCTCCAGTCCTCGCAAAGGATTGTGTAAGCCATGTTGGGTGTGCCGTCTTCCATTGTAGGGTTAGCTGCAATGTAACGCTCGATAACGTCGAAGTAGTCATCCATGGTCTCGATCTGAGGGTATCCTGCCCACTCAAGAACTCTAACCTGAAGCCAGAATGCTTCGTCGTTATGTGTTGTAGCCTTGGACTTGCCCATTGTGTTGCCGAAGGGGTTGATCCAGTAGATATGTCCATCGGGCTGACGGAACTTATCCCACTCTTCGGGAGTGAACCACTCGTCTCTGAACTCAGGATACTGATCAATGTAGTCATCAAGAGCTACAAGAGCATCAGCCTCAACGAGCATGTTCATTTCGTCGGAATCGATGAAGTCGGGATACTGTCCTGAAGCAAGGAGTGTACCTGTTGCCTCGGAAGCTGTCTGACCTGTAAGCCAGGTCTCCTTAACCTTAACGCCCCACTTCTGAGCGATCATCTCAGCGATCTCATTGTCGGAGTTGATCTCTGAACCGGGCATTGTGATGAACATTGTGAAGTTTGTTACATCAACGGGTGTCTCTGCTGCAGGGGTCTCAGCGGGTGTCTCAGCTGCGGGTGTCTCTGCTGCGGGTGTCTCTGCTGCAGGAGTCTCTTTTGCAGGTGTCTCAGCTGCGGGTGTCTCTGCTGCAGGTGTCTCTGTCTTCTCTTCTGACTTGCCGCAAGCGGTAAGGCATGCGATAGCCATAGCAAGAACGAGTAACAGTGCTACTAACTTTTTCATAGTTGCCTCCTCTAAATTTTTGGTAGTTTTGCACTACTTACATCATTCTAACATAGGCTTTTTTTAGTTATACCGTACGAATTTTTAAAAAAGTCGGGGAAAAATCTTAAGATTTTCCTTTGATGTCTAATTTTATCGCCAATATATAAAGTTATGTTTTATAACTCACGATTCCTTATTTTTGTTCTTTTCTTTTCTGTACTTGCTCGGCGTACATCCTTTCTCAGCAATAAAATGATCGATGAAATAGTCCGTGTCCTTGTAGCCTACCGCTTCCGCGATACTGTACATCTTCATGTCGCTGTTCACGAGCAGCTCTTCCGCCTTCTCGATCCTTATCTTGTGCAGGAACGATTTAAAGGTGGTTCCGTACTTGGCCTTAAAAAGCTGTCCGAGATACGAAGCGTTTATGTAATACTTCGCTCCGAGCTCCTTGAGAGTCAGGTTCTCACGGTAGTTGTCACGTATGTCTTCTTCTATGTTCTTTAAGATACCGGCCGAATTGCTCGAGCGAAGTTCATCAAGGTACTCCGCGTAATCGACAAGTATCTTTGAAAGATTCTCGCTGTCACTCTTGAGCTCTATCTCTTCGTAAACGGAATCACTGATATAACGAAGGACTTCCTCCTGGTCGATCTGGCTGTCAAGTTCCTTGGCGGTGCCGATGAGGCCGAAGATCAGGTAGTCTATGATCATGGATATAAAGCGGTTCTCCATTCCCTGGAAAGAATCAACGAGCTGAGTCGCCTGTTTGATGATGTCTTCTTTTCTGTTGCGGGTTACGGATCTGACGAGCTCATCGACCTCTTTCTTGTCAACCGCAAGTCCACTGTTTATAAAGCTTGCGAGCTTTGCTTCGTCTGCGTCCTCGTAGGTATTCCACTCACGCAGCGAATCCGCCATCGCGACCGACTTGCAGGAAACCGCGATCTCGGCAAGGCTGTCCACCTTTCTGCCCGGTATGAAGACCACGGGGAATCCGAGCCTGTCATCAAGCATCTTTCTGAAGTCCGAGAAATACTCCTGTTCGGAGACTCCGTCCGAGAGGAGCTCGTCACTGTAGATAAAACCGACATCGTAGCTCGAGCCTCTCAGCGAAACATCGAAGAGCACTCTGTACTCATCCTCGACGTACTCGAGGCAGACCGAATACATCTGCTTCTGCATGCGCCTCTTGTCGTCTACCGTTGCGCCCGAGATACTCTCGTGATTCTCTCCGAGCTCGATCGAGATATATCTGACACCCGTAAGCTTTCCGAGATACTGCTTGACGTTGTTGACGGACGCGTTGTCACTCTTGCCGTTTATCAGGGAGATTATGTTGTGGAAAAGGACCTCCTTCTGAAGCTCGTTGTCCGTCTTCCTGCTCCTGTTGATCTCCTCGTGGATCATAGACGCTTTCTTTAAGGCGCCGAGAAGTTCCTTTTTCTCAACAGGCTTTAAAAGGTAGTCGATCGCCTCGAGCTTCAAGGCTCTCCTCGCGTAGGAGAAATCATCAAAGCCCGTGAGGACGATAAACCCGGTCTGCTTGTCGCCTTTTTCGCGCACACGCTCAAGCAGCTCGAGTCCCGACATTCTCGGCATCTTGATGTCCGTGATAACGATATCGGGCGAGAGTTCCCTGATCATCCGGAAAGCCTCCATCCCGTCCGTCGCGCTTCCGACGACCTGAAGTCCCTCCTGTTCCCAGTCTATCATCACTTTGAGCCCTTCAAGGATAACGGGCTCATCATCCACAAGTAATACTTTCAGCACTGCTTTTCCTCCTCAACTGTATTCTCAGTTTCGATCGGTACTCTGATCGTAATGATCGTGCCAACTCCGTGTTCACTCTCTATCTCGAATTTTACCCTGCCTGATGTGAACATCTTAAGCCTCAGTGCGGCATTAAGGATTCCGATACTCTTTCTGTCTTCTATCGTGCTCATCGAAACATTCTCGATGTCTTCGATGAGCTTGCGGCATTCATCGTCCGGGATGCCCGTGCCTGTATCTTCGACCTCCAGTACGAGTTCTCCGGGTTCCCTTGTCACTCTGACGAATATGTAGCACGAGGATGTCTTATTCTCCATGCCGTGAATGCAGGCATTCTCCACGAACGTAACGAGCGTGATCTTCGGAAGTCTGACATTCTCACACTCTTCGTCAACGGATATCTCGTACATGAGCTTGTTGCCGAACCTGTACTTCTGCAGCTCAAGATAGGCCTCAACGAACCTGATCTCGTCGCTGATACGCACGCTGTCCTCGTTCCACTCAACGTTCTGACGCTGTATGATCGCGAGCTTTTCGACCATCCTCGCCGTTTCGTTCTCCTTCTTGAGCAGGGAGTGCATCCTTATGCTTTCAAGCGCATTAAAAAGGAAGTGCGGATTGATCTGCGAATGAAGCGCATGAAGCTCTGCTCTCTGACGTGCAAGATCCATGTCCTGTCTGCGCAGCCTTTCCTTGTACTCGTTATCGATAAGGCTGTTGATCCTGACAGTCATATCGTTATATGCCTGCGTCAGCGTACTGATCTCATCTCCTTTTTCATTCTGTCCGAGAGTTCCGAGCGAATCGACATCATTTGTCTCGATGAAGTTCGTGAGAGTCCTCAGCCTGTCAATGAACGATCTGACGAAGAGTCTGTAAAGTACAACGGGGATGATAAGGTTTAACAATATAAGGAGTGCGAACAACCTGGCGTTCTCACCGAGTGCCTTGGCCATGATATTCTCGTTTCCCATCACATAAACGTCGATTGACTTGTCTATGAGGTTGAAAGAGGTCTTAAAAGCCGCTTTCTCCGTGATATCGGGCGTCAGCACCGTAAAAGGCGTATTGACACCGCCCTTGGGGTCGTTCGAAAAGACGATGGTGTCCCCGAGGCATACATATACGGTGTTGGAGTACTTGGCATTCTCGATCGCCTGCTGGATGTCGCTGTAATTCATGTCGACTTTGATAAGGGGCTTGTCTTCCTTGCTCTCGGATTTTCTGAAGATATTGCAGACGCTCACGAGGCTGACCACCCTCTGTTCACGCCAGTAGATCTGATCGTAATCTATATGGAGCACGTAGGGGTTGGGCAGACTCAGATATTCCTTGTACCATGATGTGTCGGTATATCTTGTAAGGTCCTGGAAGCTGCCGCCGCTCACCACACCCTTTTTGAGCGAAAAAATGGTAGCGGTGAATCTGTCGTTTGAGAAAGGCGTCCTGCTGACGAGCGGATAACGCTCCTCGTAAAAACTCAGAGGCGAGCCGTATTCGGATTCTATGAACTGGGTTATCGCCCTGTCGGAAGCAAGGCTGTTGAGAAAGACATAGGCCGAATCGCAGTAATCGGTCATCGTAAACTCGACAGACTCCGCAACATTCTTCATGACAGCCTTGTCTTCATCCATCTCTGTCCTGATAACGATGACAGCGAAAAGGAAGTCCGTGATAAGGAGCGGAAGAAACACGCACAGCACAAGCATCATATAGAGCTTGCGTCTGATAGAGATCCTGTTGAGAATTTTTACGATCCTGTTCATCCTGCCTCCGAGCTGTCTGACTGTATGTCTTAAAAGTATACATCCCTCTGCCGCACAAATGCAAGCAGAGGGATGTGAAAGCTCTTGGTAAAAGGTTTTGATTCCGGGCGGGTGATCACTTGCCCTTCTTCTTGGGTTCAAGAATAAGAGGAAGCATAACCAGATAATCCTTGTCGGGGATAAAGTCAACTCCGGCGTTTATTGTCGAGATTGAAAGACTCAGGCAGTTCGTCATGAAAAGATTGAGCGATCCGAACACATCAAAGCGCTTGTTGAGCTTGCCGGCTTTAGCCTCGCTCTCGAAGTACTTCACAGCCTTCAGGCCTTTGATGTGCTCCTTGAGAGTCTCACGGCTGTCCTCAGGGATGTACTCGTAGCAAACAAAGAACCTGTAAAGGAATTTCGCAACATTAAGCTTCTCTTTTGCAAGGTACTTGCTGTATGCAACAACATCGAGTACAGCATCGTTAAAGCTCTTGATCGGATTATTCGGGAAAACGAGTTCCTTTTCGCAAACCAGTTTCACAAGCTCAAGGAAGAGACCTGCCTTACTGCCGAACCTGAGTGTAACGAGGCCCTTGGAGACATCTGCCCTGACAGCGATGTCGGTAAGGGTGGCAACCTGATAGTTGTTCTTGGAGAACTCGATCATTGCTGCGTCTAAGATGCGCTTGTTACTCTCTTGTCTTTGGAGCTCTTTTTTGTTCATTGTTTATCCTCCTATAATAGGTGCTGTTCTCAGCACGAGATTCCTGCCTGAATGTCACAAAAATGCAAAGCAGTTAAGTAAACATACACATAGTGTATCATGTTTGCAATAATTGTCAAGCGTTTTTTTGATATTTGTAAAAAAAATATTTAATTACACAGTTTGTGAGTCGGATATTCAGTAAATTCACGTATACAAGGTGTGTGATTTCGCTTTAAACCAAATAAATAAGTACACGTATATAAAAAGAGTCCGGAACTCTTTGTTCCGGACCCTGAAATAACGATCATCAATAATTCTCGCTGCTGATCTCGAAGTAGCTCTGAGGATGAGCACAAACGGGGCACGCTGCGGGAGCTGCCTCTCCGACAACGATATGACCGCAGTTGCGGCACTCCCAAACCTTAACCTCGCTCTTCTTGAACACTTCCTGAGCCTCAACGTTGTGAAGAAGTGCACGATATCTTTCCTCGTGTCTCTTCTCTATAGCGGCAACGCCTCTGAACTTGGCTGCGAGTGCCTTGAAGCCCTCTTCCTCAGCTGTCTTGGCGAATCCTTCGTACATGTCTGTCCACTCATGGTTCTCGCCTTCTGCTGCCGCAAGAAGATTCTCGGCTGTTGTTCCGATACCGCCGAGCTCCTTGAACCAGAGCTTTGCATGCTCTTTCTCGTTGTTTGCTGTGAGCTCGAAAAGCTCAGCTATCTGCTCAAAACCCTCTTTTCTTGCTTTGGAAGCAAAGTAGGTGTACTTGTTTCTGGCCTGTGATTCACCGGCAAATGCTGCCTCAAGATTCTTCTGTGTCTGTGTTCCTTCATACTTACTGCCCATTGATCTTTCCTCCTTTGGATGATTCCGTGTGTACGTTCGCTATTATACCAAAAATCCCACCTTAAATGCAATAGTATTCAAACGTTCAATCAGTATCAGAGGTTTACCGGATCGCGTCGTTATTCTTAAGAGGCAGTATGACATCCGAGAAGAACTCTTCTCCCTCATGAGAGAAACGTGCTGTTCCGCCGCACGCCTGCGCCACCGCCGTAACAGAGGAAAGACCGATGCCGCTGCCGCCGTGGGTCGTCCTGTACTTGCCGTCTTCGATCTTTACTTCGCCGTTAAACGAATTCGATGCCACGATATAGAGCATGGACTTGTTCTCGACGCGGATCGCGAGATCGATAAACCGTTCGTCTGTCGGGATGTCCATGCACGCGATGATCGCATTCTCAAGAATATTTCCGATCAGGGCACACATATCGACATCATCCACAGGAAGCTGCGAAGGCATGTTGACCTCGAGTGTGAAACGTGTCTTTGCCTCCTTGGCCTGCTCCATGTAGTAGTTAAGGAGCGCGTTCACTGCCATGTTCTCACAGTAATAAACAATGTCCGTACGTGGCATTGAATCGGTGTAGCGGCTGAGAAAGTTCTTGATCTCGTCAAGGTCCCCGTCGCTCGCAAGCCTCTCGAGTGTACGAATGGCGTGCTTGAAATCATGACGGGCGCGCGACGTCTCGTTCATGTAATTCTGCTGTGCCTTGAAATAGCGTTCCTGCAGCTTAAGGATCCTGATCTCTTCCTGAGTCTGTGTCTCCCTGTAGATCCTCGAAACAATGAAGTAAAAGAAAATACTTAACAGTATGATGATCAGAAGGCAGGCCAGATTAAGGGCGATATAGGCGATCAGCACGTTGTTGAAGAAAAGCGTGCTGTACTTTCTGAGTCTCAGCGCCGCATTGAAAAGCAGTATCAACCCGGGCACCGTGGCTGCGGAGATCCAGACGGTCGGACTCGACAGCCTCTCGACGAGGATCCTTCCGAACCTCTTGAGCGGGTAGGCGAAGAGGCCAAAGAAGACACTCAGCAGAAGAAGCTGGATCAAAGAATTTGACAGAGTAAAGTATCCCGCACCGAGTTCGGGGTAATTAAACGCATCCCAGGCATTCGCGAAATTGTAAGTGATGATGACCAGCGAATATATATAGATATAGACACTGATCACCTTCGAGATATGTACATCGAGGCTTTTGTAGTATATGGGGAAGAACAGGATACCAAGCGTTATCCTGGTCACATTGGGCTCAAGATCGAATCTGATCGCGATAAAGGACGCGAGTACGATGAGGCAAAGCTGGGGCAAAAATACTGTGAGTATTGTTCCCGGTATACTCCTCTTCATGCGTCCTTTCATGGGGATGTAGCAAAAGATCGTGACGAGCACCAGCGAAAGCAGATTCAGAAATACTGCGGGGAAATCATTAAGGCTCAATTCTGCTGTCTCCTTTCCCTGCGCTCGGCGCGGATGCTTCCGATCCTGTAGTTCTGCCATGTGGCGATGAGTGATCTTGAATTTTTGACGTTCACGGCGACGCACTCACCGTTCGTCATGTAGCAGAGTCCCTCACGTATGTCGGTGATATAGTTCATGTTCACGATGATCCCCTTCATGAGGGTAAGGAACCTTGCGTCGGCTGCGAGCTTTTTCTCCGCTTCGGAAAAAGCCAGCCTTGTCTCGTAACTCTCTCCGTCCGTGTCGACTATCTCAAGGTTTCTGCCGCTCGTCCTGACAAGCAGGATCTCCGAGAAACGTACGGCGACCGTGTGACGGTTGCTCATAAACGTAAAGACCGGTTCCGCGCTCGCCGTCGTGGTGCGCATGAGCGCGTCGTCCATTACCTTAAAGAGTCGCTCGCGTCCGGCCGGCTTGTTGATGTAGTCGTAGACATGGAGTGAGAACGCTTCCGGCATATGCGCATCGCTCGAAGTAAGGAAGATGATCATGGCTCCGCTGTCGATCTCAAGGATCCTTCGCGCCGCTTCTATCCCGGTTTCTCCGGGCATATAGATATCGAGGAATATCAGCGTGTACGCATATGGTCTGTAGTTTTCAAGCACTTCACCGGCGCTGTGAAAGACAAAAAGGGACATGTCGAGCCTGTTGAGGCGGGCGTACTCGTTGAGTACTTCCGTAAGCCGGTCGATCTCGCTCTGTTCGTCATCTACTATCGCAATGTTCATGGGCGGAAACTCCTTTATGCCGGAATGAGGGCTTTGCCGGTTTTACCAACTCGACTGCCGATTTTACCAAGTCTGTTGATTTGGGACGATCGATGTCATATCCTATGTCCCGTAAGCTCAAAAAGTATATGCCGTGTCCTGTCGGACACACTGTTACATTATACTTTTTTGCTACATTTTTCAAGTGCCGCCGCCCCTTTCGGGTGGGGATGGGGCGGTGGCTTATGTGAATTGGGATGAGACTCAGGGGAGACAGGTATGAACGCGATGATATACACACGGGACGGTGCCGAATTTAACGTCCTGAAAGAGATGGTCGAAAAGGCATGCGGCCCCGACTCGGTTTCGCGCGCAGAACTGAGCGGTCATAAGATCTACAAGGTTGTGTACGATATGGTGATCGTCTCTCTTGACGGCGCCGAGGGCATGGAAGTCTCGCTCGAATACACGATGCGCTTCCCCGCCACACGCGTGATCTGGATCAGCAACGATCCCTATTTTTCCGCGACGGCTATCCGCAATCATATCTATGATTTTATATCGAAACCCGCTGACGAGAGCTGGCTTGAACACTCCATAAGAGAAGCCGCCAGACAGATCAGACTTGAGAAACAAGGTGCGTGATCCGTTTCGGTTGCGTCCCGATACATAATGTTTTACGACAGGAAGAAGGAACATCTTGAAGAAGAACAAAAACGGCGCACTGATCGCATTTATCGCAGTCCTGCTCATCGCGATCGTGTTCATGGACATTTTTATCGTTTTCAATATGACCCGTGAGCAGACACGTACTTCAGGCTCTTACAAGCTTCAGTCCGTGAGCAGTGCTCTTGAAGCCGCTATCAACGAGGCCAACAACGTCACCATGGAGCTTGCAATGGAAGCACGCGAGCACCTTGACGACAGGCTCGACCTCGAGCACTTCATCTATAGGAAAAAGAACGCGCTCGTCGAGAACGACGGTGCGTATAACGTATATCTGGCAGGAACGGGGTGGGACCTCATCCCCGACCTCTCCGACAGGGACGGCTACGTCGGAACCGACAGGCCCTGGTACACAGGCGCCATCAAGAATAACGGCAAGCCCTACGTAAGCTCCCCCTATATTGACGCGTTAACAAAGGACATTTGCTATACAGTCTCCGTAATGCTCGGAGACAACGACACTGTACTCGGGGTCGATTACACCCTCGATAAGATCCAGGAATACATCAAAATGCTTCACAGTACCGAGTCGGCAGACGCCGTCATCGTTACCGATGAAGGGATCATCGCGGGCTCGACCGACCCCGGGTTCATAGGTCAGTCTCTTATCAGCGCACTTCCCGACTACGCTGCGATCTACTCTCTCGTCAAGAACAGAACAGGCGTAGTTTCCACAAAAGTCAAAGACGGTTTCCTTCACAAAAATCTTTTTGCCACCAAGACAGGTAACGGCTGGTACCTGATCGTCAGTGAAAACGAATGGGAGCTTTACCGTGGCTCATACATACAGCTCGGTCTTACCGTCTTCCTTTCGCTGATCCTCTTTGCTGTCATCATCGTACTCTACGTGCTCGCTTCCCGCAGCCGCAGACGTGCCGAAAACGCTCTCACCGCAAGGGACGAGTTTCTCTCCGGCATCAGCGGTGAACTAAAGGCTCCCTTGAGCAGGATCATCGAGATCTCAAGCCGCGCAAACGCCGCTTCGGATACAGACGTCGAGTCTGAATTCGCGAGGATCCGCGAAGCAGGCCAGAGCCTCAGCGAGAAGCTCGGTCAGATCATCTCCTACAAGAGCATCCTCCGCACCGAGAAGAGCAAGGCAAGAAGCCTTTTCCCGATCCACAAGTTCAGGATCAACAACCGCTTCCGCTTCCTTATCATCGCCATCACGGTCATCGTTATGATGATCTCGTTATACACCAACTTACAGACGACATATCAGCTCGGTTACACAAAGATGAAGACAGAAGCCGACGAGTACAAGCTCAGGCTTGACAAATGGCTTTCGGAGCAAAAGAGCAAGCTCGACATGTTCTGCAGCGTCTTCTCGACGAACCCCGATATGCTCGACGATTATGAGGGAACAGTTGAGTTCCTGAACAAGATAACAAAACAATACCCCGAGATTTCGGCATCATATATCACCAACCCCGAGCGTGTCCATACAGTATACATGAACAACGGGTGGGAGCCGGATCCGGATCAGCACGTTGAAGACCGCCCCTGGTACATCAGTCTCAGTAAGAGTGAAGAGGGCTGGATCGTAACCACTCCCTATTACGATCAGCCTACAGGCGGCTACTGCGTGACGATCGCGGAAACGGTCCGTGACAGTTTGACCGGTGAGTTTGTCGGAAACTTCGGTATTGACTTCTATATGGACGCGCTCGTAAACATTTTGGGTGACAGCTACTCGGACACAGGGTACGCATTCCTTGTGGACAACGAGGGCGACATCATAAATCATCCGTACGGAAAGTATCAGATGACTGCGGACACACGCACCAACATCTCCGATCTTCCCTACAGAGAGGCATTTGAAGACTCGAACACCGTGGAGTTCATCAAAGACTACGATTCGAGCACCAAGCTTCTCTATGCCACAAAGAGTGACAGTACGGATTTCTCCATATATATAGTGAAGAGTATCTCACCGATCTACGGATCGATGATCGTGTACGACCTGATCTGTGTTGCGGCATTCATCGTCTGCATCGTCCTCATCTACAGGACCCTCGGCAACATGATCCGCTGGCAGGACAGAACAAACGCGCAGATGAAGGACGCAGTCGATTCTGCGGTTGCGGCAGGCAAAGCCAAGAACCAGTTCCTTGCGCAGATGTCACATGAGATCCGTACTCCCATCAACGCAGTGCTCGGCATGAATGAGATGATCATACGCGAGTCAAAGGATGAAACCATAAGGGATTATGCCATAAACATTAAAAACTCCGGTCATAACCTTCTCGCACTCATCAACTCGATCCTTGATTTTTCAAAGATCGAGGACGGCAAGATGGAGATCATCCCCGCCAAGTACGACCTTGCTTCGATGATCAACAACCTCGTCAACACGATCGACGAACGCGCGAAGGCGAAGTCGCTCCGCTTCATAACGGATATAGACCCTAACCTTCCCGCAGTCCTCTTCGGCGACGATGTCCGCGTTTCGCAGGTAGTCATGAACCTGCTCACAAATGCGGTCAAATACACACATGAAGGAAGCGTCACTCTCACCATGAAGGACGCAGGCCGGGACGGCGACAATGTCAGCCTCTTCGTGTCGGTCAAGGACACCGGTATCGGCATCAAGTCCGAGGATATGAAGAAGCTCTTCGAATCGTTCGAGCGTATCGAAGAGATCCGCAACAGGAACATCGAAGGCACCGGACTCGGAATGTCGATCGTCACCAAGCTCCTCGGCATGATGAACAGCGAGCTTCATGTCGACAGTATCTACGGAGTCGGTTCGGAATTCTCTTTCACTGTTTCGCAGCAGGTACTCTCCGATGACCCCATCGGCAATTATTCCGACAGACTGAAGAAGATCTCCGAAGAAGAGACCGGAGCAAAGAAGGAGCTCTTTGCCCCGAAGGCACGCGTGCTCATCGTTGACGACAACGACATGAACCTTAAGGTTGCTGCGGGACTTTTGAAGCCCTACGGTATCGTACCCGATCTTGCCGCCAGCGGTCTCGAGTCTCTCGAGCTTGTTAAGGATAAGAAGTACGACATCATCTTTATGGACCACATGATGCCCAAGATGGACGGTGTCGAGGCCATGCACAAGATGAGAGAGATGAAAGGCGGAGACAAGTGGAAGATCATTGCTCTCACTGCCAACGCGATCAGCGGTATGGAGGCCAAGTACGTTGAGGAGGGCTTTAACGGTTATCTTGCAAAGCCCATAGATCCCGCGGCCATGGAAAAACTCCTTAAAAAAGAGCTTCCGGAACAATCCGAAGAAATCCTCGAATTCGGTCCGGATGACGGGGCACTCGAATTCGACCCCGAGGATGATGCTCTTGAATTCGGTTCCGGCGAAGATGCACTTGAGTTCGGATCGGAAGAAAGCACCCCGGGAGGATCTGATGTAGCCGGCGCATCTTCCAAAAAGAGTAAGGATGAGCAGCTCGCATTGCTTGAAGAACTCGGCATCAATACCAAATCAGGTCTTGCATATGCGGCCGGTGACGCGGAGTTTTATCTTGAACTTGTAGGTGACTATGTTAAAAGCTTTAAACAGCGTTCATCGCAGCTGCAGGAATTTTATGACAGTGGAAAACTTGGGGACTACAGCATACTTGTACACGCCCTCAAGAGCAATTCCAACACTCTCGGAATAGAAGATATCGGTGCAAAAGCCAAGGATCTGGAGTTTGCATCAAGAGATAATGATGCGGCGTTCGTAAGTTCTCACCACGATGAGCTTATTGAAGCGTATCGGAATAAGACCGAAGAGATTGGCAGGATTGGTTTATGATGAGTATTAATTGAATTAGCAACAAATAAAGTCTGACAATTTCTAACCTATCAAATATTGTTATTATAATGTGTTGACGATCATTTTTATATGGTCTGCATCCTTATGACAATGTCTACCGGACAAAAAGAGAACGTGTCACGAAAAAGAATTGTATATACAATTCCGGAAAAGCTCATAAATGCCCTAAAATCAGCTGTTTTGACCATTTTTGGCGATGGACTGTTTTTATATTTTGATGTAGAATCAAACCGTTCCCGGGAACTATGATCGGTTTTTAAAGGGATGGATGAATGATCGGCATCCATCCTGCCACAGTATATGAGAGGTGACGATATGAACGAAAAAAAAGAGTCGATTAAGGCACAGATCATCAAAAACATCGAGTCAATTGTCGACGAGATCAGTAAGGGCAATGATATCGAGTTGAAGCGTGCGGTCGGGAGCGGGCTCAAGGTCATGGTCGTTAAAAAGCGGACGATCTTGAATACTGCCGAGTAACAGCACCACCGGAATCATCAAGTGAATATGACCGAAGCAACAGGGCTTCGGGACAGCCATTGGGGCTATTTGATACGGATCTTATGTCTGTGTCATATAGCTCCTTTTTGTTGAAAGGAGAAAAGCATGTCAAAAGAGGACATTAACAAAGGGAGTAAAGCTAACATCGGAAAGAACGGCATAAACAAGGCCGTGGACAGAGAGAACGAGATCAGGAAGGACAAGAAAGTCTTACGGGATTTAATGGCGGAAAAAGCAGGCTCTGCCGGCTTGAGCGTGGAAGAGATAGCTGAAAGTGTTCGTCTTGCACCGACAGATCAATCCAATAGACGAAAAGTCGAGGAACTCCTGAAAAAACTGAAAGCTGAGGGAGAAGTCGAAAACAGAATTCGCGGAGGTATTCTTAAATGGAGGCTTACTTCTTGCGGATTACTCCATCATGAGAACAGTGATGATGACTACGAAAGGATCCTGGAAGCGAACTTTGTTCACTGCCTGATCAAGGGAAAGGTTTCAGAAAAGAAAAACAAGGACGCCACACCGCAGAGCGATGACGCAGCGACCCGGACAAAGAAGCCGGAATCGCAGAACAATGACGCAGCGACCCGGACAAAAAAGCCGGAATCGCAGAGCAAGGAC
>JAEEQC010000145.1 GCA_016285135.1 Lachnospiraceae bacterium
AAGTCCCTTGCCCTTACGAACGGATTCCATGGTTTTGAATGCAAGACCCGGCTCAAGACCTTTGGAGATCAGGTAGATCATGATATCATCACGCGTACAGATGGCTGTTTCAATCGTACAGTCTCCGTTCTTGATATAATCGCTCGCGTTATTTGTCCAAACGTCGGTTCCGTGAGAAAGACCCGAACTCTTAACCATGTCCGAAAACGTCTTTGGCTTTGCGTCCTTAAGCATCTGCATGACGAAATTGGTTCCGAGCTCCGGCAGGCCAAGACATCCGAGGTCGATCCCGTCAATATCCTTCGGATCCGCGCCGATCGCTTCCGTCGAAGCAAAGAGTGACAATACTTTGGGATCATCCATGGGTATCGTTTTAACATCAACGCCGGTGAGATCCTCAAGCATCCTGACCATGGTCGGATCGTCGTGACCGAGTATATCGAGTTTCAGGAGGTTATGATCAATCGAATGGTATTCGAAATGAGTCGTAATGATCGGGCTGGTAAGGTCGTTGGCAGGGTGCTGCAGAGGCGTGAACGAGAAAATGTTCTCGCCGTGAGGAAGTACGACGATACCGCCCGGGTGCTGACCCGATGTACGTCGCACCCCGACACACCCATCGGCAAGTCTTTCTTTTTCAACGGTGCGCATCTGAATCCCGCGTTCCTCATAATATTTGGAAACGATTCCGAATGCCGTCTTCTCCGCAAGAGTACCTATCGTTCCGGCGCGGAATGTCTGTCCTTTACCAAAAATAACCTCGGTATAGTCGTGAGCCTTACTCTGGTACTCTCCCGAGAAGTTAAGATCGATATCGGGCTCCTTGTCACCGTAGAACCCGAGGAACGTCTCGAACGGGATGTTCTGTCCGTCTTTTACGAGTTTTCTGCCGCAGACCGGGCAGTCCTTGTCGGGAAGGTCGAATCCCGACTTGTTCGAATACTCCTTGCACACATCCGAATCAAACTCGCTGTAGTGGCAGTCCGGGCAATAATAATGCGGAGGAAGCGGGTTGATCTCCGAGATTCCGGCCATCGTCGCAACGAACGACGATCCGACCGAACCACGCGATCCTACGAGGTAGCCGTCCTCGTTGGACTTCCACACGAGCTTCTGAGCGATGATGTACATCACGGCGAAGCCGTTCTTTATGATCGAATCGAGCTCGTGCTCAAGTCGTGACGAAACGGCCTCAGGGAGCACATCTCCGTACATCGAATGTGCTTTATTCTCACAGATCTCACGAAGCGTCTTGTCCGAATCCTCGATGACGGGAGGACACTTATCGGGACGCACGGGCTCGATCTTTTCTATCGAATCGAAAATCTGATTAGGGTACTCGACAACCACCTCATATGCACGCTTTTCACCCAGATATGCGCACTCGCTGAGCATCTCATCCGTGGTGTGCAGGAAAAGAGGCGCCTGGTTGTCCGCATCCTTAAATCCCTTGGAGGTCATAAGGATCCTGCGGTAAACCTCGTCTTCGGGATCAAGGAAGTGCACGTCACACGTTGCAACGCAGGGCTTATTGTCCCTGATCGCAAGGTCAGAGATCTTCATGTTGACCCTCTTGAGGTCATCGAACGAGTTGACATCGGGGAAACGAGCGTCATTAATCATATAGGCGTTATTGCCCACCTGCTGGATCTCGTAGTAGTCATAGAACGAAGCGATCCTGTCCACTTCCTCCTGTGGCTTGTTATGAACGATCGCGCGGAAGAGTTCTCCTGCTTCGCAGGCCGATCCGACGATTATCCCCTCCCTGTTCTCTCTCAAAAGGCTCTTCGGGATCCTGGGATACCTTCCGAAGTACTTGAGATGAGCATACGAAACAAGCTTGTAGAGGTTGACACGGCCCGTATCGTTCTTGCATAAGAGGATTATATGATGTGAGGGCATATGACGGATGTCCTCTTCGCTGTAGGTTCCGTCCTCGCCGCGAGTGAACGTTCTGCCTTTTTCATCGGTAACGCTGTCCACTTCGTCGTCGACGATATAGCCCTCGCAGCCGTAGACTATCTTGAAGTTCTTGGCCGCCTCCTGGAGCTCCTCGGGGATCTTCTTTTTGTCGTGGAGAGCGTGGAACGCTACAGGGAATGCCTGAACAACACCGTGATCGGTAAGCGCGATACCGCGGTGCCCCCACTCGAGAGCGCGCCTGATAAGCACATCGGGCGGGATCACACCGTCCATGTCGCTCATCTGGGTATGTGCGTGAAGCTCGACACGCTTCACTTCCGCATCATCGCGGCGCTTCTTTCTGAAATCCTTAATGGACCTGATGCCCTGAACCGACTGGACAGTGACCTCCTTGTCGTAGGAATCGTAGTCGACGATACCCTTGAGCATGATGAACTTGCCCTTCTTGAGCTTTGAAAGAACGGCGTCCTTGTCTTCGGGCGTGAGGAAGATCTTGCCCCTTATCGAATCTGTAAAGTCGGTGATCGCAAAATTCACAAGGATCTTGCCGGTCCTCGTTTCGCGGTCCTCGCAGGCCCTTACCATACCGCGCACCACGACCTGACCGACCGCCTCCGCAAGCTCCGAAAGTTTGATGGGTTCACCTTCAAAGTTCCTGCCGTAGAAGATGTCGGGATCCGGAGGAAGTGAGTTCGCATTCTTCCATTTGGAATTTGCGCCTTTACGCTTATAGTCCTTCGAGTCGGACTTTCCGGTCTTCTTTTCGGGCTCTTTGGCCTTTTTATCTTCCTCTGCGTTCTTTTCTACGGGAGCAGGGCCGGAAGTAGCCTCTCCCTGAGGGTTTGCGTCTGTCTTGGCCTCGGCAGCCATGGCGAAGATCTCGGAAGTACCGGCAGTCGACGCAGCCGGGGCACTGTCCATATCGTCGTCGGGTAAGAGGTCGTCGAACCAGTCGTCGACTGCGGGCGAAACAAGGCCTTCGTTCTCTGCCTTGTTTGCTCCCATGGGTTCTTCTTTTCTGATCACGCGGACAGTTTCGTCTCGACGCGACTTATCTCTCGAAACAGCCTCGTGGTACTTAAAATCGACTTTTACATCTATCCCGAAGTGGTCTTTCCAGTGGTCTATTATCATGCCTGCAAGAATGCTCTGCTTCTCGCGTGCTATGTAGTTTTCTTCTATATCGAGTGTGATCACGCAGTCCTGCGCACTGACCTGCGCATTTCTGTATATGGTGGCAAGCAGGGCGCTCTCCACGGCGATCTCCTCCGCCATATAAAGCCTGTACTTCTCCCACATTGCCTTAAAGTCCGTGTGATCTTCAAAATCGAACTTGACCTTGAGACTGACAAGCCTGCCGGCCTTTGAGAATACGGAATCAAAAAGCGCCTTCTCCATGGAAGCGATCTGCAGACCGGTGATGTACTTGTCGCTGACGGCATGCACAACAACCTCATCAGCATCCGGAAGCGCCGTAACGGAGCTCACCGTTGCCTTGGAAAAGACGTTTCTTAATTCTTTATCAGTCTCCAGTGTAGGAAATGCATCAAAGAACAGCATAGGAATCAAGCTCCTTCTTTAACTCACTGAGGATCATGTCTTCCGGCACTTTTTTTATGATCTCGCCGTGTCTGAAGATCAGTCCCTCTCCTCTGCCGCCGGCAACCCCGAGATCCGCTTCTTTCGCTTCTCCGGGGCCGTTAACGGCACATCCCATAACAGCAACCTTAATATCGAGATCGTAGCCCTCGCAGAGCTTTTCAACCTGCGTAGCCAGACCGACCAGATCGATCCTCGTCCGTCCGCATGTAGGGCAGGCAACAACATCGATCCCGCCCTTCCTGAGTCCGAGCGTTTTAAGGATCCTCTTTGCGGTCACAACCTCAAGTACGGGGTCAGCGGTAAGGCTGACTCTGACGGTATCTCCGATACCTCGTCCGAGGATCATCCCGATCCCGACCGCCGACTTGATGATACCGCATGTCGGAGTTCCGGTCTCGGTGATCCCGACATGAATGGGATGATCGGTGGCCTCTCTCAAAAGCTCATGTGCCTCTACCGACATCATGGTATCGGAGGATTTTATGCTGATGACGATATTACCGAAGTCAAGATCTTCGAGAATCCTGACATTTTTCATAGCGCTTTCCGCAAGTCCCCTTGCGGTGACACCGCCGTATTTTGCAACTATATCTTTTTCAAGGGAGCCGCTGTTGACTCCCACTCTGATAGGGAGTCCCCTTCGCGAAGCTTCCTTTACGACAGCTCTGACGTTGTCGATCGAGCCGATATTTCCGGGGTTGATCCTGATCTTGTCGGCCCCGTGCTCCATGGCCATGATCGCAAGTCTGTAGTCAAAATGAATGTCCGCAACAAGAGGGATGTTTATCCCCTCTTTGATCCTGTCTATCGCTTTTGCGGCCGCCTCATCGGGCACCGCGCATCTGATGATATCGCATCCCGCTTTTTCAAGCTCTTTGATCTGAGCGATCGTAGCGGCTGCGTCATCTGTCCGTGTATTGGTCATGGACTGGATAGCCACAGGGTTGTTCGCCCCGATAGCAACACTTCCTATCCTGACTTCGTGTGTCTTCATCCTGTCCATTTTTGAATCCTCATGTAAAAAGTCTAACGATATCCTTAAAGAAGATCAGCACCGTAAGTGCCAGCAGCAGTATCACGCCCACAAGATGAACGATACCTTCCTTTTCGGGCGGGATGGGCTTGCGTCTCACCAGCTCGATCAGTGCAAAAAGGATCCTGCCTCCGTCGAGCGCGGGGATCGGAAGAAGATTCATGACTCCGAGGTTCGCACTCAGCACGATGATCCAGTTGATAAGGTTCATGATCACGATGAACGCGCCCTGGTCTTCAGTTGCTTCGATCGTATTGTCAAGCTCCTCCACGATCCTGACGGGACCGCCCACATCATCCGAGGAAAGCTTGCCCGTGAAGAGCATTACAAGACTCTTTACGGTTCCGACGATGTTATAACGAAGCTCGTAGTACGAATATTTTATAACGGCGAGTCCGCCGATCTCCGATCTGTAATTACTGTTGAACGAGAGTCCCGCGTCGTAGTCTTCGATCACCTTGGGGGTAACGAAGTAGTCATGTACGGTGCCGTTTCTCTCGATTGAAACACACACAACATCCCCCGTAAAAGGATGAAGCCCGATATAACTGTTAAGATCGTTGCCTGACTTGATCTCTGTGCCGTCCATACCGACGATCACATCGCCCTGTCTGACACCCGCCTCATAAAGCGCACCGTCGCTGCCGATCGCTTCGACGACTGCCTTGTTGTCATCA
The DNA here is from genome assembly GCA_016285135.1 of Lachnospiraceae bacterium. Taxonomy (GTDB): domain Bacteria; phylum Bacillota; class Clostridia; order Lachnospirales; family Lachnospiraceae; genus RUG11977. Next base: position 5,236 of record JAEEQC010000145.1, read on the forward strand.
AGCATGTACGAGAAGCCGAGCCTGTAAAGCCTGTTGTATGAAGGAGTGACGGTCGTGCTGTACTCCTCGCCGTCTCTTTCGTATGTGATCTCGATAGGGCTGCCGTCGATCGGATCGTAGCGGAGCTCTACCGCCAGCTCTCTTCCGAGATGAACCGACATGTCGTTGTAGCCCGTGATGACATCACCCGGGCGAAGTCCTGCTTCGTAGGCGGGACCGTTCTCACTGACTCTGGTAACCACGGGAGAATCGTAACCCACAAATCCGATCACGATCAGGCTCACAAGAAACGCCAGGATAAAGTTGAATATCGGTCCTGCCGCATATATGCAGAGCTTTATGAGCGGCTTCTTGCTGTTTATGGTCCTTTCGGGATCAACATCCGGATCCTCGGGAGATGCCATCTGACATGCTCCGCCGAAGGGCAGAAGTCTGATCGAAAACAGGGTCTCTCCCTTTTTGAAGCTGCACAGCTTGGGTCCGAAGCCCACGTAGAACTGGGGTACGGCCACGTTGTACATCTTGCACATAAGAAAGTGACC